>NZ_JAXAVV010000005.1:0-472716 GCF_033949925.1 Lentzea kristufekii
CGTTTTCGACCAGGTGCAAAGCCCGTCAGGCAGAAGTCTGAAGGGCTGTTTCTAGAACAGCCGGTTGGCCAGGTCGGCGACCGCACGCGCGTTGCAGTCCTGCAGCAGCTTCCGCAGGTTCGCCGCTGCCTTGCGGTCGCCATAGCCGTATCCGAGCCTGGCGATCGTCGCGCCCCACTCAACGTCGTCTTCGACCGCGTCGGCCAGGTTCACCCACGCGCCACGCAACCGGTGCAGGTAGGCGGGCCACCTGACCGCGATCTCGGCAACGACGACCAGATGGCACGCCTGGTCCACGTCCGCGGAAGCCAGCACTCGCAGGTAGAACTGCCAGACGTTGAGCAGCCGCTTCTCCTCGCGGACCGACTGCTCGGGTTGGGCCATCAGCCGCCGGCGCAGGTGGTCGCGCACCAGGGGTTGTCGTTCGATCGCGATGACGATCTGCTCGTCCTCCGCCTCGGCGAGATAGTCGGGCATCGACCGGCCGGTGAAGGTGAATTCGGAGAGCTCAGCCGGCTGCTCCTCCCGATGCACCGGGCCGAGCTGGGCGAGCAGCACCTGGTCCACGTTGTCCTCGGTCGTGCGGGGTAGCCGCACCGGGAGCTGGACGAGCTTGCGCAGGAACGTCCACCCCGGACTCGGATCGTCGGGGTGTGCCACGACCTTCGCGTCGGCGAGTTCCTTGTAGGCGTGGTCGACGTGGGAGGCGACGACCGACGAGTCGAGGCCCAGCACGAACCTCGTGGCGGGGAAGTCGTCGGACAGGAAGACGTTGATGGCCTCGAACACCTGGGCCGTCGTGCTCGGCACGCACCGGTCCAGGTCGTCGATCAGCAGCACCAGCTGGTAGCCCCGCCCCGCCAGGTCGTCCAGTACCGCTTTGACGTCGTGCTGCACGAGGTACAGGTGGCCGGATCGCGCGTTGTAGTACGGGTCGCGGATCAACGGGTCGGTGCCGGCGGCCGCGAACGCGTTGCTGGTGACCGGTCCGGCGAACAGCTCACCCGGCAGGAACGCCGACGCACGGCTGAAGAAGTACCGGCGGGCGGTGTGCAGCACACCGAGTGCGGCGAGCCCCGCGGTGGTCCACCACGACCAGGTGACGTTGAGCTTCGTCAGCGCCCCGAGCAGCGAGAGGCCGAAGCCGAGGCCGGCGAAGGACAACAGCGGCGAGTAGATCCGCTTCCACAGCTGGCGCTGCAGGTGCCTGCGGTCCACCCGGTGGGCGTTGTTCGCGAACCAGTACCGCTCCTTGGCGTTCAGGTCCGGCGTGAGCGCGGACTCGGCGGCGGCGATCACGGTCTTCGCCAGGCCGGCCCAGACCTGTTCGCTCGACTGGTGCCGCCACGGGTTGAACGACGCGACCAACGGCTTGTCGGCGTTCTTCCTGCTTTGAACTGTCCGTTTCAGCGTCTTCTCGAAGTCGCGCACCGGTGGCCGGTACAACATGCGGTCCGCAGCGAACACCGTCAGCCGTGAGCCGCGCGTGGTCTTGTCGGCGTCCGTGGCGAGGGCAGCGCGGACGAACTCCAGCACCGTGCTCTTGCCCGAGCCCCAAGCCCCCTCCACCGTGATCACGGTGGGGCCTTCTCCTGGTTCGAGGACGTTGGCGAGCGCGGACACGAGCGCGCTTCGATCGAGAAGGTCCTGTACGGCCACGCGATCGTTGAACCCGCGCGTCGCCACCCGGCCGATCCGCGGGCTGACGGGGAGCTGTGGGTTCCAGATGTACAGCGAACCCTCGGGGCCTCCGGCCGCGATGCGCGGTTTCCCATCGGGCCCGAAGTAGGTGACCAGCGAGGTCGTGGGGCTCTGCTGCAGGCCGACTCGTCGCTGCTCGCCGGTGCGGACGTCCCAGAGCCGGATGCTGCCGCCCTCGCTCGCCGAGATGAGCAACGGGACGCCGCGCGAGTCACAGACTCCGAGCGTGGTGATCGGCCTCGTGTGGACGTTCAGGCTGAGTCCGTTGGAGAGGGCCACCGTGCTGCCGGTGGCTCTCGCGATCACGCCCGGCAGCGACACCTCCAGGGCTTTGGTGTATCCGCGAAGGAAGGTCATGTAGGCATCGCCGTCGAACAGCTCGCCGGTGTCCGCGTAGAGGTACAGGCCTCTGTTCACCTGGATCAGCAGGCCTTCCTCCATCCGCGTACTCACCGATAGTTCGGTGACGGGCATGCCGAGCTGGATGACGCGTTCAAGCGTCATGCGGGAGGGCGGTTCGGCTGAGCTCACGCCTGGAAAGTACCGAGTTTCGTTTCCGGGAGGTTTCTGTCCGGTCGGACTAGTGGGAAAACGGCCTGAACAGGGTGAAGATGTGGACCATGGAGCACCGAGCCCGCACCTCAGGACTGCGCCGCAGCCGCACGGTCACCACGCCGAGGCTCGGTGAGCTGTTCAACGGCTATCTGAATCCCGCACGCCCCCATGCCGGTGCCTACGACGAGATGTTCTCCACGGACAACGGGGTGCGGAGTGCTTACCGCGCGCTGTACGAGTCGGTGGCTCCCTCGCAGGTCAATGAGCTGAACGCGCGCAGTGAAGCTCTTGGCCGGGCCTTTGTGGACCAGGGCATCACGTTCTCGCTCAGTGGCCAGGAACGGCCGTTCCCGCTCGACCTGATTCCCCGGATCATCACCGCGACTGAGTGGTCGAAGCTCGAGAAAGGCATCGTTCAGCGGGTGCGGGCGATGGAGATGTTCCTCGCGGACATCTACGGCGACGCGCAGATCGTCCGGGATGGAGTGTTGCCCCGGCGTCTCATCACGAGCTGCGAGCACTTCCACCGGGAGGCGGCCGGCATCACGCCGCCCAACGGGGTGCGCATCCACGTCTCGGGCGTGGACCTCGTGCGGGACGAGCAGGGGACGTTCCGGGTTCTCGAAGACAATCTTCGGTGTCCGAGTGGTGTCTCGTACGTCATGGAGAACCGGCGGACCATGGCGCGGGTCTTTCCTGACCTGTTCGCGCGGCATCGTGTGCGCGCGGTGGGGGACTATGCGGTTCATCTGCTCAGGGCTTTGAGGAACGCTGCCGCTCCCAACGCCGCGGACCCGAACGTTGTCGTGCTCACGCCTGGGCTCGGGAACTCGGCCTACTTCGAGCACTCGTTGCTCGCTCGGCAGATGGGTGTGGAACTGGTCGAGGGGCGGGATCTGTTCTGCCGCGACAACTTCGTGTACCTCCGGACCACCGAGGGGGAGCGGCAGGTCGATGTCATCTATCGGCGCATCGACGACGACTTCCTGGATCCCGTGCACTTCCGGCCTGACTCGGTGCTGGGCATCGCGGGGCTGCTGAACTCGGCGCGGGCGGGCAACGTCGTCATCGCCAACGCTGTGGGCAACGGGGTGGCGGACGACAAGCTCGTCTACACGTACCTGCCGGAGATCGTGCAGTACTACCTCGGCGAGAAGCCGTTGCTGCCCAACGTTGACACGTTCCGGTGCTGGCTCTCCGAGGAACGGTCGCACGTGTTCGACCACCTCGACGAGCTCGTGGTGAAGCCCGTCGAGGGCTCTGGCGGGTACGGGATCGTGTTCGGGCCGGACGCGACGGTCAGGGAGCTCAACTCGCTGCGGAAGCGGATCAAGACCAACCCGCGCGGGTGGATCGCGCAGCCCGTGGTGCAGCTGAGCACGGTGCCGACCAAGATCGGCGACAAGCTGGCGCCCCGGCACGTGGACCTGCGGCCGTTCGCGGTGAACGACGGCAACTTCATCTTCGTGTTGCCGGGTGGGTTGACGCGGGTCGCGTTGCCGGAGGGCAGTTTGATCGTGAACTCGTCGCAGGGCGGTGGGTCCAAGGACACGTGGGTGTTGGCGGCCAAGTCGTCCACGCAGGAGCGGGAGCTGGCGGAGCCCGGGCTCGCCGGTCCGTCCGAAATGGAGGTCGCGGCGGCTGAGCAAGGGCCGGAGCTGACCACGTCCCAGCAGCAACAACAACAGCAGCAGTAGGGAGGCGCGAAATGCTGGCACGCAACGCTGAGTCGCTGTACTGGATCGGCCGCTACGTCGAACGGGCGGACGACACGGCGCGCATCCTGGATGTTTCGGTCCATCAGCTGTTGGAGGACGCGACCGTCAACCCCGATGCCACGTCACGGCAGTTGCTGACGGTTCTGGGCATCACACCTCCGGAGGGTGCCGACCAGTTCGACGTGTGGTCGTTGACGGAACTGGTGGCGTACAACAAGGACAACCCCAGTTCGATCGTGTCGTCGGTCAACAGCGCGCGCGAGAACACGCGTGGCGCTCGTGAGGTCGTGTCGACCGAGATGTGGGAGTGCCTCAACACGATGTGGAACGCCGTTGCCGAACGGCAGACCTACGCGCGCACGATGGGGCCGCACGCGTTCTTCAGCTTTGTGGAGGAGCGGGCGGCGATGTTCGCCGGGCTCGCGGACTCCACGATGTCACGGGACGACGGGTGGCGGTTCCTCGTGCTGGGACGGTCGGTCGAGCGCGTCGACATGATCGTGCGACTGCTGCTGGCTCGGGTGGGGGACAAGGCGTCTTCGCCTGGATGGGTCACGGTTCTGCGGTCGGCCGGTGCGCACGACACGTACCTGAGGACGTACCGCGGCGCGTTGGACGCGTCGCGAGTGGTGCAGTTCCTGTTGTTGGACAGGCTGTTTCCGCGGTCGGTGTTCCACGCGCTGAGGCAGGCGGAGTCGTGCCTGGAGCAGTTGGAGAACCAACCGTCCGTGCGCGTCGGTGCGCGCGCGGAGGCGCTGCGGTTGCTCGGCAAGGCACGGAGCGACCTGGAGTTCTTGAGGCCGCACGACTTGCTGCCCGACCTGCCGAAACGTCTTTCGGCGTTGCAGAAGACCGTGCGTGACGTCGGTGAGGCCGTGTCGCAGCAGTACTTCCACGTGTCCCCGTGGGTCGCCTGGACGAACACCGAGGTGGGCTGACCATGAGCTGGCGAGTGCGTGTCGTGCACACGACGGGCTATCAGTACGAGGCACCGGTCATGCAGTCGTACAACGAGGCACGGCTGACACCGCGCGGTGACCGCCGTCAGAACGTGGTGGTCTCACGAGTCGAGACCACGCCGGCGACCCGTGCGTACCGATACACGGACTACTGGGGCACGGAGGTCACGTCGTTCGACCTCCATGCGCCACACAAGGAACTGCAGGTCGTCGCGTCGTCGGTGGTCGAGACGAGCGACGTGATCGAGCCGGTGACCACGGGGACGTGGGCGGACATGCGCGAGGACAACGTCCTCGACCGGTACACGGAGTTTCTGGAGCCGACGCGCTACACGCCGCGCAACCGTGAGTTGCTGGCCAAGGCGCGTGAGCTCAAGAAGGGCAAGACGCCGTCCGAGGCCGTGCTGGCCGCCTCGCAGTGGGTGTGGGAGCAGCTGAAGTACCAGCCGGGTTCGACCGGCGTGCACAGCTCGGCCGTGGACGCGTGGCACGAGCGCAAGGGCGTGTGTCAGGACTTCGCGCATCTGACGCTGGTGTTGTTGCGCGGCATGGGGATCCCGTCGCGGTACGTGTCCGGGTACCTGCACACGAACAAGGACGGCGCGCTGCGGGAGACGGTGCGTGGCGAGTCGCACGCGTGGATCGAGGCGTGGACCGGCGGGTGGTGGGGGTACGACCCGACCAACGCCATGCCGGTCGGGCCACGGCACATCTGGGTGGCGCTCGGGCGTGACTACGCGGACGTGGCTCCGTTGAAGGGGATCTACTCGGGTGGAGCGGCCACGGCGCTGGAGGTGACGGTCGACATCACGCGCCTTGCGTAGGTTGTTTTCACCCGAATGAGCGCCTTCATTGGACCGACTGCAATCCCTAGCGTCGGCCCTATGAGTGTGATCACATCCACCGCGTGCAGCAGGGCTTTGGGTGACGAGCTCCGTCGGCTTCGAGAGTCCTGCACGGACTTGGGCGGTGCCCACATGGCCGTGCGGCTGGGCTGGCACCCGAGCAAGGTGACCAACATCGAGAAGGGCAAGGCGCGCGCCAGTGAGATCGACCTGGTGCAGTTCCTGACGATGTGCGGCAAGGACATCGACTTCTTCGAGGACTTCCGAAGGCGCTACAAGCACGCCTTCGACGAGTACGTGGTGCAGGTGAACGAGGAGCTGCGCACGGTTGCGTTCGCCGAGTCCACGGCGGCGACGCTCACCAGCTACTCCTCGCGGGGCATACCTGGGCTGGTCCAGACGTCGGAGTACGCCGATGCCCTGTACCGGCTGGGCGGCTTCGTCGCGGAGGAGCGGATCCCGAACCTCGTGCGGTTCCGCATCGAGCGGCAGGCGATCCTTCGCCGACACGATCGGCCGACCTGCGTGTTCTTCGTGCACGAGCTGGCGCTTCGGCAGAAGGTCGGCGACGACCGGATCATGGAGGACCAGTACGCCAAGCTGCTGTTCAGCGCGCAGGACATCCGGATCGTGCCTGCGGACGTCGTGGTGCCCTCGTCGGGCTGCGTGTTGTGGTCGTACGAGAAGTCGGCGCCGGTGGTCTATTGCGAGGCCGACCTGGTGAACGTGTTCGTGCAGGACCCGGGTGCCATCGCGCGGACCAGGCTCCTCTTCGATCACCTGGAGCGAGTCGCGTTGGATGCGGGACAATCGCGGACGAAGCTGGCGGAGTACGTCAGCCCACCGCGAGAGGAATTCGATGGCCGGGGACCGCGTCTGGCGTAAGAGCAGCTACAGCGGAGCGACCGAGGGCGGCGAGTGCGTCGAAGTGTCGTTCGCTCAGGACGTACTCGTTCGTGACTCCAAGAACGCCGACGCGGGCACGCTGAGCTTCAGCGCACCCGCGTGGCGTGCGTTCGTTCAGCGCCAGCCGTGACGTTCGCGTAGGGCGTCCACGACCTGGCCGAAGGCGGCGGGTGCCAGCACGGCACCCTCGCGCCGGATGTCGTCGTCCGAGTCGAGGGCGAAGACGCGGTCGAGGCGCAGGTACGACGGGCGGCCGTCGCGGTCCCAGGCGCCCGCGCCCAGCTCCAGGAAGTCGTCGCGCGGCTCCTTCGAGGAGAGCATCAGCGCCACGAGATCGCCGTCCGCATGCCCCACGACCAGCAGTGGACGGTCCTTGCCGCGGGTGGCGTCCTCCTCGAAGGGGACCCACGCCCACACGACCTCACCGGGGTCGGCGTCGCCGTCCATGGTGGGGGCGTAGTCCAGCTTGGCGGCCCGTGCCGCGTCGAAGATCTCGCGGACCGCGCCCTTGGCCGGGCGGGGGTCTTCACCGTTCATTTGCACGGACGCACCCTAGTGGTGCAGAGCACGCCGGCCACTATGGGACCATAAGGGGACACCCGTCCGATTTTTTGCTGAGGACTGCCTTGACCTCGTTCGCCGACACGACCTTCACGCCGCCGGAGCTCATCCGGAACTTCTGCATCATCGCGCACATCGACCACGGCAAGTCGACCCTGGCCGACCGGATGCTGCAGCTCACCGGCGTGGTCGAAGCGCGGGCGATGCGTGCCCAGTACCTCGACCGCATGGACATCGAGCGCGAGCGCGGCATCACCATCAAGGCGCAGAACGTGCGCCTGCCGTGGCAGCTCGAGGGGCAGGACCACGTCCTGCACATGATCGACACGCCTGGGCACGTCGACTTCACCTACGAGGTGTCCCGCGCACTGGAGGCCTGTGAGGGCGCCGTGCTGCTGGTCGACGCCGCGCAGGGCATCGAGGCGCAGACGCTCGCGAACCTGTACCTGGCGATGGAGAACGACCTCACCATCATCCCGGTCCTGAACAAGATCGACCTGCCCGCCGCGGACCCGGACAAGTACTCGAAGGAGATCGCGCACATCATCGGCTGCGAGCCGGAGGAAGTGCTGCGCGTCTCGGCGAAGACCGGTCTCGGCGTCGGGGCGCTGCTGGACGAGGTCGTGCGGAAGGTTCCGGCCCCGGTCGGCCAGGACGACGCCCCGGCCCGCGCGATGATCTTCGACTCGGTCTACGACACCTACCGCGGCGTCGTCACCTACATCCGCGTCGTCGACGGCAGGATCACGCCGCGCGAGCGCATCAAGATGATGTCGACGGGCGCGACCCACGAGATCCTCGAGGTCGGCATCGTCTCGCCGGAGCCCAAGCCGTCCCAGGGCCTCGGTGTCGGCGAGGTGGGCTACCTGATCACCGGTGTGAAGGACGTGCGCCAGTCCAAGGTCGGCGACACCGTCACGTCGGAGCGCAAGGGCGCCACGGAGCCGCTGGCCGGCTACCGCGAGCCCCGCCCGATGGTCTACTCGGGCCTGTACCCGGTCGACGGCTCCGACTACCCGGAGCTGCGCGAGGCGCTCGACAAGCTGCAGCTCAACGACGCCGCGCTCACCTACGAGCCGGAGACGTCCGCGGCGCTGGGCTTCGGTTTCCGCTGCGGCTTCCTCGGCCTGCTGCACCTGGAGATCACCCGCGACCGGTTGGAGCGCGAGTACGGTCTCGACCTCATCTCCACGGCCCCGAACGTCGTGTACCGCGTCGTCATGGAAGACGGCACCGAGCACGTCGTGACGAACCCGTCCGACTGGCCGGAGGGCAAGCGCGCCGAGGTCTACGAGCCCGTCACCAAGTGCACCATCATCGCCCCGTCCGACTACATCGGCGCGATCATGGAACTCTGCCAGGGCAAGCGCGGCCAGCTCGGCGGCATGGACTACCTCTCCGAGGACCGCGTCGAGCTGCGCTACACGATGCCGCTCGGCGAGATCATCTTCGACTTCTTCGACTCGCTGAAGTCGCGCACCCGCGGCTACGCGTCGCTGGACTACGAAGAGTCCGGCGAGCAGGACGCGGAGCTCGTCAAGGTCGACATCCTGCTGCAGGGTGAGACGGTCGACGCGTTCAGCGCGATCGTGCACAAGGACTACGCCTACGCGTACGGCACGCGCATGGCGACCCGTCTGCGTGAGCTCATCCCCAGGCAGCAGTTCGAGGTGCCGATCCAGGCCGCGATCGGTGCCCGCGTGATCGCCCGCGAGACGATCCGCGCCATCCGCAAGGACGTGCTGGCCAAGTGCTACGGCGGTGACATCACCCGTAAGCGCAAGCTGCTCGAGAAGCAGAAGGAAGGCAAGAAGCGCATGAAGATGGTGGGGCGTGTGGAGGTGCCGCAGGAGGCCTTCGTCGCCGCGCTGTCCACGGATGAGCCGAAGGGCAAGAAGTAGGCGCAGTGGCGCGTCTTCATGTCGGCTGCGCGATGTGGAACCACAAGGCGTGGCTCGGGCGGTTCCTGCCGCAGTCGCACCCTGCCGGGGAGCGACTGCGGGCCTACGCGGGCTGGTGCAACGCCGTCGAGGGCAACACCACGTTCTACGCGACGCCCGCCAGGAAGACCGTCACGACCTGGGCACAGCAGACCGACCCCGGCTTCCGGTTCGTGGTCAAGCTGCCCAAGGTCGTCACGCACGAGCGACGCCTGGCCGGCGTCGAGGTCGAGATGCGGGCGTTCCTGGACGCGATCGAACCTCTCGGCGAGCGTGCGGTCCTGTGGACCCAGCTGCCCGGCTCGTTCGGCCCGGCGGAGGTCGACGCCCTGGGCCGCTTCCTGCGCAGGCTGCCCGCCGGCCTCCGGCGCGCCGTGGAGGTGCGTCACCCGCTGTTCTTCACCGACGGCGGAGCGACGTCGCTGCTGGAGGGGGCGCTCGCCGGCGCGCACGCCGAGTGGGTGCCGTTCGACACCACGGTCTTCTTCCAGAGCCCGCCGACCAGCGAGGCCGAGCGGGAGGCCTGGGACAGGAAACCGCGGTTGCCGCGGCGAACGCAGGCGTTGACCGACCAGCCGATCGTGCGCTACCTGGGCCGGGACTCGGCCGAGGACACGGTCGAGGGGTGGCGGTCGTGGACCGCGGTGGTCGCCGACTGGCTGCGGGAGGGCAGGTCGCCGACGGTGTTCCTGCACACCCCCGACAACAACGACGCGCCGGCGCTCGCCCGCCGGTTTCACGACGAGGTGCGAGCGCTGGTGCCCGGCCTCGATGCACTGCCCGAGCCCGAGCCGGTTGAGCCCGCGACCCTGTTCTGAACGACCTGGCGTTGCTGAACCAGCAACGTTGATTGCCAATACGGCACGGTCTGCGGCACCTTGGAAGCATGACGACAGCGCAGGAGTTCTGGGAGACCTTCTACTCGGAGCGGGACCAGGTCTGGTCCGGGAAGCCGAATCCGTTGCTGGTGCGCGAGGCCGAACGGCTCACGCCCGGCAGTGCCCTCGACATCGGGTGCGCGGAGGGTGGCGACGCCGTCTGGCTGGCGAAGCGGGGCTGGCGGGTGCTGGGCGTCGACGTGTCGCAGGTCGCGCTCGACCGGGCGCTGAAGCACGCGTACGACGCCGGTGTCGAGATCTCGGTGGAGCAGCACGATCTCAAGGTCACGTTCCCCGACGGCCTGTACGACCTCGTGAGTGCCCAGTTCCTGCACTCGCCGGTCGAGGAGGACGGGGAGCGCAACAGCATCCTGAAGCGGGCTTCACAGGCGGTGGCGCCGGGCGGCCACCTGGTCATCGGCGGACATGCGGGTGCTCCGTCGTGGTCGGAGCACCAGGACTACTACTTCCCGACGACCAAGGACGTGCTCGACCACCTGGCGCTCAAGGACAACTGGATCATCATCACCGACGAGGTGGTGGAACGGCCGCTCACCGGGCCGGACGGCCAGCAGGAGATGCGCAAGGACAACGTCCTGACCCTCAAGCGGCTCTTCTAGAAACGCGAAGGCCACCCTCGGCAACGTTGCCGGGGTGGCCCAAGGAGTACTCGTCAGGCGGAACGGATCAAGCGGTCCATCGCCTGGCGGTTGATGATCGAACGGAGTTCGCCGGTCTCCTCCGCGCTGTGGCGCGACAGGATGGCGTCCAGTTCGAGTCGGTCGCTCTCGGTGGTGTAGCTGGCCAACTGCCGCTCCAGGCTCTGGCGCTTCGTGCGAGCGGCACGGCGGGAAGCCAGGCTCGAGCGCAGGGACTTCACGGACAGGTCGTGGCGGGTCATCGCGTCCTTCCAATCTTGGTTACGATTCGATAATACACCCTGTTCAAGCGACCTGTACCGATGAAGAAGCGAGTTAGCTCACGTACTCGTCGAGCAACCCGAGGGCTCGTGCGTACTTGGCCTTCAGGCGATCTTGCGTCGCCTCTTCCAGCCGGGCGATGCGGGCGGGGGAGAGGTTGTCGCTGATGTCCGCACGCTTCACGGAGAGTGCCAGCGGGTTCGCGGCCACGCGCCGCAGGTAGTCCTCCTGCGGCTCCTCCGGCAGGTGCGACAGCGCCACGACGGCGTCGACCACGGCGGCGGGGCAGCCGCGCGCGAGCAGGTCGTCCGCTGTCACCGGCGTGTCTTCGATGACGTCGTGCAGGACGGCGGCCATCTGCTCGTGCTCTCCGGTCACGGACGCCATGACCCGCAACGGGTGTCCGATGTACGGACGGCCCGACTTGTCGACCTGCCCGTCGTGGGCCGCGGTGGCGATCGTGATGGCGTCTTCGAGGGTGAACACGGGCATCAAGCTAAACCAGGTCTTGACCGGACGCAGTGGTCTAGTCCATTTTTAGTCCACTCACAACATGGCCGCCGCATGATGTGTGGAGGTGGACCATGTCCAAGACCAGACGAGCAGCCATAGCGCTGTTGTCCGCGCTGATCGCCTGCGCCGGTCTGGTGTTGGTGATCAACGGGAGCGCTGCCGCCGCGAACCTCGCGGCGAACAGCGGCTTCGAGGCCGGCAACCTGAGCGGCTGGACCTGCACCGAGGGCACGAGCGTCACCAACAGCACGAAGCGCACCGGCACGTACGCACTGCAGGGCGCTCCTGCCGGGCAGAGCAACGCACGGTGCCAGCAAACCGTGACGGTGCAACCGAACACGGCCTACAAGCTGTCCGCGTGGGTGCAGGGCAGCTACGTCTACCTCGGCGTCACCGGTGGCGTGGAGAAGAACACCTGGACGCCCGGCACCAGCGGCTTCTCGCAGCTGACCGTCGACTTCACGACCGGCAGCGCCACCAGCGTCACGATCTACCTGCACGGCTGGTACGGCCAGCCCGCGTACTACGCCGACGACGTCAACCTCGACGGCCCCGGCACCCCGCCGACGACCACGAGCACCACGACGTCGACCACCACCACTACGACGACGACCACGACGACCACCACCACGACCAGCAACCCGCCGAACACCGGTCTGCCCAAGCACGTCCTGACGGGCTACTGGCAGAACTTCTACAACGGTGCGCGCGCTCTGAGGCTGGCCGACGTCCCCACCACCTACGACATCATCGCGGTCTCGTTCGCCGACGCCACGGCGGTGCAGGGCCAGGTCGCGTTCAACCTCGACCCCGGCCTGAGCAGCCAGCTCGGCGGCTACACCGACGCGCAGTTCCGCGCCGACATCAAGACCGTGCAGGCCCGCGGCCAGAAGGTGATCATCTCCGTCGGCGGTGAGAAGGGCACGATCAGCGTCGGCGACTCGACGGCGGCGACGAACTTCGCCAACAGCGTCAAGGGCCTGATCTCCAGCTACGGCTTCAACGGCGTCGACATCGACCTGGAGAACGGCGTCAACGCCCAGTACATGGGTCAGGCGCTGCGTGCCATCCACGCCGGTGGCGGCACCGTCATCACCATGGCGCCGCAGACGATCGACATGCAGAACGTCAACGCCGAGTACTTCAAGCTGGCGCTGGCCACCAAGGACATCCTGACGATCGTCAACATGCAGTACTACAACTCCGGTTCGATGCTCGGCTGCGACCAGCAGGTCCACAGCCAGGGCACGGTCAACTTCCTGACCGCGCTCGCGTGCATCCAGCTGCAGTCCGGTCTGCGTGCCGACCAGGTGGGCCTCGGCCTGCCGGCGTCGCCGTCCGGTGCCGGTGGCGGTTACCAGTCGCCGTCCAACGTCAACAACGCGCTCAGCTGCCTCGCCCGCGGCACCAACTGCGGGACGTTCAAGCCGAGCACGACCTGGCCGTCCATCCGCGGCGCCATGACGTGGTCGATCAACTGGGACGCTTCCAACAACTGGCAGTTCGCCAACACGGTCGCTCCTCATCTGGACTCCCTGCCCTAGATGATGGAACCGGTCGGCGCCACGTCCACAGTGGACGTGGCGCCGGACGTCCGTCCGGAGCAGTTCTCACGTCGTCAAGGACACAGCGCGCTTCACCAGGCATTCGCCGCCCGATCCAACTAGGTTGTCCTCATGTTCCACACGCTGGCCGTGCCCGTGATCGCCGCGCCCATGGCAGGGGGCCCCTCCACCCCCGAACTGGTCGCCGCGGTGAACGAGGCAGGCGGGTTCGGGTTCCTCGCGGCCGGCTACATCACCGTCGAGCAGCTCGCGGAGAAGATCACGCGCACGAGCGAGCTCACGAGCAAACCGTTCGGGGTCAACCTTTTCGCGCCCGGCACACGGCCGACAGCGGACATCTCCTCGTACGTGCAACGCGTCACGTCCTACGCCGAGAAGGTCGGCGCGGTACCCGGCGATCCGCGCTGGGACGACGACAACTACGCGGCGAAGCTCGAACTCGTCCTGGCACTGCGCGTGCCCGTGGTGTCGTTCACCTTCGGACTGCCCGACGCGGACGACATGCAGCGGCTCAAGGCGGCCGGCTCCACGATCATCGTGACGGTCACCACCCCCAACGAGGCACGGCAGGCGCAGCAGATCGGCGCCGACGTCGTGTGCGTGCAGGGGTCGGACGCGGGCGGCCACCGCGGCACGTTCGTCGACGACGGCATCTCGCCCGGCGGCGGCGACCTGTACGGCACCCTCGCGGCGGTCAGGCTGGTGCGCGGAGCCGTCGACCTGCCGGTGATCGCGACCGGCGGCCTGGTCACCGGCGCCGACGTCGCCGCCGTGCTGGCGGCGGGTGCGGTCGCGGCTCAGCTCGGCACCGCGTTCCTCGGTTGCCCGGAGGCGGGAACCAATGCGGCACAACGGGAAGCGCTCGCCGAGGGAGTCCGGCGCACCGCGCTCACGCGGGCGTTCAGCGGGCGTCCGGCTCGCGGGCTCGTGAACCGGTTCATGGTCGAGCAGGGCCCGCACGCGCCTGCCGCTTACCCGAACGTGCACCACCTGACGAGGCCGGTGCGCGCGACCGGTGAGGTGGAGGTCATGTCGCTGTGGGCGGGCACCACCTACCCGCTCGCGACGGCCGAACCCGCGGGTGAGCTGGTGCGGCGGATCGGCGCCGAGCTGACGGAAACGATCAATTCCTTGGCAGAGCGGTTCCCGCGCGGCTAAGAAGGAGGGCGTGACCTCGCTCTCCGATGAGATGTTCCAGTCGATGATGGACTGGAACCCGCTGTTCGCCACGCTCGTCGGCGTGCCGGGCTGGGACGACCGCCTCGAAGATGTCACCGTCGACGGCCACCAGGCGCTGCGAGCCCGGCTGACCGGCATCCTCGGCCGCCTCGACGGCAGCGACGAGGACCCGGTCTCGCGGGACGTGATCCGGCACCAGGCCGAGTCGATCATCAGCAGCATCGACGCGCGGCTGGTCGAGCACTCGGTGTCCAGGGGAGTCAACGCTCCGGTCGCGAGCCTGCTCAGGGCGACCTCCCAGGTGGACTTCTCGCAGCGGCGGCACCTCGTTCCGCGTTTCCTGGAGCAGGCCGCGCAACGGTTGCTGGACACCGACCGCAGGCCGTTGCGCCGGCACGTGCAGAACGGCGCGGCCTACGTCGAACGGTTCCTCGCCTCGCCGCGCCAGGAGTGGGAGGGCGACGCGGACCTGCGCCCGGCGTTCGCCCGCTACCGGGAGGTCCTGCTCGGCCTGCCCGGACGTGACGACGACAAGGCCGGCCTGTGCTGGCTGCCCGACGGCGAGGAGAACTACCGCAGGCTCGTCCGCGACTACACGACCGCCTCCTACGGCCCTGCCGAACTGCACCAGCTGGGGCTCGACCTGATCACCGGGCTGCACGAGGAGTACGCGGAGATCGGTTCGCGGGTGTGGGGCGTCAGCGACGTCCGGGAGATCTTCCGCCGGTTGCGCACGGACCTGTTGTGGGACAACGAGGACCAGATGCTCGCCAGCGCGGTCGACGCCGTCGCGCGGGCCGAGGCCGAGGCGCCGAAGTGGTTCGGGCGGTTGCCGCTGGCGCGCTGCGAGATCAGGTTCGTGCCGGAGGTCGACCGCCACAACGCCGCGTTCGCGTACTACGAGGACGCGGCCCTCGACGGCTCCCGTCCCGGCACGTACTTCGTGAACCCGTTGAACGCCACCGGACGCAGCCGCACGGTGTCGGAGGTGACGGCGTTCCACGAAGCCATTCCGGGCCACCACTTCCAGCTCTCGATCGCCGCCGAGACCGACATGCACAACGTGCGCAAGTTCGCGTTCATCGACTCCTACCTCGAAGGCTGGGGCCTCTACACCGAACGCCTGGCCGACGAGATGGGCCTGTACTCGTCGGACGAGGCACGCCTGGGCATGCTGGGCCTCGACGCCATGCGCGCCGGCCGGCTGGTCGTCGACACGGGCCTGCACGCGCTCGGATGGCCCCGGCAGCAGGCCATCGACTACCTGAGCGAGAACACCGCCATGGACGACGCGGAGATCTCGTCCGAGGTCGACCGGTACGTCGAGGCGCCGGGGCAGGCGCTCGCGTACATGGTGGGACGCCTGGAGATCCAGCGCGTGCGCGAGGAGGCCAGGGCGGCGATGGGCGACCGGTTCGACATCAAGGAGTTCCACGACCTCGTGCTGCAGAACGGCATCGTGCCGTTGCCCACGCTCGGCAAGCTCGTTTCCGACTGGTCCAGGAGGGCCTGATGTCGCTCGCTGATGAGATGTTCCAGGCGATGATGGACTATTCGCCGTTGCAGGCCACGATGCTGGGGGTGCCGGGCTGGGAGGACGGGCTCGGAGACCTGAGCGTCGAGGGCCAGCGGGCCGACCGCGACCGGATCGCCGCCCTCGTGGACAGGGCCGAGACGGACGACACCGAGGACGCCGTCACGCTCGCGGTGATCAAGCAGCAGGGCAGGGCGATCGTCGACCGCATCGACGCCAGGCTGGCCGAACACACCGTCGGGACCATGAGCGCGCCGGTGAACGGCCTGCTCATGATCTCCTCCAAGCTGGACGTGTCCCAGCGCCTCGACAAGTACCCGCGGTACATCGGGCAGGCCGCCGAGAGGGTCCGCGACTCCGACCGGCGACCGTTGAGCCGTCACCTCCAGGCCGGTGTGCAGCGCATGGACGCGTTCCTGGCCTTGCCGGCACAGGAGTGGGAAGGCGCGCACTCGGCGGAGATCCGCACCGCCGTCGCCGGGTTCCGCGACGTGCTGGCGTCGATCGAGGACGGCCGCGACGACGACAAGGCCGGGCTCTGCTGGCTGCCCGAGGGCGAGGCGAACTACGCGAACCTGGTCCGCACCTACACCACGACCTCCCGCACGCCTGACGAGCTGCACCGGCTCGGGCTCGACATCATCGCGTCGCTGCGCGAGGAGTACGCGGAGATCGGCTCGCGGCTGTGGGGCACGAAGGACGTGCCGGAGATCTTCCACCGGTTGCGCACGGAGCTGCTGTGGGACAGCGAAGAGCAGATGATCGAGAACGCCGTCGCGGCGATCGCCCGCGCGGAGGCCGAGGCGCCGAAGTGGTTCGGCCGCATGCCGGGCATCGGCTGCCAGGTGCGTGCCGTGCCGCAGGAGGAGCAGCGCACGTCGGCCATCGCGTTCTACCAGCCCGCGCCGGCCGATCGCAGCCGTCCCGGCACGTACTGGCTGAACCCGTTGGGCGCCACCGAACGCAGCCGCACGCTGTCCGAGGTGACGGCGTTCCACGAGGCCGTGCCGGGCCACCACTACCAGTTCTCGATCGCCTCCGAGACGGAACTGCCCAACATGCGCAAGTACGCGTTCATCGAGGCGTACCTGGAGGGCTGGGGTCTTTACACCGAGCGCCTCGCGGACGAGATGGGCCTGTACTCGTCCGACGAGCAGCGCCTCGGGATGCTGGGCCTCGACGCGATGCGCGCCGGGCGGCTCGTCGTGGACACCGGCATCCACGCGTTCGGCTGGTCGCGGCAGCAGGCCGTCGACTACCTGCGGGAGAACACCGTCATGACCGCGCCGGAGATCGACTCGGAGATCGACAGGTACATCGAGACGCCGGGCCAGGCGCTCGCGTACATGGTGGGGCGCCTGGAGATCCAGCGCATCCGGGCGGAGGCGGAGACGAAGCTGGGCGACCGGTTCGACGTCAAGTCGTTCCACGACCTGGTGGTGGGGAGCGGCGCGGTGCCGCTCTCCACCCTCGACCAGATCGTCACCGCTTGGACTGACGCTCCATGAGGGAGTGCCGCTTCGAGTAGGCGAAGTAGACGATCAGGCCGATCACGAACCAGACCGCGAACCGCAGCCAGGTCTCCGGGGTGAGGAACGTGATCAGCCAGATCGAGAAGATCACGCCGATGATCGGCACCACCGGCATGCCCGGCGTCCTGAACGTCCGCGGCAGGTCGGGCTGCTTGTACCGCAGCACGATCACGGCGATGCAGACGACGACGAACGCCAGCAGGATGCCGATGTTGGTGAGTTCGGCGGCCTCCGCGATCGGCAGGAAACCGGCGATGACCGCGGAGGCGACGCCCAGCACCCAGGTGATGCGCGACGGAACGTGCTTCACCGGGTGCGTCTTCGCGAACCACTGGGGCAGCAGGCCGTCGCGGCTCATCGAGTAGCCGACGCGGGCCGCGCCCAGCAGGAACGTGAAGAGCACCGTCGTGATGCCGAGGATGGCGCCGACGCTGATGATGATGCCCAGCGCGGGCAGGCCGACGTCGGCGAACGCCGTGGCGAACGCCGACTCGGCGTCGACGTCCTTGTAGTTCACCATCCCCGTCAGCACCAGGCAGGCCAGCACGTACAGGACCATCGACACCGCGAGCGAGTAGATGATCGCCTTGGGCATGTGCCGCTGCGAGTCCTTGGACTCCTCCGCCGCCGTCGACATCGCGTCGTAGCCGAACACCGCGAAGAACACCGTCGCTGCACCCGTGAGCGCACCCGAGATGCCGAACGGGAAGAACGGGTTGTAGTTGTCGGTGTTGATGTGGAACGCGCCGACGACGATGACCAGCGCCACCACCGCGACCTTCAGGTACACCAGCGTGGTTTCGAACCGTGCGGCGTTCTTCATGCCCATGTTCAGCACGTAAGCGATCAACAGGCACAGCACGACGGCGAACAGGTTCACCTTGTACGTGCCCGCGGCGACGTCCCCTGTCTCGGTGCCCGGCGCGCCCAGCATCCACTGCGGCAGCTGGATGTTCAGCAGACTGAGGAGCTCGGTGAAGTAGCCCGAGATGCCGATCGCGACCACCGCCACGATCGCGGTGTACTCCAGCAGCAGGTCCCAGCCGATGAACCAGCCGACGATCTCGCCCAGCACCGCGTAGCCGTAGGTGTAGGCACTGCCGGCCTTCGGGATCAGGCCCGCGAACTCCGCGTACGAGAACGCCGCCGCCGCGCTCGCGATACCAGCGATGAGGAAGGAGATCAGCACGGCCGGGCCCGCCGTCTTGTTCGCGACGGCGCCCGCGAGCGAGAAGATGCCCGCGCCGATGATGCCGCCGATGCCGATCGCCGTGAGCTGCCACAGGCCCAGTGTTCTGGTGAGCCCGTCGCCCTTGTCCTCGGCGATCTGTTCGATGGGCTTGCGCCTGAAGACGCCCTGTGTGGTCATGCCTAGCTCCTTGGTTGGTGGGACCGGGCGAACGGAGTGTGGTGGCCGCCAACCTTCACCGCGTCTCCGGCGCTCAGCAGGGCGCCTCGCGGCACCGGCCCCGCGCCCCCGTACAACCAGTACGAGAGCGCGGGGCCGGCACCGCGATGCGCCCGTCTGAACACCGAAGACGGGGCAAAGGCTGGCGGCCACCACACTGCCCGCGCCAACTGTCACGCGGTTTGTCCGGACCCACCAATCAGGGAGCCGATTTTTGGCTCTTCGTGCTGTTTACGGGCGGCTGAACACGATCTTGCCGGCGGTGTCGCCGTCCAGCATCGAGCGAAGACCCTGCTCTGCGTCCTCGAACTTCAGCTCGGCGCCGATCTGCGGCTTGAGGTCGTTCAGAGCGCAGAACCTGATCAGGTCGCCCAGCTCCTCGCGGGTGCCCATCGTCGAGCCGACGACGCGCAGCTGCAGGAAGAACAGCCGCTGGAGCTCGGCCGCGGAGGCGTCACCGGACGTCGCGCCGGAGATCACCACGATGCCGCCGGGCTTGAGCGACTTCATCGAGTGCGACCAGGTGGCCTTGCCGACGGTCTCGAACACCGCGTCGACCCGTTCGGGCAGCCTGGCGCCGGACTCGAACGTGTCATGGGCACCGAGACTGGACGCGAGCGCGCGCTTCTCCTCCGTGCGGCCCGTGACCCACACGCGGAACCCGGCGGCGCGGCCGAGCTGGATCAGCGCGGTCGACACACCGCCCGACGCGCCCTGCACGAGCATCGTCTGGCCGGGGCGCAGGCCGGACTTCACGAACAGCATCCGGTACGCGGTCAGCCACGCCGTGCCCATGCAGGCGGCCTCGGCGAACGTGAGGTCCGCCGGCTTGGGCAGCGCGTTGCGGGCCGGCACGACGACGTAGTCGGCGAACGTGCCCTGGTGCTTCTCGGTGAGCAGCGTGCGCTTCGGGTCGAGCGTCTCGTCGCCGTCCCAGCTCGGGTCGCCGATGACGGAGTGCAGCACCACCTCGGTGCCGTCGTCGAGGACACCGGCGCCGTCGCAGCCCAGGATCATCGGGAACTGCTCGGGCTTGATGCCGACACCGCGCAACGTCCACAGGTCGTGCATG
Source organism: Lentzea kristufekii (assembly GCF_033949925.1). Lineage (NCBI taxonomy): Bacteria > Bacillati > Actinomycetota > Actinomycetes > Pseudonocardiales > Pseudonocardiaceae > Lentzea > Lentzea kristufekii. The sequence continues at coordinate 19,787 of NZ_JAXAVV010000005.1, forward strand.
TTGAGGCTGGCCGCCTTGACCGCGACGCGCACCCACCCGGCGGGAACCTCGGGGTCGGGGCGCTCGCCGACGCGAAGCGAGGCCAGCGGGTTCTCAGGACTGGGTTCTGCTGCGTAAACGGCGAACATGGTTCGCAACATACCCACCTGGATCGTGGCCAAATGCCGTGACACCGGTCACGAGACTAGGCTGAGGTGCGTGGACTGGCTGGTGCAGTGGTGGGACGGGGTCGAGCTGTGGGTCGTCCAGCTGCCCGTCGCCGTGCAGTTCCCCGTCGTGATGATCGTGGTGCTCCCGCTCTGCCTGGGCGTGGCACGGCTGATCGACCGGGTCGCTGACTGGGGTGCGAAGAACCCGGCTTCCGGTTCCGAGCTGGAACCCGAGCCCGAGCCGGAGAAGGTCGCCGCGTGAGCCCTGGTCGTCGCCTGACCGTCGCGCTGGTCGGGCTCCTCGCGCTGGTCGTCATCGGGTGGTTCGTCAAGGACAACAGCTCGGAGCCGCCTCCCGGGACCACGAAGCCGGTGGTCACGAGCGCGGCGGAGGCCGAGACCGTGCCCGGCGCGAACTCCGGGCTGGACATCGAGGCGCTGTCGAAGCTGCCCGCCGAGGCCGGCCAGACCTGGAAGCTGATCGAGGCGAAGGGGCCGTTCCCGTACCCGCGCAACGACGGCGTGACGTTCCAGAACCGGGAGAAGCGGCTGCCCGCCAAGAACTCCGGGTACTACAAGGAGTACACCGTGCCGACGCCGGGAAGTCCCGACCGGGGTGCGCGGCGCCTCGTCACCGGTTCGGAGAAGGAAGTCTTCTACACCGGTGACCACTATTCGTCGTTCGTCGTCGTGGACGTGAAAAAGTGAAACGGCACATTCTCGTTTCGGAAAAGTCCGCCGCGATCTCGGCCATTGCCGCCGCTTTGGACTTCCCCGAGTGGTTCGGGCAGAACCTGGACGCTTTGTACGACAGCCTGACCGATCTCTCGTGGCTGCCCGCGGGCGAGTACGTGCTGGTCGTGCCCGCGGACCTGGACCCGTCCGTCTCGCAGGTCCTGCGTGACGCTGCGAAACAGACCGCCGAATCAGGTGACCGAAAAGTGCGCGTGATTCGCACAGAACGGTGACTGGGGCTGCGGTCATGGCGTCCGGAGTGGACAGTGCCGTTCCATGGGAACGCAATTCCGCCGCTTGAGCTCCGCGCTCGGCGTCGTCGTGGTTGTTGGAGCGCTTTGTCCGGCGGTGTCGTTCGCCGGTGACCCCGACTGCTCGCAGGAGGGGCCTTTCACGCCGTTCGAGACGATCGACGGCGACAACCCCGTGACGATGCAGAACGGCCGTGTGGTCGAGCTGCGCGCGTCGAACAAGTCCAAGTGCGCGTGGGGCCGCATCTCCTACGGCACGCCCGGCGAGGAGATCTGGACGGACCGCAAGGAGCCCTCGGCCAACGGGCACGAGGGCTTCCTCGGCTACACCAGGATCGACTCGGGTTCGGCGAAGTACACCGACGCGTTCAAGAACGACGGCAAGGTGATGCGCGCCTGCGGGTCCTCGCAGGGCGTCATCGAGTGCACCGGCTGGTTCTAGTCGGCAGGCACCCAGGAGGGCTTGCGCTTCTCCTTGAACGCCGCGATGCCCTCCTGGCCCTCCGGGCCGCCGAAGTGCTGAGCAGACAGCTTGAGCAGGTCCGCGAAGACCTCGCCGAGGTTCGTGGACCTCTCCTGCTGCAGCATCTCCTTGGTGGCCGCGAGCGCGTTGGGGGCGCCGAGCGCGAGCATGTCCGTGTAGCGGCGGACCTCCGCGTCGACGTCGTCGGTCGCGGAGTTGAGCAGGCCGATCTCGACCGCGCGCCGCGCGTCGAACGTCTCGCCGGTCAGGAACAGCTCGTGGGCCTGGCGGGGGAGCAGGCGCGGCAGGACGGTCACCGAGATGACGGCCGGCACGACGCCGATCCTGACCTCGCTGAACGCGAACGTGGCCGCGGTGGCGGCGATGGAGATGTCGCACGCCGCGACGATGCCGACGCCGCCCGCGCGGGCCGGGCCCTTCAGCGCGGCGACGACGGGCTTCGGGCTGGTCCAGAGCTGTTCGAGGATCGCGGGGAACTCGTTGACGCCCTGGTCGCCCGCGCTCGCGCCGGCCGCCTCCTTGAGGTCCATGCCGGAACAGAACACGGAGCCCGTGTGCGTCAGCACGACCACGCGCACCTGGTCGTCGCTCGCCGCGCTGGTGAGGTGCTCTTTCAGCTCCCGGCGCAGCTGCGAGGACAGCGCGTTGCGGTTGTGGGGGGAGTCCAGCGTGATCGTCGCGATGCCACGCTGCACCTCGTAGTGGACCAGCTCGTCTGCCATGTCGCTGACCTTAGCTCGCGGCCATGTTGACAGCATCCTGTCATTCACGACAGGATGCTGTCATGACACAGACGGTGTACCTCGTTCTGGCCGATCAGCTCGCCGACTGGGAGTACGGCCATGTGGCCGCGCAGGTGAGCCTGCAGCAGTTCCAGCAGCAGCCGGGGCGGTACGAGTTGCGGACGGTCGGTCTGACCGCGGACCCGATCCGCACGGTCGGCGGCGTGCGGATGCTGCCGGACGTCACCATCGGGGACGTGTCCCTGGACGACGCGGCGATGCTCGTGATGCCGGGCGGCGACGGCTGGGAGACCGGTGAGCTGGCGGCGTTCGGGAAGCTCGCGCGGCGGTTCCGCGAAGCGGGCAAGCCGATCGCGGCGATCTGCGGGGCGACGGTCGGGCTGGCGGCCGAAGGGCTGCTCGACGACGTGCCGCACACGTCGAACTTTCCTGGAGCACTTGGTTCTTACGGTGGCGCGGCTCTGTATCGCGACGAACGCGTGGTGCGCGCCGACGGTGTGATCACGGCGGGCGGTGCGTCCGCGCTGGAGTTCGCCCGCGAGGTGCTGGCGGAGCTGGAGACGTTCTCGCCGGGGACCCTGCAGGCCTGGTACGAGTTCAACCGCGACGACACGGCCGAGGCGTTCGGGAAGCTGGTGGCGAGTGTCCAGGACTGAGCCGGTGTCCAGGACTGAATCAGGTGACGTGCTGACCGACGTCGTGATGAGGACCTTCCGTCTGTACGGAGCGTTCCTCGACGCGGCCGAGGTGATGACGAAGCCGGTCGGCCTGACCGCGGCGTGGTGGCAGGTGCTCGGCGCGGTGCTGCGCGAACCGTTGTCCGTCTCGGGCATCGCGCGGGAGATGGGACTGGCGCGGCAGTCCGTGCAGCGGATCGCGGACCTGTTGGTGGACAAGGGTTTGGCGGAGTACCTGCCGAACCCGACGCACGCCCGCGCGAAGCTGGTGCGGCCCACTCCCGAGGGTTTCGCCGCCATCGAACGGTTGCGGGAGGCGCAGTACGAGTGGGCCAACCGCGTCAGTGCGCAGGTCTCGCTGGAAGACCTGCGCACGACGCTCGCCACGATGACCGCTCTGGTCGCGGCTACTTCCTGATGCCCGGCAGGGGGTTGGGCGTCAGGATCGCTAGCCGATCGTGGTCGTGGTCAGCACGGGGCTCGGGTCCGGGTAGCCCTTCGCGGCGGCGTTGACCGGGAACCCGATGACGGTGACGACGGCGGTGAAGGTGAGGCCCGGGGCGTCGTAGCTGGTGCCACCCAGCTTCGTGGTGATCGTCCCGGTGCCGCCCGCCTGCAGGTTGATGGTGACGGTGGGCAGCTCGAAGTCCGCGCCGCCCTTGATCGGCCCTGGCACGCTCAGCACGACGTCGTTGCCCTGCAAGGCAACCGTCGGCGTGCCGCCCAGCCCCGAACCGCCGGCGAGCGACGCGGACTGGAACTTCGAGTTGGCGGGCACCGGCAACCTCAGCGCGAGACCCTTGATCTCCCGCACCTGCCGGCCGCCGGCCTCGGTCGGGATCTTGTTGGGCGCGGGGTCGATCGTGACCGCCACCGAACCGTTGGGCGCGACGGTCGCGGGTGCCGACGCGTCGACGCCCTGGTCGAGCGTGAAGTCCGACGACTGCCCGGCGGCGCTCGCCCGGAGCTTGTAGGTGATGGTCTGCGGAGCTGCTGACGCGTTGGCGGCGAACATCAGCATCGGTACCAGTGCTGCTGCGGCGATTCCGGCTAGCTTCATGGCCTCTCCCCGATGAGTGGACGAGGGACACTTCCAGCACGCGGCGTAAGCACCTGACTACTCATGAGTAGGTTTCACGTCAACAGTTCACGCTTCACATCGCCCGAACGGCGCTGTGCGTTCGATCTTGTGGCGGCGGCTGGAAGTGGCGCGGGGGAGCGGTTGGGCTCAAATGTGCTAGGCTGTGCGCATAGCCTTCGCCGCTAGGTGGAGGAAGTGAGCCCAGGTGCGCGTCCGGACGGTCGCTGCCTGGGCTTCGCGCTTTCTAGAGCTGGCCCAGGTCGACGATGGTCCCGGTGATGGGTGCGATCCGCCGCTTCCAGTCGCTGCCGGCGCCGTGGCACCAGGCGAGCGCGTCGCTGACCCACAGCGCTGGTTCCGAGGACGACTGGATGTGCTCGTAGAGCGTCGCGGCTAAGTTGTGCTCCGTTGAGCAGGGCAGAGGGCTGGGCGGTGTGGTCGCTCGTTGCCCAAAGCCCCGGATGGTCGCGCTCTCACGCACATTTACCGCCGAGTTGGCGGTAGAAAACTACCGGCGCAATCGTTTGCTGATCACCTCAAGTACCGCCAACCGTGCAGGTGACAGCCATGAGCGCGATCTTCATGATCGAAGCTCGGCCACCTGCCGACGTCCCTCCCGCTCGTCACTAATCCAAGAGTTAGCTGCGACACACCGCTCGTACACCAGTCCAGCATCATGGGCCTTGGTTCTGGTGCCGATCACCAGCCGGTCGCGACCGTTGGCCACGGGGTCACGTGAATCGAGCACCAGGCGGGTGACGCCTGCGCCGACGGCGTCATCGACCAGCAGCGGGAGAAGCTTGGAACGGACTTTCTCGCTCTTGCCGCGCGCGACGTAGATGTTGACCACGAGGTCGCAGCACGCCAGCTTGTCGGCGATCAGCTTGCGCCGGGCGGGTTTCTCGGTCTTGAAGTGCACGCGTCGACAACCGGGGAGCAACAGGCCGCGCATCAACGAGCGGGTGGAGTGCAGTGCGTTCGGGGCGATCAGGACGGCTGCCATGAGGTAGCCGCTCCGCTCCGACTCGTCGACGAACATATGCATCCAAACAGGATCGCAGGTGCCACCGACAATTCCTGCCCGGGTCGTTGAATGCGATCCAAGGATTTGCTTGCGGCACAAGCTAAGCCGCGACGGTCTGGCGTGCCAGGGCGAAGTCGTAGCGGTCCAGCACGAGCTGCGCGACCTCCACGTCGTCACCCAACGGCTGCGCCACCACGGCATCGCCCGCGAGCCTCGCCACCTTGTCCGGCAGCAACCCCGGCGCCAGGAACCACGACGCCACCGCGATCCGAGTGGCACCGCGAGCCTTCAACCGTTCGATCGCCTCGGGCACGGTCGGCGACGCGATCGACGCGAACGCCGCCTCCACCCCGGCCCAGCCCGACTCGCGAGCCCAGCGCCGAGCCACGCGGGCCACGGCCTCGTTGGCGGGCGCGTGCGAGGAGCCCGCACCGGCCAGCACCACACCCAAAGACCTGTCCCCGAACGACACCCCGGCCTCGGACAGCCGGCGCAGAGCCGCCGACTCCAGCCGGGGATCCGGCCCCAGCACGTCAGTCACCACAGCAGGCACGCGCGACTCGGCCACGGCGGCCGGAACGTCGACGCGGGCGTGATAAGCCTTGCCCAGCAACAAAGGCACGACCACCGCGGGTCCGCGCAGCACGTCGTTCAGCCGCGGCGCGCACAGGTCCAGGAAACACCCGCGGACGTCCAGCTCGGGCCGCAACGAGCGCACCACGTCGAGCAAAGCATGGATCGAAGCGGCCGAACGAGGATCACGGCTGCCGTGGGCGACGGCGACAAGGGGAATCACAGCGCCCCCGTCAGTCCACGGGCCCGCAGCACAGCGCGCTCCAACGGCCGGAACAGCAGCAGCTCGATCCCGATGCCCACCAGCAGGATCAGGAAGATCGCCGCGATCACCATGTTGATGTCGTTCAACGACGACCCGTTGTGCAGGTACTGCCCGAGCCCGACGCCGAGCTGGGGTGACGTCGCGATGATCTCCGCGGCCATCAGTGACCGCCACGAGAACGCCCAGCCCTGCTTGAGACCCGCCAGATAACCGGGGAGGGCGGCGGGGAGCAGGATGTGGCGGGCCGAGGCGAGCCGGCCGGCACCCAGGGCGCGCCCCACGCGCGGCAGCAGCGGCGGGATCTGGTCGATGCCCGCCACCAGGCCGTTCGCGATCGACGGCACCGAGCCCATCAGCACCACGAAGTAGATCGTGGACGGCGTCACGCCGAACCACAGGATCGCCGCCGGAACCCAGGCCACCGAGGGAAGTGACTGCAGGCCGGTCAGCAACGACCCGATCGCCGCGCGCACCACCCGCACCTTGGCGATCAGCAACCCCAGCGGCGTCGCGATCACGACCGCCGCGAGGAACCCGAGCACCGCGCGGTGCAACGAGGTCCACAGGATGCCGAACGCCTCGCCGGTGGAGATCGAGCGGACCAGCTCGTCCCACACGTCGACGGGAGCGGGGAGCTGGAACTCGGGCACCAGAGCCGAAGCCCACAACGCCTGCCACACGCCCAGGAGCAGCGCGAAGGCGATGATGGGTGGCACGCCCGTCTTCAGGAAACGGCGCCAGACCGGCGGCTTGTGCTCCTCCACGGGCACATCGAGCGCGTCGAGGCCGGCGCCGACCTTGTCGAGCGTGTCAGGAGGCGTGGCCACTGATGACCTCTCGCAGATGGGTGTTGATCTCGGCGAGGACGTCGTCCGAGGAGTCGGTGACGTCCCATTCGCGCACGACGCGGCCGGGACGTGAGGACAGCAGCACGACGCGCTGGCCGAGGCGAACGGCCTCGCGCACGTCGTGCGTCACGAAGATGATCGCGGTGTTCGTGGTCTCCCAGACGCGCAGCAGTTCGCTCTGCAGCACGTCGCGCGTGATGGCGTCGAGGGCCGCGAACGGCTCGTCCATCAGCAGCAGGGCGGGAGCGCCGTCCGCGGAGACGGTGGTGGACGCCAGCGCGCGAGCCAGGGCCACGCGCTGACGCATACCACCGGAGAGCTCGTGCGGACGCTTGTCCGCGACGTCGCCCAGCCGCACCAGTTCCAGCAGGTCCAGCGCGCGGCGCTTGCGCGCCAGCCGGCCGACACCGGCGAAGCGCAGCGCCAGCTCGACGTTGCGCGCGGCGGTGAGCCACGGCATCAGCGCGGGCTCCTGGAACATCACGGCCGGACGCGAGGTGTTGAGCTGCAACTCGCCGGACGTCGCGGCGTCGAGGCCCGCGACGATGTTGAGCAGCGTGCTCTTGCCGCAGCCGGAGGCGCCGAGAAGACACACGAACTCACCGGGCTTGACCAACAGGTCGACCCCGTCGAGCGCTACCACGGCCGAGTTGCCGTGGCCGAACACCTTCCGGACTCCGGCCAGTTCGACGGCGGTGTCCACAGTGGACGGGACAGTGGTCTCGAGCGTGGCGGTCATGGTCGTGTGCCTTCCCTCGGCGTCGAAGACTTACTTCTGGTCCAGTCCGGCTGCTTGTACCTGCGGCTTGCCCTGTGCCTGGAGAACCTTGTTCAGCAACGTGAAGTCGGCGTACCCGGCGACGTTCGCGGCCTCCTTGGCCACGCCCGCCGTCACGGCGTCCTTCGCGAGCTGCGGGAAGGACTTGGCCTGCGCGTCGGTCGTCAGCTCGATGTTGTCCCACGCGGCGTCGAGGATCTTGTCGCCGAGCTTCTTGGACGTGAGCTTCTCCAGCGAGGCGTTCACGGACTTCTTGGCCTCGTCGGAGTTGGCCTTCGCCCAGTCGATCGCGGCGACGTGACCCTTCAGCACCGCCTCGACCGTCTCCGGGTGCTCCTGCAGGAACTTCGTCCGCACGATGACCACGGTGGTCGGGAACGCCCCGCCCTCCCACAGCGTCTTCTCGTCCACCAGCACCTTGGCGCCGGCCTCGGCGACCAGGCGTGCCGACCACGGCTGCGGTGCCCAGGCGGCCTGGACGTCGCCCCTCTTGAACAGGTCGAGCGACGCCGCGTTCTCCGCGTTCTGCACGGTCACCTGGCCGGTGAGGTTCTTCTCCGCCAGGAACTTCTTCAGCGACACGTCCTGCGTGTTCGCGAGCTGCGGCGTGGCGACGACCTTGCCCTTGAGGTCCTCGATCGAGTTGATCTCGGGCTTCACCACGAGCTGAGCGCCACCGGACGTGGCACCCGCGATGAGCTTCACGGCCTCGCCCTTGGACTTCGCGTAGGCGTTGATCGCCGGGCCGGAGCCGATGTACGCGATGTCGAGCGACTCGCCCAGCAGGGCGTTCACCTCGTCGGGGCCCGCGTTGAACGTCTGCGTCGTCAGCTTGGTGCCGCCGAGATCCTTCGCGAACAAGCCCTTGTCGACGCCGATCAGCGCGGCGGCGTGGGTCACGTTCGGGAAGTACCCGAGGCGGACCTCGGTCGCGGCACCCTTCGACCCGACCGTGGCCGGTTCGTCGGTGGCGCGGCGGCTGCAACCGGACAGTGCTGACAGTGCGATGAGCGCGACGGCGATTGCGGGCTTGAGGTTCACGGGAAGCTGGCCTTTCACGGACCGGGGGAGACGAGGGCGTGGTCGTCCGGGGCAGCGGCGCTGCCCCCGGTACAGCTCTCCACGCCGTCCTCAAGCAGCGGCAGTGGAGCCCCGACCAGTCCGGCGGCGAGAGTGGAACCGTCACTCGCGTCGATCACCAGGAAGGACCCGGTGCGCCGGCTGAAGCTGTAGTCGTCCAGCGGAACGGGCTCCGCCAGTCGCAGTGCCACTCGGCCGATCTCGTTGAGCTCCAGCGAGCCGGGGCTGTCCACACTGGACAGGTTCTGCTCGTCGAAGCGGTCGCGCAGGTCGGTGACCATCGCCTGCACGGTGCGCGTGCCGTGCTTGACGAGGACTCGTGCGCCGGGCCGCAGCGGCTTCTCCGCGAGCCAGCAGAGGGTGGCGTCCAGCTCGTCGGTGACGGTGGGCTCGTTGCCCGCCACCGAGATCAGGTCGCCGCGCGAGATGTCGATGTCGTCGGCCAGCAGCAGCGTGACGGACTGGCCGGCCGCCGCCTCGGTCAGTTCGCCGTCCGCGGTGTCGATCTTGGTGACCGTCGAGCGACGGCCGGAGGGCAGCACGACGATCTCGTCGCCCGGCTTGACCGTGCCCGCCGCGATCAGACCGGCGTAGCCCCGGTAGTCGAGGTGCTCGGCGGTGCGCGGGCGGATCACGTACTGCACCGGGAAGCGGAACGGGGCGTCGTGCGGGTCGGGCTCGACCGGCACGTTCTCCAGGTGCTCCAGCAGGGTCGGGCCGGAGTACCAGGGTGTGTTCGCGGACTTGTCCACGACGTTGTCGCCGGCCAGCGCCGAGACCGGGATCTCGACGACCGCGTCCTCGGTGTAGCCGAGAGCCGTGGCGTGTGCCGTGAACTCCTTGGCGATGCGGGAGAACGTCACCTCGTCGTAGTCCACGAGGTCGATCTTGTTGACCGCGAGGACGAGCCTGGGCACGCCCAGCAGCGCGAGAACCGCCGCGTGGCGCCGAGTCTGCTCGATGACGCCCTTGCGCGCGTCGACGAGCAGCACCGCGAGCTGCGCGGTGGAGGCACCGGTGACGGTGTTGCGGGTGTACTGGACGTGACCGGGGGTGTCGGCGAGCACGAACGACCGCTTGGGCGTCGCGAAGTAGCGGTACGCCACGTCGATCGTGATGCCCTGCTCGCGTTCCGAACGCAGGCCGTCGACCAGCAGTGACAGGTCCGGCGTCGCGAGACCTCGGTCGGCGCTCGCGCGATGCACGGCGTCGAGCGTGTCCGCGAGCACGGACTTGGTGTCGTAGAGCAACCTGCCGACGAGCGTGGACTTCCCATCGTCCACGCTGCCCGCGGTGGCCAGCCTCAACAGGTCGCTCATTTAGAAGTAGCCCTCCCGCTTGCGGTCTTCCATGGCGGCCTCGGACAGCCGGTCGTCGGCCCGCGTGGCGCCGCGCTCGGTCAGTCGTGACGCGGCGACCTCGGCGATCACCGCGTGGATGTCGGCGGCGTCGGACTCGACGGCACCCGTGCAGGAGCCGTCGCCGACCGTGCGGTAGCGAACCGTCTTGCGCAGCAACGTCTCGCCCTCGCGCGCGGTGCCCCACGGGCCCTCGGCGAGCCACATGCCGTCGCGCAGGAACACGTCGCGCTGGTGCGAGTAGTAGATGTCCGGAAGCTCGATGCCCTCGCGCTCGATGTAGTTCCACACGTCGAGCTCGGTCCAGTTGGACAGCGGGAACACGCGGACGTGCTCACCGGCGCGGTGCCGGCCGTTGTAGAGGTTCCACAGCTCCGGGCGCTGGCGCTTCGGGTCCCACTGGCCGAACGCCGTGCGCAGGCTGAAGATCCGCTCCTTGGCGCGGGCGCGTTCCTCGTCCCGGCGGCCGCCGCCGAAGACCGCGTCGAACTTGTGCTGCGTGATGGAGTCCAGCAGCGGCACGGTCTGCAACGGGTTGCGCGTGCCGTCCGGGCGCTCCTCGAGACGGCCGTCGTCGATCCAGTCCTGGACCTTCGCGACCTCCAGGCGCAGACCGTGCTGCGCGACGACGCGGTCGCGGAACTCGATGACCTCGTCGAAGTTGTGCCCGGTGTCGACGTGCAGCAGCGGGAACGGCACCGGCGCCGGGTAGAACGCCTTGATCGCGAGGTGCAGCAGCAGCGTCGAGTCCTTGCCGCCGGAGAAGAGGATCACCGGCCGGTCGAACTCGCCCGCGACCTCGCGGAAGATGTGGATCGCCTCGGATTCGAGGCGTCCCAGGGTGTCCAGAGCCAGTGTCATCCGTGCAACCCACATTCCGTCTTGGACTGGCCCGCCCACCGGCCGCTGCGGGCGTCCTGGCCCGGCAACGGCTTGGCGGTGCACGGCAGGCAGCCGATGGAGGGATAGCCCTCCTGCACCAACAGGTTCTCGAGGATGCCCTTCTCGCGGATGTAGGCGTTGAACTCGTCGTCGCTCCACGGCGCGATCGGGTTGATCTTCACCAGGCCGTTGCGCTCGTCCCACTGCACGATCGGCGTGTTCGCCCGCGTCGGGGCGTCCACGCGGCGCACACCGGTGACCCACGCGTCGTACTTCGCGAGCTCCCGGCGCAGCGGCACGACCTTGCGCAGGTTGCAGCACTTCGCCGGATCCGACTGGTACAGCAGGCCGAACTCCGCCTCCTGGTCCGCGACGGACTGCTCGGCGGCGGCGTTGACGATGCGCACCTCCGGGTAGACGACCCCGACGGCGTCACGCACGCCGATGGTCTCCGGGAAGTGGTAGCCCGTCTCCAGGAACAGCACGTCGAAGTTCGGCTTCACCTTGGCGGCGAGGTCGATCAGCACGGCGTCCTGCATGTTGGAGGCGACGATGTAGTTGTCGCCGAACGTCCGCGCGACCCACTCCAGCGCCTCTTCGGCGTTCGCGTCCTTCAGCTCCAGCTCCGCGGCCTCGGCGACGATCTTGAGGTCTTCCTTGAGATCGCTCACTTCTTCACCTCCTGCGGCAGGTTGAGCCCGACGAACGAGACCTTGAAGACGCGGCGGCACCCGGTGCACAGCCACGCGTAGCTGGGTTCCTCCTGCGGCCGGAGGTCCTCGTCGCCGCAGTAGGGGCAGTAGAACGGCGTCGCGCGTTCGGTCATCGCAGCGAACCCTCTTCCGCCCGGCCGACCCACTGCGCGAACCGCTCGTCGGTCTCGCGCTGGGCGACGAAGTTCCGCACGACCCGCTCGACGTACTCGGGCAGTTCGGCCGCGGTCACCTTGTGGCCGCGCAGCTTCCGGCCGAACCCGGCGTCGAGGCCGAGTCCGCCGCCGAGGTGCACCTGGAAGCCCTCGACCTGGTTGCCCTGCTCGTCGGTGACGATCTGGCCCTTGAGGCCGATGTCCGCGGTCTGGATTCGGGCGCAGGAGTTGGGGCAGCCGTTGATGTGCACCGTGATCGGCGCCGTGACACCGTCGACGATGTCCTTGAGGTTGGCTTCGAGCTGCGTGACGAGGTCGAGGGCACGTGCCTTCGTCTCGACGATCGCGAGCTTGCAGAACTCGATCCCGGTGCAGGCCATGATGCCCCGGCGCCACGGCGACGGGTCGACCTGCAGGCCCAGCTTGGCGAGATCGCTCTTGAGCGCGGGGATCTCGGCCTCGGGCACGTCCAGCACGATGATCTTCTGCTGCGGCGTGAAGCGGACGCGGTTCGAGCCGGCCCGTTCGGCGAACTTCGCCACCTCGACGAGGATCGAACCCGAGACCCGGCCCGCGACCGGCGCGGCGCCGACGTAGAACAGGCCGTCCTTCTGCTTGTGCACGCCGATGTGGTCGAGCTGCTGGTCCAGGGTCTCCGGCGCCGGGCCGTCGATCATCTTGCGCTTGAGGTACTCGTCCTCGACGACCTGGCGGAACTTCTCCGGGCCCCAGTCGGCGACGAGGAACTTGATGCGCGCGCGGTGGCGCAGGCGGCGGTAGCCGTAGTCGCGGAAGACGCTGATGACGGCTTCCCACACGTCCGGCACCTCGTCGAGCGGCACCCAGGCGCCCAGGCGCTTGCCCAGCATGGGGTTCGTGGACAGGCCGCCGCCGACCCAGAGGTCGAAGCCCGGCCCGTGCTCGGGGTGGTTCACGCCGACGAACGCGATGTCGTGGATCTCGTGCGCGACGTCCTGCAGACCGGAGATGGCCGTCTTGAACTTGCGCGGCAGGTTGGAGAAGCGCGGGTCGCCGATGTAGCGCTCGAGGATCGTGTCGATCGCCGGCTGCCCGTTGATGATCTCGTCCTGCGAGATGCCCGCGACCGGCGAACCGAGGATGACGCGCGGGCTGTCGCCACACGCCTCCATCGTCGTCAGGCCGACGGCTTCGAGCTTCTGCCAGATCGTGGGAACGTCCTCGACCCGGATCCAGTGGTACTGGATGTTCTGCCGGTCGGTGATGTCCGCGGTGTCACGGGCGTAGGTCTGCGAGATCTCGCCGAGGACCGTCAACTGCTCCGTGGTGAGCGCACCGCCGTCACTGCGGACGCGCATCATGAAGAACTCGTCGTCCAGCTCCTCCGGCTCCAGGGTGGCCGTGCGGCCGCCGTCGATGCCGGGCTTGCGCTGGGTGTAGAGGCCGTACCAGCGGAACCGTCCGCGCAGGTCGGCCGGGTCGATCGAGTCGAAACCGCCGTGGGCGTAGATGTTCTCGATGCGGGCGCGGACGTTGAGCGGGTTGTCGTCCTTCTTGCTCCGCTCGTTGGGGTTCAACGGCTCTCGGTAACCGAGTGCCCACTGCCCCTCGCCGCGACGCTGCTTGGCACGCGGTGACGTCTGCGGCGTGGCCATCGCCATCCTCCGGGTTTCGAGGCGCTCAGTGCGCGTGCGAGCCCGGAGGTGCTTGTGGTGGGGGCCTCGTCAGCGCGCCGAGCGCTGACGGGAACAAATCAGCGCGCGGTCATGCCGAACGACGGCACATCGCGCTGGAGACACGACGGAAGTCGACGTGGCGGCGGGCCACGAGGCGGACTCCAGTCGAATGCATGACCTCAGTGTGCATGTCGTCCAGTGCGTGGTCCACCGCCAACCGAATGCTGGGATCGACGAGGGGAAGTTGACATCTTAGGCCGGTTTCACTCCGTAATTATTCTGTCACCGACAGATACTTTCCCTGGTCGAACACCGCCATTCGGGCCGTGTAGGGGACACTGGGAGTCATGCCCTCCGCTTTGCCCGATGGCGAGCCCGCGCCCGCCGACGGTTCGCTTCCTCCTTCCGCTCTCGCCGGTGTCGGCTCGCGCCCCTTCGGCGTCTACGTGCACGTGCCGTTCTGCGCGACCCGTTGCGGCTACTGCGACTTCAACACCTACACGCCCGGCGAGCTGGGTTCCTCCGCGTCACCGCAGTCGTGGCTGGAGGGCCTGCGCCGCGAACTGGACCTGGCCGCGTCCGTCCTCGGGTCCGCCGTGCCCGCCCAGACCGTGTTCGTCGGCGGTGGCACGCCGTCCCTGCTGGGCGCCTCGGGTCTCGGCGACGTGCTGGACGCGGTGCGGCAGTCGTTCGGCCTGGCTCCCGACGCCGAGGTGACGACGGAGTCGAACCCCGAGTCGACCTCTGTTCCGTTCTTCGAAGGCATCCGGGACGCCGGCTACACGCGCGTGTCCCTGGGGATGCAGTCGGCCGCGCGGCACGTTCTCGCCGTCCTGGACCGCAAGCACACGCCCGGCCGTCCGGGTGAAGCCGCACTGGAGGCCCGTGAAGCCGGGTTCGAGCACGTGAACCTGGACCTGATTTATGGCACACCGGGGGAACGACCCTCGGATCTGGCCGAATCCCTCGACGCCGTGCTGGCCGCGGGCGTCGACCACGTGTCCGCCTACGCGTTGATCGTGGAGGACGGCACCGGCCTCGCCCGCCGCATCCGCCGCGGCGACCTGCCCATGCCCGACGACGACGTGCTGGCCTCGTCGTACGAGATGGTCGACTCGGTGCTGAGCGGCGCGGGCTTCTCCTGGTACGAGGTGTCGAACTGGGCGACGTCCGCGCAGGCGCAGTGCCGGCACAACGTCCTTTACTGGAAGGGCGCCGACTGGTGGGGCTTCGGCCCCGGCGCGCACAGCCACGTGGGCGGGGTGCGCTTCTGGAACGTGAAGCACCCCGCGCGCTACTCGGCCCTGCTGGCCGAGGGCAAGTCGCCCGCCGCAGGCCGCGAGACGTTGGCGGCCGAGGACCAGCGCGTCGAACGGGTGCTGCTGGAACTGCGCCTCGCCGAAGGCCTGCCGATGGACGTGCTGGACGACGCCGGCCGCGAGGAGGCGAAGCAGGCGATCGCCGACGGACTCCTCGAACCGCACGACGACCGCTGCGTGCTGACCGACCGCGGACGGCTGCTCGCCGACGCCGTGGTCAGGCGCCTGCTTCCCTGATCAGCGGGCGCGCAGGTCGTGCTGACTGCGCACCTCGGTGATCTTCTGTCCGTCTTTGTCGTACGTCACCGTGCCCCACCAGAGCCCGTCCTCCCTGCGGGCCTCTTCCCAGACGACCGAGCCCTTCCACCACTCGTCGTCGCTGAGCACCAGGCATGGCTTGCCGGGTGGCCGCAGCCACACAACGTTGTCCACGTTTGGACCCTAGCGATCGCCACCGACAAAAAACCGGAGGCCGGATCGAGCACGACTTCAGAGCGCGCACCAGGCAGGAAACGGGCTGGGTAAACTCGGGAGCAGTGGACATGGAGGTGAACAGCGGTGAACGCCGACGAGCGTCGTTTCGAGGTGCTTCGCGCCATCGTTGCCGACTACGTGTCCAACCAGGAGCCCGTGGGGTCGAAAGCCCTGGTCGACCGGCACAACCTGGGTGTGTCGAGCGCGACCGTGCGCAACGACATGGCCGCGCTGGAGGACGAGGGGTACATCGCCCAGCCGCACACCAGCGCGGGGCGCGTGCCGACCGACAAGGGCTACCGGCTCTTCGTCGACAAGCTGAGCGAGATCAAGCCGCTCTCGCAGGCCGAGAGGCGGGCCATCCGCAGCTTCCTCGACGGCGCGATCGACCTCGACGACGTGATGCGCCGCAGCGTGCGGTTGCTCGCGCAGCTGACCCGGCAGGTGGCGGTGATCCAGGTGCCGACGCTGTCGCGTGCGGCCGTGCGTCACCTGGAGGTGCTGCCGATCACGCCGTCGCGGCTGATGCTGGTGCTCATCACCGACACCGGCCGCGTCGACCAGCGGATCGTCGAGCTCGGGGACGTGATCAGCGAGGAGCACACGGCCCAGCTGCGCGGTGTGCTGAACCAGGCGATGGCGGGGCAGCGGCTGGCCGAGGCGAGTGCCAAGGTCGCCGAGCTGCCCGACGAGGTACCGTCGAACCTGCGCGATCCGATGCTGCGAGTCGCTACTGTGCTCATCGAGACGCTGGTGGAGCACCCCGAGGAACGGCTGGTGCTCGGCGGTACCGCGAACCTCACGCGCAGCATCACCGACTTCCCGGGCTCGCTGCGGCAGGTGCTGGAGGCGCTGGAGGAGCAGGTCGTCGTGCTCAAACTGCTCGCCGCCTCCCGCGACCCCGGTCGCGTGCTGGTGCGCATCGGCGAGGAGAACGAGGCCGCCGAGATGCGCAGCACTTCCGTGGTGTCCATCGGCTACGGCAGCCGTGACAACCCGCTCGGGGGCCTCGGCGTCGTCGGACCGACGCGCATGGACTACCCCGGGACCATGGCCGCCGTGCGCGCGGTCGCCAACTATGTCGGTGAGATCCTGACCGGTCGTTGACCAGAAACGTCTTGCACTTGAGATGAACACGAAAGCGAACAAGGTGGCCAGGGATTACTACGGCATCCTCGGTGTCTCGCAGAACGCGACACAGGATGAGATCAAGCGCGCCTATCGCAAGCTCGCGAGGCAGCTGCACCCGGACGTCAATCCCAACGAGGAGGCCCGCTTCAAGGAGGTGACGGCCGCCTACGAGGTGTTGTCGAACCCCGAGAAGCGCCGCATCGTCGACCTGGGAGGCGACCCGCTCGACTCGGGCGGCGGTGGCCGCGCGGGTGGCGACCCGTTCGCGGGCTTCGGCCTCGGCGACATCATGGACGCCTTCTTCGGTGCCTCGCCCGGTGGTGGCCGGGGGCCGCGCAGCCGCGTGCAGCCCGGTTCCGACGCGCTGATCCGGCTCGACATGACGCTGGAGGAGTGCGCGGCGGGTACCACCCGTGAGCTGACCGTCGACACGGCGATCCTGTGCGACCGCTGTCACGGCGCCGGCACCCAGAACAACTCCAAGCCCGTCCAGTGCGACACCTGCCACGGCCGCGGCGAGGTGCAGTCGGTGCAGCGCTCGTTCCTCGGCCAGGTCGTCACGTCGCGCCCGTGCCCGGTGTGCCGCGGCTACGGCGAGGTCATCCCCGACCCGTGCCAGCAGTGCGCCGGTGACGGCCGCACGCGGTCGCGTCGCACGATCTCGGTGAACATCCCCGCCGGTGTCGCCGAGGGCATGCGCGTGCGCCTCGCGGGCCAGGGCGAGGTCGGCCCCGGCGGTGGCCCGGCCGGCGACCTCTACGTCGAGGTCGAGGAGCACCCGCACGAGATCTTCGAACGCGACGGCGCCGACCTGCACTGCATCGTCCAGATCCCGATGACGACGGCCGCCCTGGGCGCCACGTTGCCGTTGAAGACCCTGGACGGCGAGGAAGAACTGCAGATCGACCCGGGCACGCAGCCGGGCACGCAGCTCGTCATGACCGGCCGCGGCATGCCGAAGCTGCGGTCCACCGGCCGTGTCGACGGTCGCGGCGACCTGCACGTGCACCTCGAGGTCGTCGTGCCGACCAAGCTCGACGCCGCACAGGCCTCGTTGCTGCGCGACCTGGCCGAGATGCGCGGGGAGAACGAACCCTCCCTGTCCCACAACGGCAAGGGCGGCGGCGGGCTGTTCTCCCGCCTGCGCTCCTCGCGCGGCCACCGGTGACCCTGCCGGTCTTCCTCGTCGAGGCGTTGCCCTCCGGTGAGGAGTTCGTGCTCGACGGCCCGGAAGGCCGGCACGCCGCCACCGTGAAGCGGTTGCGCGCGGGCGAGGAACTCGTCCTGTCGGACGGTTCCGGTGCCCAGGTGCGCTGTTCCGTGGTGGCGGTGGAGAAGGACGCCCTGGCGTTGCGCGTGGTCGAGCGCTGGGTCGAGCCCGAACCGGCACCGCGCGTCGTGCTCGCCCAGGCCCTGGTGAAGGGCGACCGGGGTGAGCTGGCGGTCGAGCTCGCCACCGAGGCCGGTGTGGACGGCGTGGTGCCGTGGCGCGCGGCCCGGTGCGTGGCGAAGTGGGAGGACGGCCCGCGCGGCGCGAAAGCGCTGGGGCGCTGGCGGTCCACGGTTCGCGAGGCGGCCAAGCAGGCCCGCCGCGCGCGAGTGCCGTTCGTCGACGAACCCGTGAGCACGAACCAGCTCTCTCATCGCGTGTCATCGTCGGCGCTCACTCTCGTGTTGCACGAAAGCGCGACCGAACGGCTCGCGGACGTCGCGCTGCCCGATTCCGGGGACGTGCTGCTCGTCGTGGGTCCCGAAGGCGGAATCACGCCTGAGGAACTCGACGCGTTGCGATCTTCGGGTGCCCGGATCGTCCGATTGGGACCAACCGT
Organism: Lentzea kristufekii; assembly: GCF_033949925.1. Classification (NCBI taxonomy): domain Bacteria; kingdom Bacillati; phylum Actinomycetota; class Actinomycetes; order Pseudonocardiales; family Pseudonocardiaceae; genus Lentzea; species Lentzea kristufekii. Next base: position 37,991 of record NZ_JAXAVV010000005.1, read on the forward strand.
TCTGCGTGCATCTACCGCTGCGGCGGTTGCTCTTGGTGCCATCGGGGTACGTACTACTAGGTGGTGACCCCGATCACTCCCAAGGTGAACATCGGATGGATTGGCTTGACGCAAGTTGTAGCGAACCGCAGGCGGTTGGGGTTACTCTTGTTCGCAGTGGGGCTGATTGGTCTATCCGGAAACGGAGTAGACGATTAGACCTTCTGACCAAAAGACTCGCCGGACACCTCCCCCCTCGGTCCGGCGTCGGCGCCTCGCGGCGAAGCGACCCCCAGGCTTCGGACCGCGAGGCGCCCCTTTTGGTTTCCAGGCCTGTTTGCGCGGTGCCGTTCCGGCCGCCTGGCCTGCGGGTTCGTCACTCCCTATCGAACCGGCGCGCTTCTCGGCGAATTCTTGTCGTTCACGTAAGTTCTGCGTGTGCAGCGAATTGCTTACGGTGACCATCCCAGTCAGTTCGGCGAGCTTTACGTTCCCGGGACCGCGACTCAGGGTGCCGTTGTCGTCATTCACGGTGGTTTTTGGCACCAGCGCTACGGCCTCGAACTCGGCCGCCCACTTGCCGACGTGCTCGTCGCAGAAGGATTTGTCGTCTGGAACATCGAATACCGGCGGGTGAGCGGCGGCGGAGGGTGGCCGCAGACCGGTGAGGACGTGCTCGCCGCCATCGACGCCGTCGACATCGGGCCTGTCGTGACGCTCGGGCACAGCGCCGGTGGCCACCTCGCTGTGTGGGCGGCCAAGCACAGCGCGCGAGTGGTCGGAGCGGTCGCCCAGGCGGCGGTGCTGGACTTCACGAAGCACATCACGCCGCGGGCGCTGGAGCTGTGCACCCAGGAGCAGTTCGCGCAGGCCTCGCCGGCCGCGCTGATCCCCATCGGCAAGCCGGTGGTGTGCGTGCACGGTGACCAGGACGAGGACGTGCCGGTCGAGCAGTCGATCGGGTTCTGCGCCGCCGAGCCGCAGGCGGAGCTCGTCGTGGTCGGGGGAGCCGGCCACATGGACATGATCACGCCGGGCACCGAGTCGTGGGAGAGGTGCCGCGCGGCTGTCGTCCGGCTCGCGCGCGACTGCTAAAAAGGGCCGGTGCCGAAGGTTGTCGACCACGACGAACGCCGCCGGGAACTCGCTGAGGCAGTGTGGCGCATCGTCCAGCGAGACGGGATAGACCACGCGTCCGTGCGTGCCGTCGCCGCGGAGTCCGGCTGGTCGAGCGGGTCGCTGCGCCACTACTTCCCGACGCAGGACGCGTTGCTGGGATTCGCGATGGAGCTCGCGTACCGGCGGTTCATCGCGCGGCTCGAGAAGATCGACACCACCGCCGGCAACCGGGAGGTGCTGCGGTCCTTCGCGCACGAGATGCTGGCGCTGGACGACGACCGCCGGGTCGAGGCCGCGGTGCTGCTGTCGTTCCTGCCGCGGGCGATGGTCGAGCCGTCGTTGCACGAGCTGGAACGCATCGGCACACGCGAGTTGTACGACGGGGTCGCACGCGTTCTCGTCGCGGCGCAGGAAGCCGGTGAGCTGCGGGCCGGCGTCGTGCCGATGAAGGCCGCGCGGCGGTTCATCGTGCTGATCGACGGGCTCAACATCCACCACGGGCTCGGCCCCGACGAGCTCACGGTCGACGACATGGTCGAGGCCGTCGACGAGCAGCTGGACCGGCTGTTCGTTTAGCTTGGGGCATGTCCTGTCTGTTCTGCCGGATCGTCGACGGTGAGATTCCCGCGAGGATCGTGCACGAGACCAAGACGACGCTCGCGTTCCGCGACATCCAGCCCAAGGCGCCCGTGCACGTGCTGCTCATCCCGCGCGACCACGTGCCGAACGCCGTCGACCTGACCGGTGACCAGCTCGGCGACCTCTTCGCCGCCGCGAAGGAGGTCGCCGACGCCGAGGGCGTGGCCGAGTCGGGCTACCGGCTGCTCTTCAACACCGGCCCGGACAGCGGACAGGAGGTCTTCCACGCCCACCTGCACCTGCTGGGCGGCCGACGTCTCTAGCCCAGCGCCTGCAGCAGCGGAGCGCGGTAGCGGGTGCGGTCACCCGGCAGTTGCTCGGCACCGCGGACCATCCAGGTGGCCTCACCCCACGACTCCAGGCCGTTCTCGCGCACGAACGCGATGACCTCGGGGTCGTGCACGTCGACGCGCACGCTGGGATCGCCGGCGGCGCAGTCGGCGATGAGCGCGCACGCGTCGGCGGGGGAGTCCGCGATGACCGGGCCGATCAGCTTCCGGCCTTCGCGCACCTGCCACGAGCCCGCGACGCCGCGCTCGGAGATCCGGACCGTGCCCATCCTGAGCAGCGACTCCCACAGGTACGGCCGGGTGAGGCCGGTGACCTTGGTGTCGAGCGCGACGAGATCGTCGAGGTCGGCGGAGGTCGCGAAGTGCGACACGCCGGATGCCGGTCCGGTGAACGTCCCGGCGTGGATGTCGGTGAAGCCGACGGCGTGGAAACCCAGCTGCTCGTAGAGCGGGCGGCCCATCGACGTCGCGAACAACGTCGAGACACCCGTGTCCAGCACGTGTGACACCAAGCGGCGGGCGTGGCCCTGGCGCGCGGCGCGTTCGGCGACCAGCACCATGCTGACCGACGCCAGCTCCGGATAGCGCGTCACGATCGTCGTGCCGACGAGGCCCTGCTCGTCGAACAGTCCCCAGCCCTCGCCGTACGTGAGCAGGAACTCCCACTTGCTCTCCTCGCGCGGCCACGACCGGCTTTCCGCCAGGTCGGAGCACGCGGGGATGTCGTCCAAGGTCAGTCGTCGCAGTTCCACAGTTTCCCCAGTCATCCCAGCGCGAGCGACGCGGGCGCGAAGTACCGCCCGCGGTCGCCGCCGACGTCGTCGACGCCGTGCACCATCAGCGCGCAGCCCCCGCGCATCTCGTAACCCTCGCCCGACAGGAACGCCGTCACGTCCGGGTCGCTCACGTCGACGCGGGACGGCCCGGCGCCGGCGGCCACGTCAGCAATGATCTCGCACGCCGCCGCCGCGTTCGGTGCTACGAGCGGACCGATGACCAACGTCTCATCCATGCGCCGCGTGCAGACGAAACCGTCCTTCGCGACGTGGGGCGTGTACGCCGATGACGGACCGAACACATGCGCCCAGAACGCCTCACGCGTGAACCCGCTCGCCGCCCGGTCCAGCGCCACCACCGCGGGCAGGTCATCAGGCGTCGCCGGACGTGTCACGCCGGTCGCCGCGCCGCCGAGCTCGCCGTGGTACGCCGCCGCACGCCCGACCGAGTGAAAGCCGAGCCGCTCGTACAGCGGCTGACCCATCGCGGTCGCGTACAGGACCGACGGACCCGCATCCAACACGTTGGACATCAGCGCGCCCGCGATGCCTCTGCGTTCGGCCCACGAACCGACCAGCACGCCGCTGATCGCCTGCATCTCGGGATACGGCGTGACCAGGGTCGTGCCGAGCAACCCGGTCCCGTCGAAGGCGCCGAAGCCCGGACCGAGGGCCAGCAGCATCTCCCACTGCGCGGGCGTCCAGCTCCAACCCCGGTCCGTCACCAGCTTCATGCACTCGGGTACGTCCTCAACGCCAAGCCTGCGGATCTCCACAGCTCCCGAGCACACACCGTGAGCAAAGCGGTAGCCACTCATTTTCGGCCGGACTAGCATCGACGGCACCAGATCCGAGCGACAGGAAGCAGGCCGGGGCCACGTGGCCGAAGAAAACCAGCAGAGCAACAAGGAAGGTCAGTCCCGGTTCGCCGTGCCGGAAGGCGCGGTGCTCACGCTGCTCGGGTCGCGCGACGAGAACCTCCGCCTCGCGGAGGAACTGCTCGACGCCGACGTGCACGTGCGCGGGAACGAGATCACCTTGTCCGGCGACCCCGCCGACGTGGCCTTCGCCGAACGCGTCTTCTCCGAGCTCATCACCCTCGCGGGCCGTGGCCAGCCCATCGACCAGAACGCCGTCCGCCGCATCGTCGCGATGCTCAGCGCGAACGACGTCGAGTCGCCCGCCGAGGTCCTGAGCCTCGACATCGTCAGCCGCCGAGGCCGCACGATCAGGCCGAAGACGCTGAACCAGAAGCACTACGTCGACGCGATCGACAAGAACACGATCGTGTTCGGCATCGGCCCCGCCGGCACCGGCAAGACGTACCTCGCCATGGCCAAGGCCGTGCAGGCGCTGCAGGCCAAGCAGGTCAACCGCATCATCCTCACCCGCCCGGCCGTCGAGGCGGGCGAGCGCCTGGGCTACCTGCCCGGCACGCTCTACGAGAAGATCGACCCGTACCTGCGCCCGCTCTACGACGCGCTGCACGACATGGTCGACCCGGAGTCGATCCCGCGCCTCACGCAGGCGGGCACGATCGAGGTCGCACCGCTGGCTTACATGCGTGGCCGCGCCCAGCCGATCTTCACCCCGGTCCTGACCCCGGACGGCTACCGGCCGATCGGATCGCTGCAGGTCGGTGACCTCGTCATCGGCTCCAACGGCGAGCCGACCCCGGTGCTGGGCGTCTACCCGCAGGGTGAGAAGGACGTCTACCGCGTCACGGCACAGGACGGTTCGTCGACGCTCGCCTGCGGTGAGCACCTCTGGACCGTTCGGACGGCGTCCGACCGGCGCCGGAACAAGCCGTGGCGAGTGCTCGAGACCAAGGAGATGATCGGCAACCTGCGGGCGGCACACGCCCGGCGGTACGAGCTGCCGCTCCTCAGCGCACCGGTGTGCCTGCCGGAACGCGAAGTGCCGATGAACGCGTACGCGCTCGGCCTGCTGCTGGGCGACGGGTGCATCACGGGCTCGACGACGCCGTCGTTCTCGACCGCTGACCCGGCACTCGCCTTCGCACTGCAGATCGCGCTGGAGCCGGACATCGCGGTGATGAAGAAGTCCCAGGTCGACTACACGATGCGGCGCATCAGGACGCCTGGCGACGTCATCACGATCGCGAATCCCGTGACTGCCGTGATGCGCGAGCTGGGACTGCACGGCACCCGTTCGCACACCAAGTTCGTGCCCGAGCTCTACCTGCACAACAGCGCGGACGTGCGTCTCGCCGTCCTGCAGGGCCTGCTCGACTCGGACGGCGGCCCGGTCACCCAGCTCGGCCGCACCTGCCGCGTCCAGTACACGACGACGTCGGAGCGGCTGCGGGACGACGTGGTCGCACTGGTCCGCTCGCTCGGCGGCGTCGCCTACTGGCGCTGCCGTCCGGCCGAGGGACGCAAGCCGGGCAGGGCGAAGGGCCGTGACGTCGGTTACCGCCACGACGCGTACGTCCTCGACATCAGGCTGCCCGAGGGCGTCGAACCGTTCCGGCTCAAGCGCAAGCGGGAGAAGTACCACGCGGCCGGTGGCGGCGGGCGTCCGATGCGGTTCATCGACAGCATCGAGCCCGCAGGCCGGACGGAGACGGTGTGCATCCAGGTGGCGGCGCAGGACTCCCTGTACGTCACCGAGGACTACCTGCTGACGCACAACACGCTCAACGACGCGTTCATCATCCTCGACGAGGCGCAGAACACGACGCCCGAGCAGATGAAGATGTTCCTCACCCGCCTCGGCTTCGGCTCCAAGGTGGTCGTCACGGGTGACATCACCCAGGTCGACCTCCCGGGCGGGCAGCGCAGCGGTCTGCGGGTCGTCAGGGACATCCTCGAAGGCGTCGACGACGTGCACTTCTCGGTGCTGACCAGCCAGGACGTGGTGCGCCACCGCCTGGTCGGCGACATCGTCGACGCGTACGACAAGTGGCAGGTCCAGCAGGACCTCGTCGACCAGAACGGGCAGCACCACGGACCCGGTGCACGCCGGGGGAACCAGCGGCGAGGACGATAGGCGCCGTGAGCATCGAGATCGCCAACGAGTCGGGTGTCGGAGTCGACGAGGGTTCCATCGTCTCCGCCGCCCGCTTCGCGCTGGACCGCATGGGCGTGAGCCCGCTGGCCGAACTGTCCGTCCTGCTCGTGGAGCTGGACGTGATGGCCGACCTGCACGAGCGCTGGATGGACCTGCCGGGTCCGACGGACGTCATGGCCTTCCCCATGGACGAGCTGGACTCCGCGCGCCGCCCCGACGCTGCGGGCCTCGGGCCCGCGCTGCTCGGGGACATCGTGCTGTGCCCCGCGTTCGCCAAGGACCAGGCCAAGAAGGCGGGCCACGGCCTGCTGGACGAGCTGCACCTGCTGACCGTGCACGGCGTGCTGCACCTGCTCGGCTACGACCACGCCGAGCCCGCCGAGGAACGTGAGATGTTCACGTTGCAGAACCGCATCCTCGGCGACTTCCGCACCGCCCGTGACGAGGCCGAACGGGCCGCGCACCAGCGCAGCACCGACGACAAGGTGCTCGGCGCGGTCGGCCTGGACGAGAAGAACGAAGAAGCCTGACGCGATGACCGCGAACCCTGCCAGTGTGATCGTGCTGGCCGTTCTGCTCGTGCTCGCAGCCGGACTGTTCGCGTGTGTGGATGCCGCTCTCGGCACCGTGTCACGCGCACGGGTGGAGGCCCTGCAACGGCAGGGTCGCTGGGGCACCGGGCAGCTGCTGCACGTCCTGAACGACCGGCCGCGGCACGTCAACCTGTTGTTGCTGCTGCGGCTGGCCTGCGAAATGTCGGCGGCGGTGCTGGCCACGACGGTGTTCCTCGACTTCGTGGCACAGGACGGGCTCGCTGTCCTGTACGCCTGCCTGAGCATGCTCATCGTGTCGTACGTCCTCGTCGGCGTCGGACCGCGCACCATCGGCCGTCAGCACCCGTACGGCGTGAGCCTGCTCGCCGCGGGCACCGTCCGGCAGCTCGGGCGCGTGCTCGGGCCGCTGTCCAAGCTGCTGATCCTCATCGGTAACGCCATCACGCCCGGCAAGGGCTTCCGCGAGGGTCCGTTCAGCTCCGAGGTCGAGCTGCGCGAGCTCGTCGACATGGCGCAGGAACGCGGCGTCGTGGACGAGGGCGAGCGCGAGATGATCCACTCGGTGTTCGAGCTGGGCGACACCATCACGCGCGAGATCATGGTGCCGCGCACCGAGATCGTGTGGATCGAGCAGTCGAAGTCGGTGCGGCAGGCGCTCGCGCTGTCGTTGCGCACGGGCTACACCCGCGTGCCGGTGATCGGCGAAAGCGTCGACGACGTGCTCGGCGTGGTGAACCTCAAGGACCTGATGCGGGCCACGCTCGCCGAGGACGAGGACCCGAAGAACGTCGCCGAGCTGATGCGCCCGATGAGCTTCATCCCGGACTCGAAGCCCATCGCGGACCTGCTGCGCGAGATGCAGGTGTCACGCCGGCACATGGCGATCGTCGTGGACGAGTACGGCGGCACCGCGGGCCTGCTGACCATCGAGGACATCCTCGAGGAGATCGTCGGTGAGATCACCGACGAGTCCGACACCGACGACCGTCCGCCGATCGAGCACCTGGAGGACGGCGCGGTGCGGGTCAGCGCGCGTCTGCCGGTGGACGACCTCGACGCGTTGTTCGGCACCGAGCTCGACGACCACGAGGTCGAGACCGTCGGCGGCCTGCTCGCGCAACGGCTCGGGCGCGTGCCGCTGCCCGGCACCGAGGCGGAGATCGCCGGCCTGCGCATGCGGGCCGAGGGCGGCAAGGACGAACGCGGCCGCATCCGGGTCACCACTGTGCTCGTGCGTCCCGTGCAGAAGGAGACAGAAGAAGATGACTGACGTTGCCCCCGAGGACGCCAAGCTGATCACGCTGGCGCGGTCCGTTCGTGCGCGCAACGGTGCCGAGGAGGGAGCGGCGGTGCGGGACCTCGACGGCCGCACCTACAACGCCTCCACGGTCTCGTTGCCGTCGCTGAAGCTCACCGCGCTGCAGGCGGCCATCGCGGCCGCCGTGTCGAGCGGTGCCGAGGGGCTGGAAGCGGCGGCGGTCGTCACCGAGGCGAACCGGGTGGACGGGGCGTCGCTCGCGGCCGTGCGTGACCTCACGCCCACCGGCCCGGTGCTCCTCGCGAACACTTCCGGCGAGCTGCGCAAGCAGTTCTAGCGAGCCGGGGCCGTGTCGGGCGGTCACCGGCAGTGACTCCGCGGTGCACCGGCCGGCCTGGTCCTGACCGGTCGCGGACGTGACGGAACAGCAGGTTCCGGGACCGGCGACAACCCGGTTGCCGGTCCCAGGGACAATGGACGGATGGATGGTTACCGCTCCGGGTTCGCGTGCTTCGTCGGCCGCCCGAACGCAGGGAAGTCGACGCTGACGAACGCGCTGGTGGGCACGAAGGTCGCCATCACGTCCAGCAAGCCGCAGACGACGCGCCACACGATCCGCGGCATCGTGCACCGCGAGGACGGCCAGCTCGTGCTGGTCGACACGCCCGGTCTGCACCGGCCGCGCACGCTGCTCGGCCAGCGCCTCAACGACCTGGTGCGCGAGACGTGGTCGGAGGTCGACGTCGTCGGCTTCTGCGTGCCCGCGGACCAGAAGGTCGGCCCCGGTGACAAGTTCATCGCCGCCGAGCTGGAGAAGGTCGCCAAGCGCACGCCCGTGGTCGGCATCGTCACCAAGACCGACCTGGTGTCGCAGCAGCAGGTGATGGAGCAGCTGCTCGCGTTGCAGAAGGTCATGGAGTTCGCCGAGATCATCCCGGTGTCCGCCGTCGACGGCTTCCAGGTCGACAAGCTGAGCGACCTGCTGCTGAAGAAGCTGCCCGAGGGCCCGCAGCTGTTCCCGGACGGCGACCTGACCGACGAGCCGGAGCAGACGCTGGTCGCCGAGCTCATCCGCGAGGCGGCGCTGGAGGGCGTGCGCGACGAGCTGCCGCACTCCATCGCCGTGGTGGTCGAGGAGATGCAGGCGCGCGAGGGCCGCAACGACCTGATCGACATCCACGCGTTCGTGTTCGTGGAGCGGCCGTCGCAGAAGGCGATCATCCTGGGCCACCGGGGCGAGCGGCTCAAGCAGGTCGGCATGGCCGCCCGCAAGCAGATCGAGGCGCTGCTGGGCAGCCGCGTGTACCTGGACCTGCACATCAAGATCGCCAAGGACTGGCAGCGGGACCCGAAGCAGTTGCGCCGCCTGGGCTTCTAGTGCCGCGACCACCAGCCTTCACCGCGTCTTCCGGCGCTCAGCAGGGCGCCTCGCGGCACCGCCCCACGCCCCCATACGGTCCAGTATGAGGACGTGGGGACGGCACCACGATGCACCCGTCTGACCGTCGAAATACGAGGCAAAGGCTGGAGGTGACGGCACTATGGCCAACCTGTACCGCGACACCGGGATCGTGCTTCGTGTGCAGAAGCTCGGTGAAGCGGACCGGATCATCACCTTCCTGACCCAGAAGCACGGCAAGCTCCGCGCCGTGGCCAAGGGCGTGCGCCGCACGTCGTCGAAGTTCGGCGCGCGGCTGGAGCCGTTCTGCCACGTCGACGTGCAGTTCCACCCCGGCCGGTCGCTCGACATCATCACGCAGGTGCAGACGCTGGACGCGTTCGGCGTCGGCATCGTCACCGACTACCAGCGCTACACGGCAGCGTGCGCCATCTTGGAGACCGCCGACCGGCTCACGGCCGAAGAAGGCGAACCGGTCTTGCGCCTCTACATGCTCGTGGCCGGGGCGTTGAGGGCGTTGTCGAACGGTGAGCGCGACCCGTCGCTGCTGCTGGACGCGTTCCTCATGCGTGCGATGGCGTTCGCGGGATGGGCGCCCGCGGTGAACGAGTGCGCGAAGTGCGGTAACCCCGGTCCGCACCGGGCGTTCAGCATCCAGGCGGGCGGCTCGTGCTGCCCGACCTGCCGTCCGGCCGGGTCCTCCTCGCCGTCCCAGGACACGCTGACGTTGCTCTCGGCGCTGCTGCACGGCCAGTGGACCGTGGTCGACGAGATCCCGCACATCGCCCGTCGTGACGCGAGTGGCCTGGTCGCGGCGCATCTGCAGTGGCACCTCGAACGGCAGCTCAGGTCGTTGCCTTTGGTCGAGCGCAAGGCGCAGCCGGCCGACGGCTAATGTGGCGGCTACCGACAACGGTTTTCGCCCGAGAGGATGCCGAGTCCATGTTGCGTCGCCGCCGCTCCGAGCGTGAGAAGCGCGTTCCGCGCCCGCCGGAGCCGCACGAGTCCGGTGCGACGCCCCCGGACATCCCCGCCGACCTGGTGCCCAAGCACATCGCGATCGTGATGGACGGCAACGGCCGTTGGGCGAACCAGCGCGGGCTGTCGCGGGTGGAGGGGCACAAGCGCGGTGAGCAGGTCGTGCTCGACGTCGCGAAGGGCTCCATCGAGCTGGGCGTGAAGTGGCTCTCGCTCTACGCGTTCTCCACGGAGAACTGGAAGCGCAGCCCCGAAGAGGTCCGCTTCCTGATGAACTTCAACCGCGACGTGATCGCGCGCCGCACCGACGAGCTGGACGAGATGGGTGTCCGCATCCACTGGGCCGGCCGCTCGCCGAAGCTGTGGGGCAGCGTCATCAAGCAGCTGCAGGAGGCCGAGGTCCGCACGGCCGAGAACGACGTGCTGAACCTCGTGATGTGCGTGAACTACGGCGGTCGCGCGGAGATCGGTGACGCCGCTCGCGAGGTCGCGCGCCTGGTCGCCGCCGGGAAGATCAACCCGGACAAGGTCGACGAGCGCACCCTCGCGAAGTACCTGTACAAGCCGGAGATGCCCGACGTCGACCTGTTCATCAGGCCGTCCGGCGAGCAGCGCATCTCGAACTTCCTGCTGTGGCAGTCCGCGTACGCCGAGATGGTCTACCAGGACATCCTCTGGCCCGATTTCGACCGCCGCGACCTGTGGCGGGCCTGCGAGAAGTTCGCCGGGCGCGACCGCCGCTTCGGCGGTGCCGTCGACAAGCCGGGCGAGGAGGTGGTGTCGTCGTGAACGCGAGTGGTGAGGCCCTGGAGGCCGCGCGCAAGGCGTTGGAGCTGTTCCACGACGTCTCCGTGGACGATGACGGCGCGTTGAGCTTCCGCCACGGCGACGTGCCGTGCGCGGTGCAGGGCATGGAACTGGCCGAAGGACTGACGGTTCTCTCGCTGACGGTCGTCGTCGCGTGGGACCTGGTCGGTGACGTGGCCGTGTGGGTCGCGGAACGCGCTGGTCAGGGCCTGTTCGGGACGCTGGGTGTCATCGCGTCCGAACGAGGCACGGACGTGATGCTCCGGTACGCCTTCCCGGCGGACGGCCTGAAGCCCGAGCCGCTGAGCACGCTGCTCATGCTCGTCGTGTCGACCGCGTCGCAGGTGCGCGGCGAGCTCCTCTCCCGCTTTTCTTGAGAAAGGACCCTTCGATGGGTGGCGTGATCATTTACGAGCCGGAAGAGGACTCGGACGTCAACGAGTTCCCGTGGACCGTCACGTTCGAGCCTTCGGGCGGCGACGACTGGGACTCGTTCATCTGCGGCCCGTACGAGCGTGACCACGCCGTCGCGCTGGCCGAGGCCGTGGCGCTGGACGACGCCGAGGGCGGTGTGCTGGCCATCGTGAAGCCGATGCTGCCCGCGCTGTCCGCCGAGGACGTCTCCGCCACGATCGAGGAGCTGCGCGAGGCCGCTCTCGAGGAGGAGGCCGACGCCGAGGAGACCGTCAACGGCACCCCGGTCGACTTCGACGACGACGACCTCGAAGAGGAGGAGGCGGAGTTCGACGAGCCGCCCTCGCCCGAGGAGATCCGTGAGGGCATGGCGCGCCAGTACCGCCGCCTGCTGGACCTGGACGCGGACGCGGAATGACGATCACCGGCGAGATCCGCTCGTCGAAGCGGCGCTCGGGCCCGCCTCGGCTGAAGATCACGTCGTTGGAGGTGCTGTGCGGGATCCTCGTTCTCGCACTGCTCTTCCAGTCAAGACTTGTCGATCTTCTCGACGTGCCGAAGCTGCGCACGGCGTCGACCGTGTTCGTCGCGATCTGCGTGCAGGCGATGCCGTTCCTCGTGCTGGGCGTGCTGATCTCGGGCGCCATCGCGGCGTTCGTACCGGCCTCGGCGCTGCGCAAGCTGCTGCCGTCGAAGACCGCTCTGGCCGTGCCCGTGGCCGGTGTCGCCGGCATCGCCCTGCCGGGTTGCGAGTGCGCCTCGGTGCCGGTGGCCAAGAGGCTGATGCAGCAGGGTGTCGCACCGGCCGTCGCGCTGACGTTCCTGCTGGCCGCGCCCGCGGTGAACCCGATCGTGCTGGTGTCGACCGCCGTGGCGTTCAACGACACCCCGATGATGGTCGCCGCCCGGTTCGTGGGCTCCCTGCTGACCGCGATGGTCATGGGCTGGCTGTGGGTGCGCTTCGGCAAGATGGAGTGGATCGCCGAACGTGCGCTGGCCAAGCTGGCTGATCACTCCGGCAGGTCCAAGTGGGCCGTGTTCGCCGAGAGCGCGCGGCACGACCTCGTGGACGCCGGCGGGTTCCTGGTGCTCGGCGGGCTGTTCGCGGCGGCGTTCAAGACGTTCGTGCCCACCGCGTGGATGCAGACGCTGGGCGGCCAGATCGTGCTGGGCGTGATCGTGATGGCCCTCCTGGCCGTCATCCTGGCGCTGTGCTCCGAGGCCGACGCCTTCGTGGCGGTGGCGTTCTCCGCGCTGCCCCTGCTGCCGCGCCTGGTGTTCCTCGTCGTCGGCCCCGCCGTCGACGTGAAGCTGATCGCGCTGCAGGCCGGTGCGTTCGGCAAGTCCTTCGCCTTCCGCTTCGCCCCGGCTACCTTCGTGGTGGCGATCCTGTGCGCCGTCGTGAGTGGAGTGGTGCTGCTGTGAGACGGGAAACCCAGAACATCCTGCTGGTCCTGCTCGGCGGCGCGCTGCTGAAGATCAGCTTCTCGGGCCTGTACCTCAGGTACGTGCAGAAGAGCCTGCTGCCACTGCTGATCGCGGCCGGCGTGATCATGATCGGCCTGGCGCTGTTCGCGATCGTCCAGGACATCCGCCGCGGCAAGGCGGCCTCCGAGGACGACCACGAGCACTCGCACTCGTCGCGCTCGACGTGGCTGATGCTGCTGCCGGTGCTGGCGGTGTTCCTGATCTCGCCCCCGGCCCTCGGCGGCGACGTCGTCAACTCGGCCGCCGACACGAACCAGACGCAGCGCTCCCGCAACCTGCTGGGCGAACTGCCGTCCGGCGACGTGATCCCGTTGTCCATGACGGAGTTCGTCACGCGCACGGCGTGGGACGAGTCCGGGACGCTGGACGGGCGCCGGGTGAAGCTGACCGGGTTCCTGCTGCGTGCGGAGGGTGACACGTTCGTCGCCCGGCTCGCGATCTCGTGCTGCGCCGCCGACGCCCGGCCGCTGAAGGTGCGGGTGACCGGGGACGTGCCCTCGCTGCCCGACGAGCAGTGGGTCGAGGTGACCGGGCAGGTCGTGCCGAAGTCGGCGAACGAGAAGAACTCCTGGGTGCCGACCTTCACCGTGGAGTCGTTCACGCCCGTGGCCGAGCCGGTCGAGCCCTACGAGAGCTAGTGGCGTGACCCAGAAAGTCGGCTGGGTAATTCACGCTCAGCAGGGCACCGCGATGCACCCGTCTGACCGCGAATTCGCCCGGCAACTTTCTGGGCCACACCACTAGTAGAGCGTCGCGGCTATCTCTTGGGATAGCGATGGCGGCAGGTTGCTGATTTTCGATCATGAAGATCGCGCTCTCATGGCTGTCACCTGCGCGGTTGGCGGTAGTTGGGGTGATCAGCAAACGTTTGCGCCGGCAGTTTTCTGCCGCCAACTCGGCGGCGACGTGCGTGAGCGCGCGACCATCCGGGCTTCGGTAACGACCGACCAGGCCGCCCAGCCCCGTGCGCGACTCAACGCAGCACAGCTAAGCCGCGACGCTCTACTAGGAGCGGGGCGCCCGGATCGGGTGCCCCGTCCTCGCCTTACTTGAGGCCCTTGGCCGTGCAGTCCGCGCAGGTGCCGAAGATCTCGACGGTGTGGCTGACCTCGGAGAAGCCGTTCTCGGCCGCCACCCGGTCCGCCCACTTCTCGACGGCCGGACCCTCCACCTCGACCGTGCGGCCGCAGTGGCGGCACACGAGGTGATGGTGGTGGTGCGCCGAGCAACGGCGGTAGATCGCCTCACCCGAGTCGGTGCGCAGGACGTCGACCTGGCCGGCGTCCGCGAGGGACTGCAGGGTGCGGTAGACCGTGGTCAGGCCGATGCCCTCGCCGCGGCGGCGTAGTTCCTCGTGCAGTTCCTGGGCGCTGCGGAAGTCGTCGAGCTGGTCGAGCAGGTTCGACACCGCGGTGCGCTGCTTGGTGGACCTCAGTCCGGTCACAACTTCTCCTCGACGTGCGTCACAGCGTCCACCACGATGTGCGCCAGATGTTCGTCCACCAATCGGTACACGACTTCGCGGCCGTGTCTCTCGCCGTGCACCACGCCCGCCGACTTGAGCACGCGCAGGTGCTGGCTGATCAGCGGCTGCGCGACTCCCAGCGCCTCGACCAGTTCGTGCACGCAGCGGTCGTGTTCCCGCAGCTGCAGAACGATGGCGATGCGGACCGGGGCAGCCAGCGCGCGCAGCAGGTCGCCGGCCTCGGCGAGGGTGTGCGCGGAGCGGGGTGCCGCGGGCGCCGGGGCCTCGCGTTCGGGGGAGTGCTCGCCGTGCAGTTGAACGGTCATGGCGGCGCACCTCACCTGGTAGGGATTTTCACAACCAATTCTACGGTGATGACGAGCAGTACCAGCAGGACCACCACGCGCAATGTGCGGTGACCTGGGGAAAGAACCTTCCAGGTGGCGGCCAGGAGCACCGCGGCGCCCACGATCAGCACACCGAGCAGCACCGCGCCGAGGGTGCCGCCCACCAGAACGCCGGTGATGAACAGACCGAGCACGAGCACGAACGCCACGACGGGGCGCACGCGCGCGAGTGGGCCGTCGCCGGGCAGGAGAGGGCGCTTGGAGGTCACCGTGCCATCCTTGCACCGTGCTGCTGGTGTGCCGATTCCGCGTGTCCGACCCCGAGACGTTCACCGTGCGCGTCGCAGAGGCGTTGAAGCTCCTGACGGCTCAGCCGGGGTGTCACAAGGGCACGCTGGCGCGGTCGACCGACGAGGACGACCGCTGGGTGCTGACCGTCGAGTTCGAGTCCGTGGTGGCCTACCGGCGCGCGATGTCGCCGTTCCCCGTGCGCGAACACGTCATCCCGCTGCTGTCCGAGGCGCTGACCGACGAGCCCGCGATGTACGAGCCGACGCTGACCAGCGCCGGCGGCGAGGTCGAGACGCACACGAGCGTGCTCGCCGAGGACGCGTTCACGGTGCGGCTCGGCGAGGCGGCAGGGCCTACGAACCCGCGGCGATAGCTTCCATCTCCTCGACCCACTCCTCCTGCGAGTCGTGGGGGAGCAGCTCCAACGCCCTGCGCGCGGCCTCGGCGGCCTCCGCGGACCGGCCCAGCGCGTGCAGCGTCTTGGCCTTGCCGCTCTCCGCGTAGGCCTCCGGGGTCTTCTCGAACGCGTCGAGCGCCTCGTCGTAGCGGCCGTTCTCGAAGTAGAACCAGCCGAGGTTGTTGTGCAGCGGGCCGAGCCAGCGCACCAGTTCGGGGTTGGCCACGACGATCTCGATGCCCTGCTTGGTCCACTTCTCCGGGTCGTCGACCAGCGACGCCATGTGCGCGGCGTCGACCGCGAGCGACAGGTCGCCGCGCGTCTTGGCCAGGATGAACGCCGCCACGAACAGCGGTTGCGCCGCCTCGGGGTCACCGCTGGAGCGGTGCAGCCTGCCGCGTTCGAGCAGCGCGCGCACGCGGCCCGTCGAGTCGGGGGCGACCAGCACCTCCGCCTCGTCGACCAGAGCGTGACCTGCGGCGAAGTTCTCCCTCAGGCCCTCCACGCGGGCGAGCTGGGTCAGCACCTCCGCCCGCTCGTCGTCGGTCTCCACGTTGCCCAGGAACGCGCGGAACCTCGCCTCGGTGCCGTCGAGGTCGGCGAAGTCCCACAGCTCTCGCAGCCGGTCTTCCATTGGTGCAGGGTAAGGCTCCGGTCGCTCGTTCGGGGCACGACGTGACGGGCTAGGCTTGAGCCCCCGATTCTCATTCCCCCGATGGAGTTCCCCTTGCCCGCCGATCGCATCGAGACCGTTGTCAGCCTCTGCAAGCGCAGGGGGTTCGTCTACCCGTGCGGGGAGATCTACGGCGGTACCCGCTCGGCATGGGACTACGGACCTCTCGGCGTCGAGCTCAAGGACAACATCAAGCGGCAGTGGTGGAACTTCATGGTCCGCGGCCGTGAGGACGTGGTGGGCCTGGACTCGTCGGTGATCCTGCCGCGTGACGTGTGGGTCGCCTCCGGTCACGTCGAGGCGTTCGTCGACCCGCTCGTCGAGTGCGAGTCGTGCCACAAGCGGTTCCGCGCGGACACGCTGTCCGAGGAGTACGCGGAGCGCACCGGCAAGGAGGTCGCCGAGGGCGACGTCTCCGACGTGCCCTGCCCCAACTGCGGCGTGCGCGGCTCCTACACCGAGCCGAAGATGTTCAACGGCCTGCTCAAGACGCACCTCGGTCCGATCGAGACCGAGGAGGGCCTGCACTACCTGCGCCCCGAGACCGCGCAGGGCATCTTCACGAACTTCCTGAACGTGCAGACGACGTCGCGCAAGAAGCCGCCGTTCGGCATCGGCCAGATCGGCAAGTCGTTCCGCAACGAGATCACGCCGGGCAACTTCATCTTCCGCACCCGCGAGTTCGAGCAGATGGAGATGGAGTTCTTCGTCGAGCCGGGGACGGACGAGGAATGGCACCAGTACTGGATCGACGAGCGCACCCGCTGGTACACGGACCTGGGCATCTCCAAGGAGAACCTGCGTCACTACGAGCACCCGAAGGAGAAGCTGTCGCACTACTCGAAGCGGACGGTCGACGTCGAGTACCGCTTCCAGTTCGGCGGCCAGGAGTGGGGTGAGCTCGAGGGCATCGCGAACCGCACCGACTTCGACCTCACGACGCACTCGAACCACTCGGGTGTCGACCTGTCGTACTTCGACCAGGCCACGAACTCGCGCTTCCGGCCGTTCGTCATCGAACCGGCGGCCGGTGTCGGCCGCCCGATGATGGCGTTCCTGCTGGAGGCCTACACCGAGGACGAGGCCCCGAACGCCAAGGGCGGCGTGGACAAGCGCGTCGTGCTGAAGCTCGACCGCCGCCTCGCACCGGTCAAGGTCGCGGTGCTGCCGTTGTCGCGCAACGCCGACCTGTCGCCCAAGGCCCGCGACCTCGCGACGGCCCTGCGCCGCAACTGGAACGTCGACTTCGACGACGCCGGCGCCATCGGCCGCCGCTACCGCCGCCAGGACGAGATCGGCACGCCGTTCTGCGTGACGGTCGACTTCGACACGCTCACCGACCTCGCCGTCACGGTGCGGGAGCGCGACACGATGTCGCAGGAGCGCGTGGCGATGGACCAGCTGGAGTCGTACCTCGCGGCACGCCTCGTCGGCTGCTAGGAAACCTTCGGCCGCGAGGCAACAGATCGCCGCGTGCGTGCGTGGTGAGTGCATGCACGCGCAGCGATTGACGCGGATCGGTGTCCCGCTCCTCGGAGCGGGGCTCGTCCTGCTGGCCGGGATGGTCGTGGTGGCGCTGACCATCCCGGTGACCGGGTACGCCACCGTGCAGGTGTGGGTGGGCGTGGCGGCGGTGGCGCTCGGGCCGTGCTGGACGGGCCTGGTCTTCCTGCGGTCGTCGCGGCACCAGGCGCTCAAGCGCCTCGGCCTTCCGGTGGGCGCCTCGATGGTGCTGGCCGCCACCGCGGGACTCGCCGTGCGCGATCATCACGTGGAGCACCCGGCCGCACCGGTCACCGTCGCCGCGGTGGCCTACGGCGTGATCGCCCTCGTGTCGGTGCTGCTGACGGTGCTGGCGCCCACGATGATCGAGCCGACGCTCACACCGGACGAGCTCGACAGCCGGCCGGTGGACGTCCGCGACCTGCACACGTGGGGCAGGCGCGCCGCCGTGCTCGGCGTCCTGTTCGCCGCGGGCCTCGTGGCGACCTCACTGCCCGCCTCGGCACCGGACGCCGCACTGTTCGGGGTGATGACGGCCGGCTGCGCGGTCGTCTCCGGTGCGGTGCTGACGAGGGTCCACGACCTGCGCGGGGCCTTCCGGAGTCGCGCGCTGGTGACCGTGCTGATCGTGGTCGCGATGTTCTTCGTGGTCATGGCATGGCCGGTTGTGTACGGCATGTTCACGTGGTCCGTGATCGGGGCCGTTCTGCACACACTTCAGCTCATCGCCGCGATGTTCGCCGTTGTCTTGTGCGCCTTCCAACTCGCGCGCTTCCTCGGCCGCCACGGCGCGTTGCCGCCGACTCGCAGCCGGCCGGACGCGCAGGTGGCGCGATGAGCACGCAGGAGATCAGGCAGTTCGGTGTCGTGCTCGTCGCGGCCGGTCCGGGTCTGGCGCTCGCGGCGTTCGTGGCGGGGATGACGTTGCCGCTCCACGACTTCGTCCGCGCCATGATCGCGGGGATGGGCGTCGCGGCGGCGTTCAGCTGCGTGTGCATGGGAGTGGTCGTGTTCCAGGTGCCGGATCTGCCGCGGCTGGCCAAGCTGCTTCGGTTCTGGCTCGTCATTCCGTTCACCACGGGCACCGTCGCGCTGTCGACCCTGTACACCGATCACCCCGAGGTGGACGGCCTGCTGACGAGCCTGAGCTCGGTCGTCTTCACCATCGCTGTGGTGGCGTCGATGCTGGTCGTCACGTTCTTCACCGTGCAGGTGGACCAGAGCGCCAAACGTGGACCGCGGTGTGCACGCGCCCTCGAGACGTTCAGCCTGTGATCTCGCGTCCCGAGCAACATCCTGGGACGTTCGCGCGTGTAGAAGACATGACGGGGGAACGCGGGCAGGCCGCGGCGGGGGTGGTGCTCCTCGCCTGGGTGGTGGTGTTCGCCGCGCTGACCGAGGTGGGCAACCCCCAGGTGCTCCTGGCCACGGCCGTGAGCGGCGGGCTGGTGTGCCTGTGCGCGGTGGCGGGCGGCGTGGGGGCGATGCGCGTCACCGATGCCGAGAGCGCTGCCCGGCTGCGGCACGTGTTCGTGGTGCTCGAAGGCACCGCGATGGCGATCTTCTACCTGTTCTACGGGTTCGCGTTCAGCGTCGAGCCGGTGGGGAGGCCGGGGGACTTCGCGGTCGTGGTGCTGGTGGTGCTCTCGGTGCCGGCGCTCGGTGCGCTCGCGTTGGTCCTGTGGCGGAGCTACGCCGTGCACAAGATCGTCGTCGACGCCTTCGGGCCGCTTGTGCCGGAGTCCGGCGAAGGGGTTCCGTTGCAGCGGATCAGGGTGCTCGGGACCGTGCTCGTCACGGTCGGGCTCGCGTTGGCGGTGTCCGCGATGACGGTGGCGCTCGTGACGCCGCTGTACCGGCCGGTGCTGCTGGTCGTCGGTTTGCTGGTGACGCTCACGCCCGTTTTGCTAGGGGTGAGTCTGGCGCGGGTGACGGACGTCTATTCCGCACGGCGCCGCAACGTGGGCAACTACGTCATCGTCCTCGCCGCTTCGGGGTTCGCCGTGTCCGAGTTCTCCTCCGGCGCGGGCGTGGCGGGGGCGTTGTTCGGCGCGCTGGTCTTCGGCGCGGTCGTGCTGCTCGTGATCGCGATCCTCGTGGTGCGCGAGTTCACCGGCGAGTGGGACCGGCCGTGGCGGGAACGCCGCGACCGGAGGGTCAGCCGTTGACGCCCAGCTTCGCGAGGACCGCCGACGCGACGGCGTTGATCGACTGCCTGGCCGTCGTCCACGATCCCGTCGGGCTCGTGGTGAGCACGGCGACGGCGTAGCGGCCGTCGAGCACGCCCGCGCTGTGCAGGTGGACGTCGCTCGGCAGGTAGTACATCCAGCCCTGCTTGGCGTAGACGCCGGTGACGCCGAGCAGGCCGAACGCCTGGTCGAAGCCGTCGGCGGCGGTGGCGGGGGCGGACGACAGCGCGGCGACGATCGCGTCGCGCGCCGGTGAACCGAGGATGTAGTGGTAGAGCCGCACCATGTCGTTCGCGGTGATGACGACCTCTCCCCACTGCGAGGGGTCGTCCGGCGCGTGCGTGCCGGTGAGGCCCGCTGCGGCGGCGACGCGGCCGATGGCGTCCGTGCCGTCGAACCTCGTCCACAGCACGTCCATGGCGTTGTCGTCGCTCGCGCTCAACGCGCGGTGGATCAGGTCCTGGTCCTCGCCGGACAACTGCTGCTGCAACGCGTCCACGGCGAGGATCAGCTTCGACAGCGACGCCGAGTAGAACGGCTTGTCGCCCTGCTCGGAGACCGCCTGGTCCGTCTGGAGGTCCAGCACCGCGAGGCCGACGTCGGACGCGCCGCCCGCCGCCGCGATGTCCGACAGGGCAGTGGCCGACATATCGGATATCGCCGAGGGTGCGCCGGTATCCGATGTATCGGCCTCACCGGGATCCAGCGAACCGGCGCCGGTGTCCAGCACGTCAGGACCGCGCGATGTTTCAGCCGAAGGCTTCCCGTGCGCCAGGCACGGCGACGCCTCCGGCACGACGAACACGGCCGCCACGAAGAAGAGGATCAGAGCCCAGCGCACATTTCCAAGGTCCGCTTCACAAGACTCTGGTGTCGAGCTTTTCCTCCTGTGCGGTTGCTGAAGAATCCTCCCTGACCACCACGTATGCGCCGGAACCGGGACGTTCCGTCACCGCCTCGACGAGTTCGGTGCCGCGGTAGAGCAGGCCGACGCCGTCGTCGGTGCAGTACGTCGTCGGCAGCACCCCGGCGGCCACCGCGGCGTGGATCTTCGGGCGGCGCTGCTCCTCGGAGTCGTAGTGCACGCCGTTGCCGTAGGGCAGGAAGCCCAGGCCGTTCGTGACGATCCGGAGGTCCGGGCCGAACGAGTCCGTGGCACCGCCCGCGTGCCAGCAGATCGAGCCCGCCGACACGCCGCTGAGCACCACACCGGCCTCCCACGCCTTGCGGAAGACCGCGCCGAGCCCGTGCACCTCCCACACCGCGAGCAGGTTCGCCACCGAGCCGCCGCCCACCCAGATGACGTCGTGGGACAGCACGTAGTCCTCGAGGTCGTCGGTCGGCGGCATCGTGAAGAGGTTCAGCACCGACACGTCGACGCCCGCGACCCGGCCCGCCTCCGTCATGTTCGCGTTCATGGCCCGCTGGTCGCCCCCGGCGGTGCCGACGTGGCACAGGCGCGGTGTGCGGCCGTCCACGCCGGACAGGTCCAGGGCGAAGTGGATCAGCTTGTTGAACTCGAGGAAGGTCCGGCTGCCGGAGCGCAGACCTCCGGACGTGGCGAGGATGGTGGGCTGCTCAGCAGGCATGACGATGATCCTCGCAGGGGCGTCAACGCGGCACCCGCGCGGTCTGGGAGCATGCGTGGTGTGCGGACCACGCCCCTGAAGCCACTCGCCAGGATTCGCCGAATCGTGTTGCGCCTCGTTTTCGGGGCGTTGGTCATCGGCATGCTCGTGGGCGGTGGCACGGCGTTCCGCGTCTGGCAGGTCGCGCGCGTGGACGACTGGACGAAGGCCGACATGGCGATCGTCCTCGGCGCCGCGCAGTACAACGGCGTCCCGTCCGACGTGCTCGCGGCACGCCTGGAGCACGCGCTCGGCCTCTACGAGGAGGGCGTGGTCAGCTACATCGCCACGACCGGTGGCCGTCAGCCCGGCGACAACTTCACCGAGGGCCAGGTCGGCAAGTTGTGGCTGGTCAAGCGCGGTGTGCCGGAGGACAGGGTGCTGCAGGTCGGCGAGGGCGCCGACACGCTCGGGTCGCTGCGGGCCGTCGCGTCGGTCGCGAAGGAACGCGACCTGAAGACGGCCGTGATCGTCAGCGACCCGTGGCACTCTCTGCGCGCACGCACGATGGCGGAGGACGCCGGTCTGCAGGCGTGGACGTCCCCGACCCGCAGCGGCCCGAACGTGCAGACGCGCGAGACGCAGTGGTTCTACATCAAGCGCGAGACCGGAGCCTTGCTCTACTACCGCCTGATGAAGGCGCACGCCGGCGTGTTCGACGAGCTCAAGCTCCCTAAAATCGGCTGATGGGATACACCGGCCACGACACGGAGCGCCTGCTCCCCGAAGAGCCCAAGAGCGCCGCGCTGCCGGGTGCCCGCACCGACACGCGCACGCCGTTCTCCCGTGACCGGGCCCGTGTGCTGCACTCCGCCGCGTTGCGCAGGCTCGCCGGCAAGACCCAGGTCGTCGGCCCCGGTGAGGGCTCCGAGGTCACCGGTGTGCCGCGCACGCGCCTCACGCACTCGCTGGAGGTCGCGCAGATCGGCCGCGGCATCGGTGAGGAACTGGGCTGCGATCCCGACATCGTCGACACGGCCGGTCTCGCGCACGACATCGGGCATCCGCCGTTCGGGCACAACGGCGAGAGGGCGTTGAACGAACTCGCGGGCCCGTGCGGTGGCTTCGAGGGCAACGCGCAGACGTTCCGCATCCTGGCGCGCCTCGAACCGAAGACCGCGCACGGCCTGAACCTCACGCGCGCAGTGCTCGACGCGTCGACGAAGTACCCGTGGCCGCGCACGCCGGGCACGGTGAAGTTCGGCGTGTACGACGACGACCTCGAGGTGTTCGAGTGGATGCGTGCGGGTGCACCGGACCGTGAGCGGTGCATCGAGGCACAGGTCATGGACTGGTCCGACGACGTGGCGTACTCCGTGCACGACGTCGAGGACGGCGTGCTGGCCCACCGCATCAGCCTCGGCGCGCTGGCCCGTCCCGACGAACGCGGCGCCATCGCGTCGCTCGCCGCGAAGACGTTCTCCGACGAGTCCGTCGCGACGCTCGAGGCCACCGCCGAGGAACTGCTGAAGCTGCCGGTGATCGCGTACTGGACCGACCGCGAGTACGACGGCTCGCTCGGCGCGCAGGTGGCGTTGAAGAACCTCACCAGCGAACTGGTCGGCCGGTTCGCCTCCGCCGCCGTCACCGCGACCCGTGCCGTGCACGGCGACGGGGCGCTGACGAGGTACAACGCCTCGCTGGAGATCCCGACGCAGGTCGCGGCGGAGGTGGCGCTGCTCAAGGCGATGGCCGTCCGGTACGTGATGAGCGACCCGGCGCGCCTGGCCATGCAGGCGAAGCAACGCGACCTGATCACCGACCTCGCCGGCCGCCTGATGGAGCGCCCGACGTTGCTCGACCCCGCGTTCCGCCCGGTGTTCGCGGCCGCTTCCTCTTACGCGGCACGGCTTCGCGTCGTCATCGACCAGGTCGCGCTGCTCACCGACGCGCAGGCCGTGGCCTGGCACCGCGCATCGGCGTAGCTTCGAGGGCATGGCGGACGAATCGAGACCGCCGGGCCGGTGGGGGAGCCGGAGAACGGCCCGTCCCGGACGATCCGATCGTGATGTCACTGCCAGACCCACGCCGACAGGGGAGTGTTCCCGTGACCGATCAGGCCGACTTCGCCCTGAACCTGCACCGCGTCGCCGTACCTGATCCGTCCACCAACGCGTGCTGGTCGCCCTTCTCGGTGGCCAGCGCGCTCGCGCTGGCCCGTGAGGCCGCGCGCGGCGAGACCCGCACCGAACTCGACGGCCTGCTCGGGGACTTCGACGCCTCCGACGCGCTCGACGTGCCCGAACTGGCCGTCGCGAACACGTTGTGGGCCGACGACGACCTGACGATCGACCCCGGCTTCTCGCTCGCCGGTTCGGTGCGGCGCACCGCGTTCTCCGACCCCGCGACGGTCCGCAAGCTCGTCAACACCGACGTCGCCGAGACCACCCGCGGCCTCATCCCCGAACTGCTGACGGACCCGCCGCCGCCCGACGCCGCCGCGATCATCGTGAACGCCCTGTACCTCAAGGTCGGCTGGCTCAACGCGTTCTCCGCCTGGGAGACCGCCGCGAAACCGTTCCACGCGCCCGGCGGCGACGTGGACGTGCCGACGATGAAGGTCACCGAGAAGTTCCGCTACGCCCGCCACGACGGCTGGCAGACGATCGTGCTGCCCGCCGACTCCGGCGTCGAGGCCGTGGTCCTGCTGCCGGACGAGTCGCTGGAGCAGCCGCTGAGCCCGTCCGTGCTCACCGCGCAGAACTTCACCCGGCTCGAACTATCAATGCCCAAAGTGGACGTACGGGCGAAGTTCACCCTCAAGAACACGTTGCGGCAGCTGGGAGTCGAGCGCATGTTCGCGCGCGACGCCGACTTCTCCGGCCTCTCGCCGGACGAGCGGATGTTCGTCGACGACGTCGTGCACGAGGCCGTGCTGCGCCTGGACGAGGAAGGCCTCGAAGGCGCGGCGGCCACCGCCGTCACGTTCCGCACGGTGTCGATGGAGATCCCGGTGGACCCGATCGTCGTGACGGTCGACCGGCCGTTCCTCGTGGCCGTCCGGCACGCGCGGTCCGGCGCGATCTACTTCCTCGCCCAGGTCGCCCGTCCGTGAGCGATCTGACCACCTTCGCGCTGGACCTCCACCGCGTCGCCGTCCCCGATCCCGATGCGAACGCGTGCTGGTCACCGTTCTCCGTCGCCAGTGCGCTCGCGCTGGTCCGGGAGGCTGCCCGGGGTGCGACCCGTGAGGAACTCGACCTGCTGCTCGACGGGTTCGACCCGGGCGCCGTGCCCGGCGTCCGCGACCTGGCCGTCGCGAACACGCTGTGGGCCGACGACTGCCTGCCGCTGAACCCGGACTTCTCGTTGACGTCCTCGGTGCGGCGGGCGGACTTCTCCGATGCCAAGACCACGCGCAAGCTCGTCAACGCCGACGTCGCCGAGACGACCCGCGGCCTGATCCCCGAGCTGCTGCCCGCGGGCCTGAAGTTCGACGGGGCGGTCATCGTCAACGCCCTCTACCTCAAGGCGAGCTGGACGACCGCGTTCAAGGCCCACAGGACGAAGCCGAGGCTGTTCCACGCTCCCGGCGGTGACGTCGAGGTGCCGACCATGAAGACGACCGCCAGGCTCGGCTACGCCAGGACCGACGGCTGGCAGACGATCGCGTTGCCCGCCGGGCCGGGGGTGGAGGCGCTGGTGCTGCTGCCGGACGAGTCGCTGGAGCAACCGCTGCTCCCGTCCGCGTTCGACGTGGGCGGCACGACCTCGGTCGAGCTGTCACTGCCCAAAGTGGACGTTCGGGAGAAGTTCGAGCTGCGGGACACGCTGAAGCGACTCGGTGCGGGCACGATGTTCACTCCCCGTGCCGACCTCGGTGGGCTCTCGCCGGACCCGCTGTCCGTCAGCGAGGTCATCCACGAGGCCGTGCTGCGCCTCGACGAGCAGGGCCTGGAGGGCGCTGCCGCGACCGCGGTGGTCATGACCAGGGGAAGGTCGGGGCCAGGACCGGACCCGATCGTCGTGGACGTCGACCGGCCGTTCCTGGTCGCGGTCCGGCACGCCCGCGCGAAGGCGATCTACTTCCTCGCGCAGGTCGCCACTCCGTAATCAATTCCGGGCAGCATTCGCCCTGTAGGGCAGGCGTTTCGCGCGGCGAGATCATGATCATGGCTTTACCGTTCCACCCATGACCCAGCACGGTGCAGGTGAGCAACTCGTGGTGCTCGCCGCAGCGGGCGCCACCCAGATCACCTGCTTCAGCGGCGTCACCATTCCCGTCCTGCTCAGAACCGAGTGCTACGCGAAGGCGCTGGCCAGCGCACTGGGGCTCGCGCCGACGCCGGAACTGCAACGCGACGGCGTGCTGCCGCAGTGCGTGTTCTTCATCCACGAGTACGCGCTGCGCACCGTCGTCGGCGGCAACCGGCTGATGGAGGACCAGGTCCTGCACCTGCTGTTCCACGCGCCGTCGATCCGGGTCGTGCCGGCCAGCGCGGGCGGGGCGGCGGCGGTCGGGCTCGACTACGCGCTCATCCAGTACGAGCACGAACCGCCGCTGGTCTACCTCGCGAACTGGACGCTCGCCAGCGACGCGGCGACCGTGGAACGGGCCGTGGCCATCTTTCAGCGCATGCACGCCGTCGCGCTCGACAACGAGAAGTCGCGCGATGTGCTCATGGAATATGTGGCCGTGTACGACCGCTAGGGCGTGTTGCGGCGCAGGAACAGCCGCATGCCGTTCTCACCGGGCAGCGCGCACAGCAGGAGTTTGACGTTCTGGTGTCGCACCGGGACCGCACACGAATCGCCTGCCAGCAGCGTTCCCGCCAGCAGGCCGGCCGACTCGTGGTCCATGTCCAGCACGAAGTCGTTGCTCATGGAGGGACCCTATGAGTAGACCGGCTCGCGCCCCAGTCACCCAAAGGTGTCACGTTCCGGCGGGCCACCTCGTCCAGTGAGCATGACGAGGATCAAGGGAATCACGAAGAAGGACGCCGGCCCGCTGCTCAGGGCCGTGTACTGGTTCGCGCGGCGCGAGTTCGGGGCGGTGCCGGAGCCCGTCACCGTGATGGCGCACCACCCGAAGCTGCTGATGGCGAGCGGCCGGCACGAGCTGGCGGTCAAGAAGGCGGTCCACGGGCCGTTGTTCGAGCTGTGCGTCTACCGGACGGCGGTGAAGCTCGGCTGTTCGTGGTGCGTCGACTTCGGCGCCATGCTCATGAAGCACGGCGGTCTCGACATCGAGCGCCTCAAGCACATCGACGAATACGCGACGTCGCCGCTGTTCACCGACCTCGAACGCAAGGCGCTCGCCTACGCCGACGCGATGACCGAGACTCCGGTCGCGGTCACCGACGAGCAGGTCGCCGAGCTGGAGAAGTTGCTGGGGCGCAAGGAACTGATCGCGCTGACCTACCAGGTCGCGCTGGAGAACCAGCGGGCCCGGTTCAACAGCGCGTTCGACATCAAGGACCAGGGATTCACCAGTGGTGACGCCTGCCGCGTGCCGCTGACCTAGACGCTCGGATCGCGCACGCTGACCGAGCCGGGCGGATAGAGTCCGTTGGCGAACCACGCCAAGCATCTGGGGAGTAGCGGCATGCCGGTCGATCGATTCAAGTCCACCTGGGAGGACCTCGGACGGGTCGACCCGCTGTGGGCGGTGCTCACCGATCCGGAGCGGCGCAACGGCGGCTGGGAGCTCGACGAGTTCCTCGCCACCGCGACGGGGCCCATCGCCTCGGTGCGCAAGCTCGTCGACGAGGCCGGGCTGTCGTTCGGGGAACGGGTGGTCGACCTCGGGTGCGGCGCCGGACGGCTGTCCAACGCGCTCGCCGCGCACGTGCACGAGGTCGTGGGCGTCGACGTCGCGCAGTCGATGGTCGACGAGGCGAACCGGATCAACCAGTTCCCCGACCGGGTCAGCTTCGTCGCCTACGACGGGTACCGGCTGCCCTTCGCCGACGAGTCGTTCGACTCGGCGCTCAGCCTCATCTCCCTGCAGCACTCGCCGCCCGCCCTGCAGGTGCAGGCCCTGCTCGAACTGCAGCGGGTCGTCCGGCCGGGCGGCGTGCTCGTGTTCCAGCTCCCCTGCCGGCCCACCAAGCGCGAGGAGCTGTCGGCGGAGGGCATGCGGGCGAGCATCGAGCTGATCGACGTGCCCACCCCCGTCGGAGTCGGTCAGACCGTGACCGTGCGGGCCCGGGTCACCAACGTCAGCGCGCACACCTGGCCGTCCGGCCAGCTGATCAGGCTCGGCAACCACTGGCTCAAGGGCGACGAGCCGGTCACCTGGGACGACGGGCGCGCCGACCTGCCGCACGACCTCGCGCCCGGTGCCGCCGTCGAGCTGGAGCTGGAGATCGTCGCGCCGGAGGAGACCGGGGAGTACCACCTCGAGCTGGACGTCGTGCAGGAGGCCGTGACCTGGTGGGCCGCGGTCGGCAGCACGCCGACCCGGACCGAGGTGACCGTGGTGCCCGACGCCGTCGCCACCGCGTCCCCGTCCGGCGCCGGGCAGGAGGTCGTCATCGCGGCCCAGCAGGCGCCCCACCAGCGCAAGGACGGCGGCATCGAGATGTTCGGCGTCGACACGAACCTCGTCCGGCTGCTCTTCGCGCACTGCGGCTCGCAGGTCGTCAACATCGTTCCCGACGACATGGCCGGTGACGACTGGGAGAGCTTCACCTACGTCATCCGCCGGGGAGAGACGGTGTGACGTGGAGAAAGTCACCCTGACGGGCGCGCAGGAGACCATGCTCGCCACGCTGTACGGCCGTGCGCTCGACAGCGAGCGCCCCGCGTCCGTGCTGCACGACACCGAGGCGAAGCGCGCCGTCGACCGCATCGACTACGACTTCGCCAAGACCGGGATGAACACGATCACCGCGGTCGGTGTCGCCATCCGCGGCAGGGTGCTCGACGACTGGGCGCGTGAGTTCCTGCGGCGCACCCCGTCCTGCACCGTGCTGCACCTGGCCTGTGGCCTGGACACCCGCGCACACCGCGTCGAACGGCCGGACACCGTGCGGTGGGTCGACGTCGACATGCCGGACGTCGTTGCGTTGCGCCACAAGCTCTTGCCCGAACCTCGGGGTGACTACCGGCTCGTGGCGTCGTCGGTCACCGAGGACGCGTGGCTCGCCGAAGTGCCCGCGGATCGTCCGGTCGTGGCGGTGTTCGAGGGGCTCTCGATGTACCTCACGCAGGCGGAGGGGCACGCGTTGATCAGCAGGATCACCAGCCGGTTCTCCGGCGGTGAGCTGCTGTTCGACGTCTACGGCTCATGGGGGATCAAGCTGCAGAAGCTCGTGCCGGCTGTGCGCAACGCCGGCGCCACCTTGCACTGGGGCGTCGACGATCCGCGCGAGATCGAGGCGCTGCACCCCGGACTGACCACTGTGGACTCCTGGCGCAGCGTGGACCTGCCGCACCTGGACGCGTTGCCCAGGTCCGGCAGGATCCAGATGAAGGTCGTCAGCGCGATCCCGAAGCTCCGCGACGTCGGGAAGCTGCTGCGGATGCGCTGGTGAATTTCGGGCTGGTGGTTCAGGTTTCCAGGACGAAGTCGAACTTGGCGGTGTAGCGGTTGCCGACGAGCGGCCCGAGCTCGACCTCGCACTCGCGGTCGAGGTAGGCGTCGCGCCGGTTCAGGTAGGGCACGTTCATCCCGTACGCCCTGAGGTTGTCCGGGAAGAACAGCTGCGTGGTGAGGATCCGGCCACCGCGTGGCTGGGCCTTGACGTGGATGTGCGGTGTGCGGCCGGGGTAGTCCTTGGGCACGATCGTCTCCAGCACGTACGCGCCGGAGGCGTTGGTGAACTGGTGGCCGCGCATCTTGAACGTGGTGTTGTCGTACACGCCCCGGGCGTCCGCCTGCCAGAAGTCCAGCAGCGCGTTGGGGATCGGCTGGCACTTCATGGTGTAGACGAACCCGGTGATGCTGAGCACGATCCCGGTGACGCCGGGCGTGCGCAGGTTCGTGCGCTGCGGGGAGTTCCGCTTGAAGTAGGGACCCTCGATGTTCGACGGGGTGTCGTCGTCATCGACGCAGGTCGGGGTCAGGGGAAGGGGCGCGCTGCGCGCCGTGGTGGCGCCGGCGGCGGTCAGTGCGACCACGGCGGCCGCACCGGTCGCCAGGAACGCCCGGCGTGAGGGGATGTCGTGTTCGGGCATGTTCGAACTCCGGTGGTTGCAACCCGCGGCAGGGGGCTTGGGCTGACCAGCGGGCCGAACGTTAGCGCCGGAACGATCCCGGTTCCAGTTGTGGTCCAGACCAAAAGCGGGTCAGAACGCCACGTGGGTCAGCTTGTCCGGGTTCGCGATGTCGTAGACGGCCGCGACCTTGCCGTCGTGCACGGTGAACGCCGTCACGCGCGCCGTCACCTCGCCGTACGCGGGCATGAGCACGCCCAGTTCGCCGTTGACGAACACCGGCCGGTGCTCCTCCGGGTAGCCGTACTTGCGCATCAGGCCGAGGAAGAAGCGAGCGACCTTGTCCGCGCCGGAGACCGTGTTGACCGCCGTGCGCACCTTGCCGCCGCCGTCGCCGATCATCACCGCGTCGGGGTGCAGCAGTTCGAGCACGCCGTCGATGTCCCCGCTCGCCATGGCCCGCAGGAACTTCTCCAGCACCTCCTGCTGCTCGGCCAGCGCGGCACGGGGCGGCGGATCGGCGTCCGCGACGGCCTTGCGGGCGCGGGAGGCGTGCTTGCGCGCGGCCGCCTCCGAGACCTGCAGCACGTCGGCGATCTCGTTGAACGGCAAGGAGAACGCGTCGTGCAGCACGAACGCGACGCGCTGGTCCGGCGTGAGCCTGTCGAGCACCACCAGTGCGGCCATCCGCACACCGTCGGACTGCACCACGCTCGCCAGCGGGTCGTCCTCGCCGGTCGTGAGCAGCGGCTCGGGCAGCCACGAGCCCACGTACGTCTCGCGGCGCACGGCGGCCGAGCGCAGCCGGTCGAGGCAGATGCGGCTGACGACGGTCGTGAGCCAGCCGCGCGCGTCCTGCACGCCCTCGGCCTTCGCGAACCGCGGCCACGCCTCCTGCACGGCGTCCTCGGCGTCGGCGAAGCTGCCGGTCAGGCGGTACGCGACGCCGATCAGGTGCGTGCGGTGGAGTCCGAAGACGTCGGCGGTGGTCACGGTTGGCAGTTTGCCAGGGGATTAGACTCGGACGCGTGGCAGGACGCATCAGGGAGAGCGACATCGCATTGGTGCGTGAGCGCAGCCGTATCGACGAGGTCGTCGGTGACCAGGTTTCGCTGAAGCGGGCCGGCGGCGGAGCTCTCAAGGGGTTGTGCCCGTTCCACGACGAGAAGTCGCCGTCGTTCAACGTGCGTCCGTCGCACGGCACGTTCCACTGCTTCGGCTGCGGCGAGGGCGGCGACGTCATCGCCTTCGTGATGAAGGTCGAGCACCTGTCGTTCGTGGAGGCCGTCGAGCGGCTCGCGGACCGGGCGGGCATCCAGCTCACCTACGAGGGCGGCGGCGCCACGATCCAGCGCGACCGCGGCACCCGCAGCAGGCTCATCGAGGCGCACAAGGCGGCCGCCGAGTACTACGCCGAGCAGCTCGCGACGCCCGAGGCGCAGGCGGCGCGCGAGTTCCTGGCCGAGCGCGGCTTCGACGAGGCCGCCGCACGCCAGTTCGGCTGCGGTTTCGCGCCCGGCGGCTGGGACAAGCTCACGAAGCACCTGCTCGGCCGCGGGTTCGAGCTTCAGGAGCTGATCAAGTCGCAGCTCACCAAGGAGGGCCGCCAGGGGCCGATCGACCGGTTCCACCGGCGGTTGCTGTGGCCCATCAAGGAGATCAGCGGAGACGTCGTCGGGTTCGGCGCGCGGCGGATCTTCGACGACGACCCGATCCAGGCGAAGTACCTCAACACCAGCGAGTCGATGATCTACAAGAAGTCGCAGGTGCTGTTCGGGCTCGACCAGGCCAAGCGCGAGATCGCCAAGCGCAAGCAGGCGGTCATCGTCGAGGGCTACACCGACGTGATGGCGATGCACCTGGCCGGCGTGCCGACGGCGGTCGCCTCCTGCGGCACGGCGTTCGGCACGGACCACATGAACGTGCTGCGCAGGCTGCTGATCGACGACGACGTCAACGGCGAGGTCATCTTCACCTTCGACGGCGACGAGGCGGGCCAGAAGGCCGCGCTGAAGGCGTTCGACGGGGAGCAGCACTTCTCCGCGCAGACCTACATCGCGGTGGCGCCGGACGGCATGGACCCGTGCGAGCTGCGGCAGGCCAAGGGCGACGTGGCGGTGCGCGACCTGGTGGCGCGGCGCATCCCGTTGATCGAGTTCGCGATCAAGGCCCAGCTCAAGACCTACGACCTCGACTCCGTGGACGGCCGCGTCGAGGCCCTGAAGAAGATGGTGCCGTTCGTCGCGCAGATCAAGGACAGGGCCAAGCGCGACGGCTACGCGACGCGGCTCGCCTGGTGGGTGGGCTGGGACGACGAGGCGATGGTCGTGCGCCGGGTCCGCCAGGTCTCCAGCGGCAAGGCGCCGGTCGCCACCGCCCAGCGCGTCGACCCGAACCAGATGGCGCTGGGCGTGGAGGTCGACGGCCCGCCCCGGCCGAACCCGCGCGACCCCCGGCTCGTGCCCGAACGCGAGGTGCTCAAGATCGCGCTCCGGCTGCCCGAGTACGCCGGTCCGCTGTACGACTCGCTGCCGGACGAGTCCTTCACCGACCCGGCGTACGTGGCGCTGCACCGGGCGATCCGCGCGGCCGGTGGCGCGTCCTGCGGCCTCGAGGGTTCGGCGTACCTGGACGCGATCTCGCAGGCGTGTTCGCACGCGTCGGTGCGGTCGGTGCTGACCGAGCTCGCGGTGGAACCGTTGGCCGTCAAGCAGAACGACGAGTTCCGCTACGTGTCGATGGTCATCGCGCGGCTGCAGGAGGTCCAGGTCGGCAAGCAGGTCGAGGACGTGAAGTCGCGGCTGAGGCGGCTGTCCCCGATCAAGGACGCCGACGAGTACCGGGCGCTGTGGGGAGACCTGGTGGCGCTGGAGGAGTACCGCAAGGCGCTCCTGCAGCAGAGTGCTGGAGTGCTGTAGTGGGGTTGTTCCAACGGTTGTTCGGCAACGGTGCGCCGGACGGCTTCACCGGTTCGCTGGAGAACGACGAGACCGTGATCGCGCACGCGCCCGTGCAGACGGGCGGGCACATCGTGGTGACGTCGCTCGGGCTGTGGGTGCCGGGTGACGAACCGCGGCGGATCGGCTGGCACCTGATCAGCAAGGTGAAGTGGGAGGGCGCGCTGCGGGTCGTGGAGGCGGTCGAGGCCTCCGTCGAAGGGCCCGTCGTGCTGCTGGAGGACCTTCCCGCGCAACGGTTCGCACTGGACGACCCGCGGCGGGTGCTGCGGGCGATCAGCCAGCGCGTCGAGGGGTCGATCCGGGAGCGGGAGCGCGTCGAGTCGCCCGGTGTGTGGATCCTGCAGCGCAAGATTCCCGGCCGTGACGGCGTGGTGTGGCAGGCGCGCGGCGACGCCGGCGTGGATCTGGGAGCCGTGCGCGAGGCCGTTTCGGTGTTCGCTTCGAAGCTTGCGGGCTAGCAGTACGCGTGTACTGTTAGCCGCATGTGGGATCCGGCGCAGTACTTGGCCTTCGCCGATCACCGGGCGAGGCCGTTCTACGAACTCGTGGGGCGCGTGCGTGCTTCGGAGCCTCGTCGTGTCGTCGACGTGGGCTGCGGGCCCGGCAGCCTGACCTCGTCGCTGTCCGCGCGGTGGCCTTCCGCGGTGGTCGAGGCGTTCGACTCGTCTCCGGAGATGGTCGAGGCGGCACGTGCTGCCGGGGTCGACGCTCGCGTGGACGACGTGACCACGTGGGAACCGTTGCCGGACACCGATGTCGTGGTGTCGAACGCGGTTCTCCAGTGGGTCGTGTCACATCCCTCGATCGTGTCCAGGTGGGTCGCCGCCCTGCCGTCCGGCGCGTGGCTCGCGTTCCAGGTCCCCGGCAACTACGCGGACGCTTCGCACCGCCTGATCCGCGAGGTGGCGGGGGAGGGCCTGGCGCACGTCTTCCGTGCCGAGAAGCCGGTTCTGGACCCTGTCGAGTACGCCGACCTGCTCGGCGACTGCGCCGTCGCGGACGTCTGGGAGACCACGTACGTGCAGCGGCTCTCCGGCCCGGACCCGGTGCTCGAATGGGTGAGCGGCACGGCTTTGCGGCCTGTGCGCGCGGCACTGTCCTCAACGGACTGGGACGCCTATGTGGCGGAACTGGCGCCGCGGCTGCGTGAGGCGTACCCGCAGCGAGCCGACGGCACCACTTGGTTCCCCTTCAGGCGGATCTTCGCGGTCGCCCAGGTGTGAAGCTCGTCACTTCCGGGGCGTCATCGGAGGAGTGGCGGCCTTGCCGTTGGTCTCCTCGTGGTGGCGCCACGGAGCCTTCTCAGCTGCCTTTTCCGCGGCGTCCGTGGCCAGATCCTTCGCCTGAACTGCGGCTTCGAACGCCTTGTCCTTGGCTTGGGCTGCCGTCTTGCGCACCGTCGGGTTGGCGGTGAAGCGGTGCCAGAGGCGCACGATCTGGTCGTAACGCTCCCGTCCGGCCTTCGCGCCGAGCACGTAGCCGATCGCCGCACCTACCAAGATGCCCTTCATGTGGCGTCTCCTCTCGCATCGTGCCTGGTCATGGCCTATGTTGCCGCCAAGTGGGGGGTGCTTGCAAAACCCCTTTCGCGACTCATGTAGAGTTACCCACTGTCAGGAGGAACCAAGCCTGACGAGCTAGAACAACCGAACATTCCCCCATAGCTCAATTGGCAGAGCATGCGACTGTTAATCGCAGGGTTACTGGTTCGAGTCCAGTTGGGGGAGCTTAGCCACTAGGCCCCAGTCATCCGACTGGGGCCTAGTGCTTTGTCGGGCCTTGAGCCAGCTTGGACGGATGGCCACCCGCTTCGCGAACCTCCGCCGCATCTCCGCGCTCGACCCCGTGACCGAGCACGAGGAGATCATGCGCATCTCCGCCGGCCTGGAGTTCCCGTGGGACTACCAGAAGTCCCTCGAAATGGCGCTGTTCCGCACCTACTGCGTCCCGACGATCTCGGGCCTGCTGGAACGCACCGGAGAGTTCGAACGGCGCCCGCAGAAGCGCTACGACGACACGGCCGTCCTGATGGCCGAACTGGTGGAGCACGGCTACGACTCCGCACGCGGCCGTGAGGCACTGCGCGTCGTCAACCGCCAGCACGGCCGTTACGAGATCTCGAACGACGACATGCTCTACGTGCTGTCGACGTTCATCTACGACCCGATCGACTGGCTGCGCCGCTACGGCTGGCGTCCGCTGACCCGCAACGAAGAACTGGCCGGGTTCCACTTCTACCGCGCGGTCGGCGCCCGCATGGGCATCAGGGACATCCCGGCCGGCTACGACGAGTTCCTGGCCTTCAAGACGGCCTACGAGCAGGAGCACTTCGTGTTCGCGCCGTCGAACCGCCGCATCGGCCAGTACACGCTGGACCTGTTCTGCTCGTGGTACCCGTCCGTCGCGCGTCCGGTGGTCGCACGGGCCGTGGTCGCGATGCTGGACCCGGCGATGGTGCGAGCGTTCGGGTTCGCAGCGCCGCCTTCGTGGGTCGGGGCTTGGGGACGGCTTGCGTTGCGGCTGAGGGCTTTCGTCGTGCGCCGGATGCCGGTGCGCAAGGCGCTGAAGCTCACCAGCACCCGCAACCGCACCTACCCGGGCTACCCGCGCGGCTACCGGCCGTCGGACCTGGGCGCGATCTCCAGCACGGCCCGCTGACCGTTGAACGCGAAGCCCATCGCCTTCAGGAACTCGTTGCCGGGCTTGAAGTCGTCGAGCCGCACGTGCACGCGCGTGACGTCCGGGAAGCGCTCGGCCAGGGCCTTCGCCATCTCCCTGCCGATGCCCCACCGGCGCAGGTCCCTCGGCACGAGGAAGAACCCGATGCTCGCCTCACCCCGCGCAGGGTGGCCGACCACCAGGTCCACGAATCCGATCATGCCCTGCGCCTGCGCGACCAGGAGGTGCTTCTGCTCGAACGCGGCCCCCTCGGGCAACGCGTAGAAGAGGCTCTGCACGTCACCGGGCCCGGACGGATGCCCCGTGGCGGCCTGGAACCAGTCGTCGCAGTCGGCGAACAGCGCCAGCACCTCCGGCTCGTCCGCCGGGGTGAAGTCGCGGAGGGTCAAACGCACGCGTCCACCCTATGTGTCGCTCGCCACGGGGGTGTGCAAGGCCCGTTCGGACTGATCGGTATCCTCCACCACGCGGTGTCAGCGGCTCGGGGGGATCCGCGGCTGCGAGGGGGGCAGTAGCTCAGCTGGTCAGAGCAGCGGACTCATAATCCGTCAGGTCGTGGGTTCGAGCCCCACCTGCCCCACCACCTCCACCAGGTCAAATCGCGTGCGGACGCGGCTTTTCGGTGGGTAGGGTGCGCGAGACCAAGGGGGGTGCGGCATGACGAAGCTGAACCAGATCATCGCGGTGGAGAAGAGTGTCAAGGGCGGCACGCTCCGGGATCTCACGGACGCGCACCACGGGTTGCAGAAGCCCGCGCTGCTGGCCGGCATCTCCCGGACGTACCAGCCGAAGGACGAGGACGGCGAGGTGCTGCCGCCGGAGTCCACCCGTGTGCAGATCAAGGCCGAGGACGTGCTGCGGAAGACCGCCGCCGTGATGACCCGGCTCTTCGACGTCACGGCGACCAAGGACTGGGCCAACTGCGTCGCGAAGGCCGACGTGGTGGTCGACGGGCGGACGTTGCTCCGCGACGTGCCGGTGTCGTACCTGCTGTTCCTCGAGAAGCAGCTGACCGACCTGCACACCTTCGTGAAGAAGCTGCCCCTGCTGGACGCGGCCGAGGACTGGAACTTCGACGAGTCCGCCGACTACTGGCGGACCGAGCAGGTCCGGACCATCCGCACCAAGAAGGTGCCGCGCAACCACGTCAAGGCCGAGGCCACGGAGAAGCACCCGGCGCAGGTCGAGGTGTACTACGAGGACATTCCGGTGGGGTACTGGACCACGGTGAAGTTCTCCGGTGCGCTGCCCGCCCGGCGGGTCAACGAGCTCGTCGACCGGGTCGAGAAGCTCCAGCACGCGGTGAAGTTCGCTCGCGAGGAAGCCAACAGCCTGGAGATCACCGACCAGCGCGTCGGCGAGGTCGTCTTCGACTACCTCTTCCGATAGCGTCCACAGACTCCCCCGCTGGAGCGCGGGGGATGCGCTCCCACAAGGGAGCGTGAAGCTGAAACTGAAACGTCAGCCTGAACCACTCGGTCACCAGTGGAGGTTCGAATCCTCCTCCCGGCACCATCACGCCGGGGTAGCCCAATCGGTAGAGGCAAGCCGGGATCACACTCAGACTCTCGCTCCAGAATCAGCATTTCCGCCGAACGCCAGATCACTCGAGACCGGACAAGACTCGCCGAGGTGCAGGTTCGAATCCTGCTGGCCGCTTCACCCGTGCGGCCGTAGCTCAACGGAAGAGCGCGGCGACCTAAGGACTGATCCGACTCTTAAACGTCGCTGGTGTGCGCAAATGGGCGGCAAACCGGGGCCCTGGACTGGACATGTCCGGGGCCCCACCCGCGTTCAGCGGCGCTTTCCTACGCGCGCAGGCCTTCGACGTAGATCGACAGGAAGCGCCGCCACTCGCCGGGCGAGTCGCGGATCACCTGGGCCATCGCCCTGGTCAGCGTGGCCAGGTCGGTGATCGAGTAGTCGGCGCGCAGCACGCCCGCCGCCAGGGCGCGGTCGATCAGGATCCCCGCGTGGCCGACGCCGCGGTGGCAGGCCGAGACCACCTCTGGGGCGTTCGGCAGGTCGCGGGCCAGGATGTCGTTGAGGCCCCGGTCCTCCGCCTGCAACGCGTAGATGTCGTCCAGGTAGCTGGCGAAGGCTTGCCAGGGGTCCGGTTCGGCCAGGGCCTTGCCGCCGATGACGTCCAGGGCGGCCAGGCGCTGCGGGAAGATCTGCGCCACGAAGTCGTCGCGGGTCGGGAAGTGCTTGTACAGCGTGCCGATGCTGACCTCGGCCTTGCGGGCGATGTGTTCCAGGGGCACGTCGAGGCCGCGTTCCGCGAACAGTTCCGCGGCCGCTGCCAGCAGCTTGTCCCTGTTTCGTGCCGCGTCCGCACGCAGGGGCCTCGACGCGGTGACCATGGGGCGGATCCTACTCGGGCGTTAAGTCGAGGGCGTCCTCGATTTCTGTGGTAGCGTCGGCGGGCATAAGTCGAGGGTGGCCTCGAATTAGCCTTCGGAAGGACGAAACCCATGTCTCCCACCGCTGTTGTGCTCGGGGCCGGTCCCGGGCTCGGCATGTCCATCGCTCATCGCTTCGGGCGCGAGGGCTACGACGTCGCGCTGCTCTCGCGTCGCAGTGATAGGCACGGCGACTACCTGGAGTCCCTCGCCGCCGCCGGCGTGCAGGGGCGGGCGTTCGCCGTCGACGTCCGCGACCGCGAGCAGCTGCTGTCCACTTTGGACGAGGTCGGTCCGGTGGACGTCGTGTACTACGGGCCTGGTGCCACCGATCTGAGGGACATGCCCGGTGAGATCACGTCGACCACGTCCGACGATGCCCGCGACGCGATGAACTGGCTCTACCCGGCTGTCGACGTCGTCCAGCACGTGCTGCCGGGCGTGGTCGAGCGCGGGGGTGGCCTGCTGTTCGCCGGCGGGCTGAGCGCGGTGCGGCCGATGCCGGTGCTCGGTGCGCTCGCGCTGTCGAGTGCCGCGTTGCGCAACTACGCCGTGACGCTGAACGCGGCGTTGGCCGAGAACGGCGTGTACGCGGGCACGCTCACCATCGGTGGCGTGGTCGAACGTGGCGACATCCACCAGACGGTGAAGTCCATGCCCGAGCAGTTCGGCTCACTGGCCGGGCACACCCTGAACCCGGACGACGTCGCGGAGACCGCGTGGCAGATGTTCGTGAAGCGGGACCGCGCGGAGGAGGTGTTCTCGACGCTCTAGAGGTACGAACCCGGAGTGTGGCCGAGGGAGCGGCGGAAGACGTCGATGAACGCGCTCGACGTGGCGAATCCGCACCGCAGGGCGACGGCGGTGACGGGCTGGCCCTCGGCGAGCAGGCGCAGGGCGTGGTAGAGCCGCACCTGCGTGCGCCACTGGGGGAAGGTCATGCCCATCTCGTCGCGGAACAGCCTGGTCAGCGTCCTGCCGCTCGCGCCTGCCTCGCGGCCGAGCGCTTCGAGACCGCGTGTGTCCGAGGGGTCGGTCTCGAGCGTCGCGCAGACCGCCGCGAGCCTGGGGTCGCGGGCGGCGGGGACGCGCACCGGTTGTTCGGACGCGGCGGCCAGTTGGTCGAGCAGTACCGAACGCATTCGTTTGCCCGCAGGGGTTTCTCGATCGGTGCGCTCTGTGTAGGCGATGAGCAGCTCACGCAGCAGAGGGGAGACGGCGAGTGCCGTCGGCTCGTGGAGCTTCAGCGGGTTCTGCTTGAGCCCGAGGAAATGCAGCCGTGTGACGCCGTACGCGCGATGTGAGTGCACGGTGCCGGACGGGATCCACAACGCACGGTGCGCGGGCGCGATCCAGCGTGACGCCTCCGTGTGCACGGCCACGACGCCGCGGCTGGCGTAGACGATCTGGTGCTCGTCGTGCCAGTGCGCGGTGACACCACCGGCGGCCGCCAGGTCGCGGCTCGTGGTCGGCGCCGCCGGCAGATGGCGAGAATTCGACATACATCGGCAGAATATCGGAATCGCGAACGCACTGGCCGGCGCGACGATTCGGTGCGTGAACAACTCTCGCCGGCGGATGTCGCTCCTGGTCGCCGGACACGCGGTGAACGACCTCTACCAGGGAGCCGTTCCCGCCATCGTCCCGTTCCTCGTCGCCGAACGCTCCTACGGCTACGTCGCGGCGGCGGGCATCACCGTCGCCGCGACGCTGCTGTCGTCGGTCGTGCAACCGTTGTTCGGGGTGTTGACCGATCGTCGGCCCATGCCGTGGCTGGTTCCTGCCGGCATGACGCTCGCCGGCGTGGGCATCGGGTTGTCCGGGCTGAGCGACTCGTACCTGGTGACGTGGCTCGCGATCGCGTTGTCGGGCCTCGGTGTCGCCGCGTACCACCCCGAAGCCGCCCGTCTCGCGCGTCGCGTCGCGCAGGACAGTCACGTCGGCATGAGCTGGTTCGCGGTGGGCGGCAACGTCGGGTTCGCCCTGGGGCCCGTGCTCGTCACGCCGGTGCTGGCGTTCGGCGGGCTCGCGTGGAGTCCGTTGCTCGCGGTTCCCGCGCTGGTGGGAGGCGCGTTGACGACGGTGGCGCTGCGCGGGGTGCACGGCGCTGCCGCCACGGCCCAGGCTTCGGCAGGCCGGGACGACTGGGGTCAGTTCAGCAGGCTGACGGTGGTGATCGTCGCGCGGTCGATGGTGACGTTCGGGCTCGGCACGTTCCTCGCGATCTGGGTGACCGACCGCGTCGGCGGCGGCCCGGCGGCCGGAGCGGCGGCGCTGGTCGTGCTGTTCGGAGCCGGTGCAGCGAGCACGTTGCTCGGCGGCGTGCTGGCCGGACGGTTCGGACGCGTCCGTGTCCTCCAGGTGTCTTATGCGGTCGCGGTGCCCGCGGTCGCTGGAGTCGCGTTGGTACCAGGTCCGGCCGTGTACCTGATGGTCGCGCTCACGGCCGTGGCGCTGTACGTGCCGTTCTCGCTGCACGTCACCCTCGGCCAGGACTACCTGCCCAACCGCCTCGGCACCGCCGGCGGCGTCACGCTCGGCCTCGCGGTCAGCATCGGCGGCCTGGGCTCTCCGGTCGTCGGTGCCATCGCGGGCGTGTGGAACCTCCAGTGGGGCCTGCTGTCTCTCGTAGTGCTGCCCATCGTCGCGTGGGTAGCAGCACGCGGTTTGCGCTCACCTGTGCGCGTCTAGCTCCATGCGGGCTCTAGCCGCGTTGACTACCGTGGAGCGCGTGCGAGTGGCGACCTGGAACGTGAACTCCGTCAAGCAACGCGTACCCCGCCTGCTGCCGTGGCTGGACCAGCGGCAGCCGGACGTCGTGTGCCTGCAGGAGACCAAACTGGCCGACGACGCCTTCACCACGTTGCTCGGAGACGCCCTCGAGGAACGCGGCTACGAGTTCGCCCTGTTCGGCGAAACCCAGTGGAACGGCGTGGCCATCCTCTCCCGCGTAGGCCTCGACGACGTGGCGGTAGGCGTAGCGGGCGCACCAGGTTTTCCGCACATCGAGGCACGCGCCGTAGCCGCGACGTGCGGCGGCGTGCGCGTCCACTCGCTGTACGTGCCGAACGGCCGTGAGCCGGAGTCGGACCACTACAAGTACAAGCTGGAGTGGTTGGCAGCACTGCGCGACGTGCTGGAGGCAGGCCCTTCGGACGCCCTGGTGTGCGGTGACATCAACATCGCCCCGACCGACGCGGACCTGTTCGACCCCGAGGCCTACATCGGTCAGACCCACGTCACCGAACCCGAACGCGCCGCATTGCAGGCCATCAAAGCGTTGGGGTTCCACGACGTCGTGCGCGACCGTTGGCCCACCGAACGGATCTTCAGCTACTGGGACTACCGGGCCGGCATGTTCCACCGCGACCTCGGCATGCGGATCGACCTGATCCTCGCGTCCGGCTCCGTCGCACCGCGGGCCAAGGCCGCGTGGATCGACCGGCACGCGCGCAAGGGCACCGGGCCCAGCGATCACGCGCCGGTGATCGTGGATCTGGACGAGGCGCCGGACGGGGACATCGGGCCCGTGGTGCCGCCGCCTTCGTCGCCGGGCTCGAAGAAGAAGGTCAAACTGCCTCAGGCGAAGTAGGCCGCATCTGCTCCCAGTGCCTGCGCAGCCACTCGCGCTGCCCCTTGGTGGGCGTCGGGTGCAGGGGCTTGCCGTGGAACCTGGTGTACTCGTCGTAGTCCGCCAGGTTCGGGTGCACGTCGATGTGCAGGGTGTTCGGATCCACCGCCAGCAGGCCCTCGTCGAAGAGCCGGTGGATGTCTCGACGCATCAGGAACCCGCCGTCCGCGTGGTGCACACCGGTTTCGGCGTAGCTGTAGAGGTGCGCCGCCTCCAGGACCGCGGGTGGAGCGTTCCCGGTGAACGCGCACTCGTTGCCGTACCTGGTCAACAGGTCGCCGCGGAACGCCTCCTGACCGACGCGCACCCGCACGTAGGCCTTCTTGTGGCCGCTGGTCACGTACTCCGCCGCCGCGTCGATCCGGCTCAGGGTGGTCGGCGCGGGGACCGATCCGATCGCCTCGCGGAAGCGGTCGTAGTCGAGCTCACGGATGCTGTGCTGTGACCCGGGCTGCAGGCAGAGCTCACGGAGTTGCTTGCTGCTCATCCGACCGTAGAGGTCCATCCAGTCCACGTCGTGCTTGGTGCGGTAGGTGACAACCTCCACCATCCGCGGTGTCAGCTGGTCGAACTCCGCACCGCATCCGGCGCGGTAGCACTTGATGGGAGGAACCATCCTGGTGCGCACCTCGACCTTGGAGCTGCCGCACTTCTCGCAGCGATAGGTGGGCTTCTCGCTCTTGCCGTGCTTGATCGACTCGATGACCGAGGCGCCGAGCAACCGATGCTTGTCCCGCAGCACGATCACGTGACCGGCCTTGGGGCCCTCGTGGTTCGGGACCTTGCTGTCCCAGCTGTAGTGCGACGACGGGAAGTCGTCGTAACCGTCGTTGCTAGCCCGTGAACGGTCGTCGCCTGCCGCCAACACCAGCCAAGCGGTCGTGTCCCCCATGGTGGACAGATCGCAACATCATCCGATCGTGTTAGCCGGCGGCCGCAGCGTCACGGTGAACGCCGCCCCGCCCTCCGCCGCCGGACCCGCCACGATCGTCCCGCCCATCCGCGTCACCAGCCCGTGCACCAGCGCGAGCCCCACGCCGGTCCCGACCGGCCGCGACTCCTGGTACCGCGCGTGCAGCACCCCGCGGTCGAACGCCACGGGGTAGTCCTCGGGGGCCAGGCCGGGGCCGCCGTCCCGCACCTCCAGGACGGTGGACAGGGCGAGCACGACCGGGTGGCCGGCGGGCGTGACGCGCAGGGCGTTCTCCAGCAGGCCGTCGATGACCTGGCGCAGGCGGCGTGCGTCCGCCCACACCACCGGTGAGGACGAGACTTCCAGCGAGAAGTGCACTCCGCGGGCGTGGCAGCGGGCGTGCCACACCTCGGCGGCCGAGCGGACCACCGGTTCCAGGGAGATCACGGCCATGTCCAGGCGGAAGTCGTCGGCGCCGAGGCGGGCCAGGTCCAATAGGTCTGTGACCAGGCGGTCCAGGCGGCGGGACTCCTCCAGGATCACGGTTCCCACCGGGGCGACCTGTTCGCCGGACACCACGCCGTCCGCGAGGGATTCGGCGAAGCCCGTGACTGCCGTGAGGGGCGTGCGCAGTTCGTGGGAGACGGAGAGGAGGAAGTCGCGTTGGCGGGATTCGCTGCGCTGCAACGCGTCCGCCAGGGAGTTCACCGCCTGGCTGACCTCGGCCAGTTCGTGGGTGCCGGAGATGGGGACTCTCAGGTCTCGGCGGCCCGCGCTCATCGAGTGGGCGACCGAGGCCACTCGGCGCAGCGGGCGGGCCAGGAAGGAACCCAGGGCCAGGCCTGCCAGGCACGCCACGGCCAGGCCTATGCCGAGGGCGCCGAGGATGTTGCGCACCAGTTTGCGGTAGGTGCCGCTGGTCTCGGTCTCCTGGACCAGGGCGAAGCCGCCCGCCCCCGACGGACGGGCTTCCACGTTCAGGCGGCCGCTCACCCCGGACACAGGAGAACCCGACAGCACCTCGCGGTAGTCGACGGCGCGCACCGCGCGGACGGCGGCCCGGTCGGCGCCGGTGACGTCGCCGGACGCGGTGATCCGGACGATCGCGATGTCCTGGCCCTCCAGGATCTGCTCGACGCGGTTGTTCGAGATCTGGCCCGCCGCCACGTCGGCCTGGGAGCGCAGGAACTCGCGACTCACCTGTTGCGAGGTCGAGAGCACCAGGCGCATCGAGACGAAGCCCGCCACGGTCACGGCCACGAACGCGACTCCGAGGCACAGCAACGCTATTCTGCCCGCGAGGTTCACGACGCGTCCGCCGAGTAGCCGACGCCGCGCACCGTCCGAATTGGACTGAGATCACCGAACTTGGCGCGTAGCTGGGCCACGTGGACGTCGACGGTTCGGGTGCCGGCCATGGACGAGTAGCCCCACACGGCCGAAAGGAGTTGCTCGCGCGAGAAGACCTGGCGCGGGTTCTTCATCAGGTACGAAAGCAGTCCGAACTCCGTTGTGGTCAAGGAGACCTCTGTGTCACCGGCGAACGCTCGCCGTTCGCCGACGTCGAGCCGTACGGAACCCACCTGCAGAACGTCCGACACGGTGCCGGACGAACGACGCAGCACCGTCCGCACGCGCAGAGCCAGCTCGCGCGGGCTGAAGGGCTTGGTGATGTAGTCGTCGGCGCCCAGTTCCAGCCCGAGCAACCGGTCCACCTCGTCGTCTCGGGCCGTCACGAACAGCACCGGCGTCCAGTCTCCGGCCGCGCGCATGGCCCGGCAGACCTCGATGCCGTTCAGCACGGGCAGGCCGACGTCCAGCACCACCGCCACGGGCGAGAGCGAGCGGACCGCGGCCAGTGCCGCGTCCCCCGAGGACTCCAGGTGCACGCCGAA
This sequence comes from Lentzea kristufekii, assembly GCF_033949925.1. NCBI lineage: Bacteria > Bacillati > Actinomycetota > Actinomycetes > Pseudonocardiales > Pseudonocardiaceae > Lentzea > Lentzea kristufekii. The sequence continues at coordinate 81,798 of NZ_JAXAVV010000005.1, forward strand.
CCCGTCGCGCCGCAGGTACAGCGCCACCAGTTCGGCGATCGCCGGTTCGTCCTCCACGACGAGCACCAGGCCACGTTCCACGCGTTCACCCCGGCTGGTTGATGTCCGACTCGATGCTGTTCAGCGTTGATTCCACATCATCGAGGTCCGGCACCGGCTCTTCGCCCCGGCACGCCGTCAGGGCGAACAGCAGGACGACCGCGGCGACCCACCTCACTTCGACCCGCAGTGCTCGGACTTGAACTTGGCGACGCGCTCGCCGGCCTTCGCCAGCTTCACGAGCTGCGCGTCCCGCAGCTTCAGCCGCGCGTCGAGCACGTCCGCGCGCGCCGTGTTGCCCGCCTTGCGGGCGTCCGCGGCCTTCTGCTCGATCCACTTCTTCGAACCGAGCGTCTCCGGGCCACCGTTGATCTTGTCGGTCAGCGCCTTGACCTTGGCCTCGACCCGCGGGACGCGGTTCGAGCAGATCTGCTGCACCTTCTCCGGGCTGATCGTGATCGGTTCCTGTGCCGACGCGGTCCCCGCGCCCAGCAGCAGCATTCCCGCCACGAGCCCACCGATTCGCGAAATGTTCATGGCACAGAACGATGACCGGTCATGGTCAGAACGAGGTCCGCCGAATGTTCGGGTTCTGCAAAGATCAACGCAGGGCTATCCCGCGCACGGCCGCCGCCTGCGCCATCGGGCGCATCCGGTCCCACACCCGCTCCGACTTCAGCTCCTCCGCCGCGCGCACCGCCCGCATCCCCACGGCCTGGCCCTCGTCGAAGTCGCCGTCGAGGAAGTGGCACGTGGCCAGCGAGATCAGGCAGAACGTCCGGCTGCGCGCCATCCCCGGCCCGAAGTCCTCGATCGCCGTCCGCAACGCCGGGATCGCGGCACGGGTGTCACCGAGCTCGGTGTGGACCGTGCCGGTCATCGCCGCCAGGTCGGTCTCGTCGTGGAACCGCGCCCAGTCGGGCACGTGCGTCAGGTCCGCGGACGCGAAGGAGTCCAGTGCCTTGCCCAACGCGCGCAACGCCTCGGTGGAACGGGCCTGGTGCGCGTACGCCCACGCCTCGTTCGCGTACATGATGCTCGCCGCCAACGGCGCGAAAGCGCCCCTCTGGAAGTAAGCCAGCGCATCACCCGGTGCGCCGTGATGCAGATGCACGCGCCCACGCCGATAAACGATGTTGGTGATCAGGTCTTCGTCGTGACGGGCGAAATCCAGCGCGCGGTCGAAGTGGTGGTACGCGGCCCCGACCTGGCCGCTGTCGAACGACGTCCACCCTGCCAGGTTGTGCAGGTCCGCGACCGCGGACAACAGGCGCGCCCGCACCCCTTCCGAGGCTTCGGCGGCCAGCAGCTGCTGCGCCCAGTAGATCCGCACCACGACCGCGTCGCGGCACGCGCCTCCGCCGTACTGGTAGTCCACCGCACGCAGCGATCGCGTCTGCGACTCCAACTGCTCCACGTCGCTCGCACCGATGCGGCTGGAGTGCGGGGGAGGAAAGTACGCAGGATCCGCCATGGAGCACACCTCCTGCGCCGCCTTTTGAACCGAGGGTAGGGCGCCCAGGTCCGGCTGAGAAGAGGCCCTGTGCCACGTGGAATTGGCCGAAAGTAGCGATTAAACAGGTATTAATGCGGGTAGGCATGACGAAGTCCGGGGAGCAGGCTTTGTTCATGAGGCGACGCACGCACCTGCGGCTGGTGACCTCCTCCGAGGTCGAGGACACGACGTTGACAGCTGTCCTCAGGGCCGAGGACCTGGCTGAGCGGTTGGGCCTCGACCCCTGCTCACGGGTGACGTGCGCCCTGCATCGTTGCTGGCTGCACCAGTGTGTGGACTCGTCGGAAGCGGCCGCGGACCGTCAGGTCCTCAGGGCCTACCGCACGAGCGTCGCGGCAACGTACGCCCACTAAGACGGATAGTAGAACGGCCCCGCAGAACGACCCGTAAGCGTTAAGCCTGACGGGTGAAGACGGCGGTCTCCGGAAGGTAGCTCGGGGGTCGCCGGCTGTCCTCCGGCACGTCGAGCAAGGCCCAGATGACGTGCCGCCCACCCCCGGCGGGCGTCTCGCCCATCGTGAAGTTGCAGACGGCGATGGACGCCACGTTGTGCCGCATGATGTGCCACTGCTTGAGGTCGAAGCGTGCGGTCGTGCGCACCGCGACGGACAACTTGTTCCCACGCATACGAAGCAGCAGCGCGAGAGGGCTGTCGTCCTCGATGTGCGACACGAGCTCGACGGCCACCTGCGGCGCGACGTCGAGCATCGACTGGACGCCCCACCTCTCGCAGGCGCGTTCGGTGATCCGCTCGGCCACGTGGGGCAGGCAGCGGCACGTCGGCAGCGGCGCGTCCACCCGGTCCTCGTGCTTGAGCCGCACGACCGCGGACACCGCGGCCGTGGTCGTCGAATACATCGGGATGTGCCGGGGGAGTCCACGCGACTCCAACGTGGAACGCAGCTGGTGGTCGCTGACGACGATGCTCATCGAGATGCCCGGCCAGCGCGCCGCGGACAGCCACACGACGTCGAACAGCACGAGCAGTGCGGGAGACTCGGTGACGAGCTCGTCCAGCTCCACCACGACGCCGAAGAGCTCTTTGGTGGCGTGGTCGAGCAGCACGTCCTGCGCGCGCATGTACGTCGCCCAGTCGAGCCGTCCGCTGAACCGGACGACGAGCACGCCGTTCTGCTCCCGGACGTCGACCTCGAGGCTGCTACCGGCCATGATCCCGTCCCCTCCCGCGGCCACGTCCTCCCCAAGCCTCCAAGACTGACGCGATGACCGGAAGCGCCCTAGGGGGTAACTACCCGTGTTTCACCGTTGGTACCTCCGGGGGACCGCATTGCAGCGGGAGATCGAGCAGACCTAGGGTGCCGCTGTGGGCAGTTCGCTTTACCCAGGTCGCAAAGGCAATTTGCCTGCTGACACAACTACTTTCGTCGGCCGCAAGCACGACGTCGGCGAAGTGAGGAGGCTGCTGTCCGAGTCGCGCCTCGTCACTCTCACGGGTGTCGGTGGCGTCGGCAAGACGCGGCTGGCGTTGCGCGCCGCCGCCGACACCAGCAGAGCTTTCCGCGACGGCGTGTGGTTCGTCGACCTGGGCGGTGTCACCGACCCGGAACTGGTGGTGCACACGGTCCTGGAGCAGTTGGGCGTCCACGACGACACCGTCCGCATGCACCGCACCGTCCTGGTGGAACACCTGCGCGACCGGCAGATGCTGATGGTCCTGGACAACTGCGAACACGTCATCGGGCCGACCGCCGATCTCGTGGACGCGCTCCTGCGCGGGGTCCCCGGCCTGCGCGTGCTCGTCACCAGCCGCGAGCGCCTGGGCATCGACGGCGAACACCTCTGGCAGGTCACGCCCCTGTCGCAGGGGCCTGCACTGGCGTTGTTCGCCGAACGGGCCGCCGCCGTCGACCCCGGATTCGTCCTCGACGGGCGCAACCACGAGAAGGTCAGCCAGATCTGCACGCTGCTCGGCGGAATCCCGCTGGCCATCGAACTGGCCGCGGTGCGCCTGCGCGTGCTGGGTCTTGACCACTTGTCGTCCAGATTGGACAACACCTTCCGCGTGCTCGCGGACGCCAGGCGCGGCGGCGATCCGCGCCACCAGACCCTGCACGCCGCCGTGGACTGGAGCTTCCACCTGTGCACGCGGTCCGAGCAGATCCTGTGGGCGCGGGCGTCGGTGTTCACCGGCACGTTCGACCTGGAGGCGGCCGAACGGGTCTGCTCCGGTGACAGCGTCGCGCCCGAGGAGGTCATGCACTCGCTGATGGGCCTGGTCGACAAGTCCGTCGTGGTGGCCGAGCAGCACCCGTCCGGCACCCGCTTCCGGCTGCTGGAGCCGTTGCGGCAGTACGGCCTGGGGAAGCTGCGCGCCGCCGGTCGGGAACAGGTGATGCGCGAACGGCACCGCGACCACTACATCGAATGGGCCGAGCGCCGCGAGAAGGAGTGGTTCGGCCCCGCCCAGCCGCAGATCTTCGCGCTCACCCGTCTGGAGCAGGGGAATCTGCGGTCCGCCCTGGACTTCTGCTTCGAACACGGGGGCGACCACTGCGTGCACCTGGCCAGCACGCTGTGGTTCTACTGGGCGGGCTGCGGCATGCTCGGGGAGGGCCGCCACTGGCTCGACCGCGCCGTCGCGAGCGCGAAACCGGGCCCGCTGCGGGCCAAGGCGCTGTGGGTCAACGGGTACGTCGCGACGCTGCAGGGCGACCTGCCCGCGTCGACGCGGATGCTGGACGAGTGCCGCGCGTACGCCGTCGAGTCCGGCGACGGGGTCGCGCTCGCCTACGCGACGCACCGCATCGCCTGCACGCACCTGGTCGGCGACGACCTCGACCTCGCGGACAGCGGGTTCCACGAGGCCATGCGCCTGTACCGGAGCCAGGGCACGGTCAACAGCCACACCATGCTCGCCGGCATCGAACTCGCGATCGCGGCGACGTTCCGCCACGACTTCGTGTCCGCCGAACGGCTCTGCGTCGAGGCCAAGGCCGTCGGCGAGGAGCACGGCGAACTGTGGGCGCAGGCCTACGCGATCTGGGTGCTGGCGTTGTGCGCGTGGGTCAGCGGCGATCTGGTCCGCGCCGACCTGCTCGGCCGCGAGTGCCTGCGGATCAAGAGCTCGTTCCACGACCTGCTGGGCATCGTGCTCGCGCTCGAGGTGCTGGCCTGGATCTCCGCCTCGCAGGGCGACGCGGTGCGCGCGGCCACGCTGCTGGGCGCCACCAACGAGATCTGGCAGTCGGTGGGCTATCCCATGTTCGGGTCGCGCCACTTCGGCGCGCCGCACGGCGAATGCGAGTCCGCGGCGGTCTCCACGCTCGGCGAGCAGGAGTTCCGGGCGGTGTTCCGCAAGGGCATGGACCTCGAACTGGAGGAGGCCATCGCGTTCGCGATCGGCGAGGAGCAGACCGTGGCCCCGGTGCCGGTCCTGGCCCTCACGCCGCTGACCCGCCGCGAGCAGCAGGTCGCCGACCTCATCGCCGGTGGCATGTCGAACAAGGAGATCGCGGCCAGGCTGGTGATCGCGCGGCGGACCGCGGAGGGGCACGTGGAGCGGATCCTGCAGAAGCTCGGCTTCACCTCGCGCGCGCAGATCGCCACCTGGGTCACCGAACGCCGGGTCTAGCCGCGACTAGTCGATGCAGGGAATGCCGTCGTCGGGTGGTGGCGGGGGCGGGGCCTTGGCCAGCTCGGTCACCTTCGCCCGCACCTTGGCCTGGTCCACCTTGTTCACGTCGAGCCCGCCGAGGTGCGCGCCGCCCTCGATCGGCAGCGTGTCGAACCGCACCTCGGTGGGGATGTCGCGGGCGAACTCGACCAGGTCGAAATCCGCGTCCAGCACGACGTCCTGCTTGGCCATGTCGATCATCGCCTGCACCGCGGCCAGGTCCGCGCCCTTGAGGCGCTTGGTCACGGCGGACAGGAACGCCTGCTGCCGCCGGGTCCGGCCGATGTCGCCGTCGGGCAGCCCGTGCCGCTGCCGCACGAACGACAACGCCTGGCCCGCGTCGAGGTGCTGCCGCCCGGCCGGGAAGTCCGCGCCGGACAACGGGTCCTTCGTCGCGTTGCGCAGGCACACGTCCACGCCACCGAGCCCTTCGGCGATGTGGAAGAACCCGATCAGCGAGATCTCCACGAGGTGGTCGATCGGCTGGTTGAGGAACGACGACACGGTCTGCACCTGGGCTCTGCGCCCGGCCTCCCGCCCGGCGCGTTCCAGTTCCCGCTTGTCGTGCGCCCCGGCCGCGCGCAGCCGGTCCTCCTCGGCGATCTTGGCCCGCCCGTAGGCCTCCTTGATCTTGCCCTCGCCGCCCGACGACAGCGGGACGAGGTTGTCGCGGGGCACGGACATCGCCACGGCGGGCCCGGAAACGGGGATGTGCAACAGGATCAGCGTGTTCGCGTTGTAACCGCCGCGATCGCTCTCGCCCGCCTGCATCCGCCGCAGCACGTCGTCCGGGAGCGGTTCGCCGTGCAGGTCCAGCCTGGTCGTCAGGCCCATGATCAGGATGTTGCGGCCGGACTCCGAGCGCGGCGCGTCGCCGGAGATCGCGTAGGACCGCTCGACCCCCGTCGAGATGGTGGACACGGTGGTCCAGGCGAATGCCGAGGCGGCGAGGACGACCACGCTCAGGGCCGCCCACGCCGTGCGCGTGAGGACGAGGAAGACGGTGCGGTGATAGCCGCCACGTGGTTGCATGAACAGGACACCCCCTGAACTATTCTAGGTGGTCATGGGGGTTCAACTGCCCACTCTCGCCGCGCTCGCGATGCTGGCGGTGTTCACGCAGACGGGGGTCTGGGTGGACGGGGGCGACTTCGGCTGGGCCTTCGGCGTGTGGCTCGTGGGCGGCACGCTCGTGGTCTCGGCTCTGGTTCGCCGGGTGGGTTTGTGGACGGTGGCACCGGCGCCACCTCTCGTGTTCGTGGTCGTCGCGGTGGGCAACGCGGCCTGGGAACGGCAGTCGAAGAGGTACGCGCCGTGGGGGAGCAGCAAGGAGTTCGCCGCTGACGCGGTCCCGTTGCTGGTGAACGGGTTTCCGTGGATGGCGGCGGCGGTCGGCGCGGCACTGCTGGTCGCCGTCGTCCGCATCGTCACCTGGGGGAAGAGGAAATGCAGGTCTTCGTCGATCGAAACGGCGGTAGACGGGTAGCGGCGAGGCTCGTCAGCTGGACCGTCGCGAGTGGACTGATCGTGTTCGCCGCCGTGGTGGGCGGCACGCTGCTGGGAGCGTGGTGAAGCGCACACCGCGGTTGCACTGGATCTCCATCCTGCTCGGGCTGTTCGTGCTGATGTGCGTGGTGTCGTTCCACGCCTACGCCGCGATCAGGCCCGAGCCCGTGCCGGTCGCGGGCGGGCACCGGGAACTGCCGGAAGGCGCGTTCGCGCTGGCGTTCCACGGCGGCCCGGACCCGAAGTGGACGCCGCGGATGCTGGAGAGGCTGGACGCGGCGGGCATCAAGGCGACGTTCTTCGTCACCGGCGCCCAGGTCACCCGGCACCCGGACGTCGCGCGCCGGATCGTCGCCGAGGGCCATCGGATCGGCATCGACGGGTTCCGCGCCGAAGGCGACCTCGGCACCCCGCTGAACCTGGCCTTCGCGCAGGCCGCGCTCGCCGACGCGCTGGGCGTCCACACGCGACTGGTGGGTGCTCCGGCCGAGATCGACAGCGGTGACCGCGAGTACCAGGACATCGGCACGCTGGTGCGGATGTCGTTGCGCGAACCGGGAGGTGTCATCCGGCTGCACGACAACGGCAGCATCGGCGGCGACATCGTCCGGGAACTGGCGAAACAGCCCGGCCACCGGTTCGTGTTCGTCAGCGACGAACCGCCGGTCGAGGCCTCCGGGCGCGAACGGTTCACCGGCGCGGCCACCACGTGGTCCCAGCGCAACGGCGGCATCGTGCTCGTGGTGTTCGGCACGGCCATCGCGATCGCCGCCCTGCTCGGCCTGCTGCGCACCCTGATGCAGCTGGGCCTCGCGCACACCGACCGCCGGCTGAGGCGCGAGAGCGAGCCGCCGCCGTGGTTCGCTCCGCCGGTCTCGTTGGTCGTGCCCGCGTTCAACGAGGCGCTCAACATCGCCGCCACGGTCAAGTCCATCGCCGGGAACAACCACGTCGCCGACGTCGAGGTCATCGTCGTGGACGACGGCTCGACCGACGGCACCGCCGACATCGCCGAGGCGCTGGACCTGCCCGGTGTCACCGTGATCCGGCAGACCAACCAGGGCAAGCCGGCGGCGCTGAACGCGGGCGTCCGCGAGGCGTCGCACGACGTGCTGGTGCTGGTGGACGGCGACACGATCTTCGAGCCGGACACGATCGGCCAGCTCGTGCAGCCGTTCGCGGACAACGGCGTCGGCGCGGTCTCCGGCAACGCCAAGGTCGGCAACCGGCAGGGCCTGCTCGGGCGCTGGCAGCACCTGGAGTACTGCGCGGGCTCCAACCTGGACCGGCAGATCCTGCACGCGCTGCGCTGCATCCCGACGGTGCCGGGCGCGGTCGGGGCGTTCCGCAGGGCCGCGCTCACCGACGTCGGCGGCGTCAGCGACGACACGCTGGCCGAGGACACCGACCTCACGATGGCCGTCACGCGCGCGGGCTGGCGGGTCGCCTACCGCCCGGAGGCCAAGGCGTGGACGGAGGCACCGGCCAGCCTCCACGGCCTGTTCCGCCAGCGGTATCGCTGGTCGTACGGCACTTTTCAGGCGATGTGGAAGCACCGCGGCGCGTTGGTGGAGAACGGGCCGATGGGCCGGTTCGGGCTCCTCTACCTGTTGGCGTTCCACCTGCTGCTGCCGCTGCTCGCGCCGGTGATGGACCTCCTCGTGCTGTACGGGTTCCTCGTCGCGGACGCGCCGCTCGGGCTAATTGTGTGGACGGTGTTCCTGCTGATCCAGACGGCGAGTGCGGGCTACGCGCTGCGGCTCGACGGCGAGTCGCTCCGGCCGTTGTGGGCCTATCCGTTGCAGCAGCTGGTCTATCGGCAGCTGATGTACGTCGTGGTCATCCAGTCGTTGATCACGGCGTTGCACGGCACGCAGCTGCGCTGGATGTCGGTGCGGCGCACGGGTCGGCTCACGGACGCGCCCGGCGGTAGGGTGCGCGTCACCTGAGCCGGGGAGACATGTTGGGTCGCACGCCTTTGGACGCGCCGGAGCGTCAGCAGGAGGTCTTCGCCGCCGTGCTCGGTGTGCTGGCCGAGGTCGGCTACGCGCGGTTCAACATGGACCTCGTCGCAGGCCGGGCGCGCGCCAGCAAGGCGAGCCTGTACCAGCGCTGGCCGTCCAAGGCGCGGCTGATCACGGACGCCCTGAAGGCGAACCTGCCCGAGCTGTCCCAGCCGGACGAGGGCACGTTCGCCGAGGACGTCCGCCAGATCCTGCTGGCGTGGGGCGAGCCGATGCCGTTCGACACCGCCGGGATCTTCCTCGGGTTGCTCGAAGGCAGCCGCCAGGACGCCGACCTCGCGTGCCTGCGCGAGGAGCACGTCGACCGCGCCTACACGGAGCACCTGCGGGTCGCCGTGGACCGGGCGAAGGCGCGCGGTGAACTGCCGGAGCGCCTCGACGCCGACGTCCTCATCACCGCTCTGATCTCGACCTTCGTGCTCAGGTCCGAGGAGCAGGGCGTGATCGAGGGGATCGTCGACGGCCTGTTGAGACCGCTCATCGGGACCTTCAGGACCAAACAACTCGTCAAAGAGTAGTTTCTTCGCTACGTTCGGTCATGTAATCAAAAGAACAGTTCTGTTCTGTTGAGGGGAACACCCGTGACTGAAGCCGCTGTCTGCCCGGTCCACCACGAACGTGGCCACCCGCTCCACCCGCCGGTCGGCTTCGCCGAGGCCGTCAGCGACGGGCCGGTCAGGATGATCTGGCCCAACGGTGTCGAGGCCTGGATGGTGTCCAGCTACGCCGGTGTCCGGCAGGTGCTCTCCGATCCGCGGTTCAGCACCCGCAAGGGCGGACAGCCGGAGATGCGCACCGACGACGGCGAGGCAGTGCTCGACCCCGACCAGCCCGGCAACATCAACGGCATCGACGGCGCCGAGCACATGCGGTTGCGTCGTCCTCTCTCGCGCGGCTTCATGGTCAAGCGCATGAACGAACTGCGTCCACGCATCCAGCAGATCGTCGACGAGCACCTCGACGTGATGGAGGCCAAGGGCGCTCCCGCGGACCTGGTCACCTCGCTGTGCCTGCCGCTGCCGTCGCTGGTGATCGCCGAGCTGCTGGGCGTGCCGCCGGAGCACCAGGAGCTCTTCCAGGCCACGGCCGGCGACCTCTTCGGCAAGAACGGCTCGAAGGACGAGTACCTCGCACACGCGACCACGCTCGCGGAGGTGCTCACGCCGATCGTCGAGGCGAAGAGGGCCGCGGGCACGAACGACGACATGATCGGCCTGATGGCCAACGACACCGACTTCAGCATGGAAGAGCTGATCTTCCTCTGCATCGGGCTGCTCGCCGCCGGGCACGAGACCACGTCGAACTTCCTCGGCCTCTTCACGTTGCACCTGTTCGAGAAGCCCGACCAGCTGGAGATCCTGCGGCGCGACCCGAGCCGTGCGGACGTCGTGGTCGAGGAGCTGATGCGGTACACGGTCGGCCAGCTCGGCGGGCCCGGACTCACCCGCAGGGCGACCGAGGACGTCGAGGTCGACGGTGTGCTGATCAAGGCGGGGGACTGGGTGAGCGTGTCGCTCATGGCGAACCTCGACGAGGCGCTCTGCCCGCGTGCCGAGGAGCTGGACCTGGAACGGGACGCCGTGTCGCACCTGGGCTTCGGGTTCGGGCCGCACCAGTGCCTCGGCGCGAACCTGGCCCGTGCGGAGCTGCAGATCGGCCTGCGGACGCTCTTCGAGCGGTTCCCGAACCTGCGTCCCGCCGTGCCCGTCACGGAGATGAACTACCGCAACGACATGATCACCTACGGCGCCGCCGCGATCCCGGTGGTGTGGTGACGTGACGGTCCGGATAGACCAGACGAGGTGCATCGGATCGGGCCAGTGCGTGCTAGCCGCACCGGACGTGTTCGACCAGTCGGACGACGACGGGCTCGGCATCGTGCTGGTCGCCGAACCCCCGGCCGACCTGCTGCCGGGCGTTCGTGACGCGGTGGACAGGTGTCCCGCTCAGGTGGTGACCCTGGAAGAGTGACCTGATCGGCCGTTCCGGTGAGGAGTCGTCACGGCGCATGGATTCAGTTCCCGTGCGCCGACACCTCGTTGGCCCCTTTCCGTTCACCACGACCGTCCGAGATCGTAGGCGCGACCACCACGGCGTTGTGGCGGTCGCGTCGGCATGCCCCCAGGAGAGTCGAAAGACCCTTCACGACCAGGCCTGACAGCGGGATGGTGGCGGCGGCGCGGTGAGTACCGGCGGTGTGTAACGGGTATCTCCACGAGAGGTGCGCGGCGCACGTCAGGAGGGCCAACCTATGTTCAACGGCGATGCGTTTCCAGGCCGCGTGGACAAGACCGATGTGCGGCACGTCGAGACCCTGACGAGTGCGCTGCGGGCACTCGACCACGAATACGGCGGCGGTGCCTGCCGGGACGCTTGCGTCGCGTTGCTGAACTGGGCGAACCCGCTGATCGACACCAGCTCGTCCGGACAGGTGCTGCACCGGCTCCAGGTGGCCATCGCGGACCTGCACAACCTGGCCGGCTGGGCGTCGTTCGACATGGGTCTGCTCGAATCGGCGCACCTGCACTTCGGCCGTGCGATGTGCCTCGCGCGCGAGTCGGGCAACAGCGCGTTGGAAGCGAACATCCACTACCGGATGGGTCGTGTGCACCTGCACTACGAGCTGGCGGAAGACGCTTTGTCGTCGTTCCAACGGGGTCTGCCCATCGCGCAGGCCAGTGGGTCCACGTTGGCCGTGTCGATCCTGCACGCCAACGAGGCGTGGGCGTTCGCGAAGATGGGGGCGGAAAGGCAGGCGCTGCGCCAGTTCGCACGCGCCGAGGACGAGTTCCACCGGTCCGTGGCCGAGGACGCACCGCCGTGGGCGCAGTTCTTCGACCTGGCCGACCTGGTGTCGATCGGCGGCATGGTGCACACCGAACTCGCGCGCACCTGCGACGTGAAGTACGCCCGGTCGGCGATCCCGCTGCTCACCAGGGCGATCTCCTCGGACGGAGCTGAGGCGTCGCGCAGCCAGTCGTTCCGGCTGGCCGCGCTCGCGATGAACTACCTCGTGCAGAACGAGGCCGAACAGGCGCGGGAGATCGGGGAACAGGCGATCGCGCTGTCCGGTCCCATCCGCTCGGCCCGCACGCGGGATCGCATGAGGCCGTTGAAGCAGGAGGCGGAACGGCTGCGGGGCAACGAGGCCGCGGACGATCTGGCGTCACGCCTGGGGAAGTTCATGACGGCGTCGCGCGGCGCGGCCTGAGCCGGGAGGCGTCACCGGGGCCCGAGGAGAGGTTTGGGCTTCGGGCCCCGGTGACACCGTCTGGAGAGGAGCGACGCCCCGCTGGGGGCCAAGACGCCGCTCCAGTCTGGTGTGCCTCAGCAGCGGATGCCGGTGCGGACCCGGTAGGTCACCGCTCCCGACGACAACGCCGCGGCGGCGACGAAGGTTGTCTTGCTCATGAGCGAGAAGCATCACGTGACCCGCTGACATTTCGCTGACACCTAGGGTTACCGGCTGGTTAGGATCGGCTCATGCAACGGCGGTGGGGGTTCAGGGTTCTCGGATCGTTGCAGGTCATCGACTCAGGCCGGGTCGTGGAGCTGCGCTCGGCCAAGCAGCGTGTCCTGCTCGCCGCATTGCTGATGAAGGCGAACGCGCCGGTGTCGTCCTACGAGCTGATGGAACACCTCTGGGGCGAAGAGCCGTCCGGTTCGGCGCGCGCGACTCTGCAGACGTACGTCATGCGGTTGAGACAGTCGCTGGACGACCTGGCCGACCGCAAACTCGTCCGCACGTGGCCCACCGGGTACTCGATCCACGTCGAGGACGACCAGCTCGACCTGCTGACGTTCCAGCGGCTGCGCGCCGAGGCCCGCCGCGCGCCCGACCTGGAGACCGAGGCCCGCCTGCTCGGCGAGGCCGCGGCGTTGTGGCGCGGCCCGGCCCTGGAGCAGGTGTCGTCGCTGCGGATGGAACAGACCGACGTGCAGCGGCTCAACGAGCAGCGCTGGGAGGTGCTGGAACGCCGCAACGACGCCGAGCTGCAGCTGGGCCGGCACGACCAGATCGTCGACGAACTGCGGTCGCTCGTCGCGGAACACCCGCTGCGCGAACGCTTCTGGTACCAGCTGATGCTCGCCCTGCACCGCACCGGCCAGCAGGCGCAGGCGCTCGACGTCTACCGGCGGGCCAGCGACGTGCTCGCCGACGAGCTCGGCATCGACCCGAACGCCGAACTGCGCGCGCTGCACATGGAGGTGCTGGCGGGCTCCTCGGCGCCGGTCGCCGTCCAGTCCGGACCCTCGTGGCTGCCGCCCGCGGTCGGCGACTTCTCCGGGCGGTCCGACGAGGTGGCCCGTCTGACGGCCGGGTTGCGCGCCGGCGGCACGTGGACGATCACCGGACCCGGTGGCGTCGGCAAGACCTCGCTGGCCGTGCACTGCGCCCATGCCGTCCGGGACACGTTCCCGGACGGGCAGCTGTACCTCAACCTGCGCGGCGGTGAGCAGAAGTCCGTCGAGCCCGCCGCGGCGCTGGACCGCCTGCTGCGCGGACTCGGTGTCTCCGGTGGCGCGATCCCGTCCTCCGTGGAGGACCGGGTCGACCTGTACCGGGACCTGTTGTCGGACCGGCGGATCCTCGTCGTGCTGGACAACGCCGTGAACGAGGCCCAGGTGCGGCCGTTGCTGCCGGGAACCACCTCGGGTGCCGCCCTGGTGACCTCCCGGGCCGCGCTGGCCGGCCTGGAGGCCGCCCACGTCGTGCCGCTGGACGTGCTGCCCTCCACCGATGCGCTGGCGTTGCTGCGGGCCGCTGTCGGCGAGGCTCGCTGTGCCGCCGAACCCGGTGCGGCGCAGGAGATCGTGAACTACTGCGGCAAGCTGCCGCTGGCGTTGCGGGTGGCGGCGGCCCGGCTGGTGGCGCGGCCGCACTGGCAGCTCGCGAAACTCGCCGGCCGGTTGTCCGACGAACGCCGCCGGTTCGACGAGTTGTCGCTGGGCGATCTCGACGTGCGGGCCTCGCTCGCGCTGTCCTACGACGGCCTGGGCGAGTCGCACCGGACCGCGTTCCGCCTGCTGTCGCTGGTCGACACACCGGACTTCCCCGCCTGGGTGGCGTCTCCGTTGCTGGGGCTGGACCTCGACGACGCCGAGGACCACGTCGAGGCGCTGGTCGACGCCCGGCTGGTCGACTACGCGGGACGCGATGCGTTGGGGCAGGTGCGTTATCGGCTGCACGACCTGTTGCGCGCCTTCGGCCGTGAGGCTGCCTCCGAGGACCCGGCTGTTGCCTTGAAGGCGTTGTTCGAGCAGTGGCTCGACCTGGCGATGCGGGCCGACGTGGAGCTGCCGCACCAGGGCGTCCGGCTGGAACCCCTTGCGCTGGAACGGTTCGACCTCGGCGATCCGGCCGACTGGTTCGACGCGGAGTGGCTGAACATCCACGCCGTGGTCACCCAGGCCGCGGCGCTGGGCCTCGGGTCGCTGGCCGCCGAGCTGGCGGTCCGGTCGGCCGCGTTCTGCGACCTGCGGGCCCGGTTCGACGACTGGGAGCAGATCAACGCGCTGGGACTCTCCTGCGCGCCCGTGACGCGGCGGCCGATGTTGTTCCAGCAGCGAGGGATCCTGCGCGTCCGGCTGCACGACTACGCCTCGGCCTTCGCCGACTTCCAGGCCGCGCAGGAGGGGTTCGCCGCCGCCGGTGACGTGTGGGGCGAGGCCTACGGCTGGTACGGCATGGGGTGGATGCACGAGTGGAGCGGCCGGTCCGCGGAGGCCCGTGAGGCTCATCGCGAGGCCATGACCCGGTTCGTCGCCTCCAGCAACCCGCACGGTGAGATCGAGGTGCTGTGTTCGCTGGGTGCCATCGAGCGCCGGGCCGGCGGGCTCGCCGCCGCCCAGGAGTACCTCGAACGCGCCCGGCGGGTCGCCGGGCAGTTGGGGGACGAGCAGAGCGAGCTGATGGCGACCCTGGAACTGGGGCGGTTGCACCAGTTCACGGGCGAACTGGCCGAGTCCGCCGCGTTCCTGCGGTCCTCGCTGGCCGCCGCGCAGAAGCTCGGCGATCCGGACTTCGCGGCCAACATCCGGTTGTTCCTGGCGGACACGCTGGTGCGGTCGGGCCAGGGCGCCCTGGCCGAGGAGCAGTTGCGGCAGGCCTGGGAGTTCTTCGAGGAGCACGACGACCGGCAGGGCCGCATCTGGGTGTGGCGCCTGAGGTCCGGGCTGGCCTCGTCCGCCGAGGAGGCGCTGAGCCTGGCCTCGCTGGCCGTGGAACAGGCTCGGAAGATGGGGTCGCCGCCGGAGCTCGGGCGGTCGTTGAGGGTGATGGGCAACGCCCTGGAGCGGTCCGGCCGGAGCGAGGAGGCCAGGGACTACTGGCAGCTGGCCGAGGAAACGCTGACGGCGGCAGGGTTCCAGGCGGAGGTCGACGAACTCCGCCTCGCCACTAGCCCTGGTTCTGGCTGAGGACCGTGTCGACCGTGACGCCGGACGCGACGATCATGCTGCGCAACGGGTCCGGCACCTGCTGGTGGAGCTGCACGACGTAGTTGTCCGCGGTCGAGAACATGGCCTTCGCCATGCCCTGCCAGGTCTTGGTGATGCGCGCGACCTCGGTGCCGGCGCGGTCCTGCAGCGAGAAGTTCCACGCGCGCCAGTTCTCCGCGTAGATGCCGCCGACCTTCATGCCGTTGCACACGTAGGCGAAGCGGACCTTGCCGAAGACGTTCTCCTGGACGATCTCGCCGATCGGCATGCCGTCGCCGCGCTCGACCAGGACCTTCGACTTCCACATCGTCGCGGGACGGGTGATGCGCAGCAGGGGGAGCCCCTGCTGGTCGCGGATCTCCAGGCGGACGTCGAGCATCGAGTCCATCTTGGTGAAGGCGCGCAACGCTTTGGCGGCGCCGGACTGGCCGACCTGCTCCACCGTGCCGATGTGGCGGGCGTGCTGGTCGTAGATGACGTAGGAGTTCGACATCTCGATCAGCTTCGCCTTCTGGTTCACGACCAGGACCGGCTCGGTGAGCAGGGTGCCGCCGCCTCCGGGCACGGCGCCCTGGACGCCCGCGCGCTGCACCTGCCGCGCCACCCGCTCCTGGCCGGTGCCGCCCATCTCCACCTCGGTGTGGCGGGCGTCGGACTGCTCCTGGCGCGGCTGCACGTGCGGCGTCCACTGCACGCCGTCCCACCACCGGACGAAACGCGGATCGGCGTTGTCCGGATACCAGCCCGGCGCGGTGTTCATGCCGCGAGCGTACGACCTCGTGCGGGCGTTGGCGCCAGGCGACGGGGCACGGGTGTCGCCTGGCGGGTCGGCAACGCGTGGCGGATCAGCTGATCGTGATCGCGCCCGCCGGGCAGAGGCTCGCCGCTTCCTTCGCGGTGGCCTCGTGCCCGGCGTCCGGGTGTTCGGTGAGGAGGACGACCGTGCCGTCCTCGTCGTTCTGGTCGAACAGGTCCGGGTCGGTCAGAACGCACATCCCCGAACCGCAGCACTTCGTCTGGTCGACGGAAATCTTCATGCCGACCACGCTACTGGCAGCGAGTGGACCCCGTAGATCCCCATGTCGGTGCGCAGCGGCACCTCCTCGGGATCGACGTCGAGGCGGAGGTCCGGGAACTCCTGGAACAGCTTGGAGAAACCGATCCTCATCTCGATGCGGGCCAGCTGCTGACCCAGGCACTGGTGGATGCCGTGCCCGAACGCCACGTGCCCGCCGGCCGGGCGGCGCAGGTCCAGTTCGTCGGGGTTGCCGGGGAACTTCTCCGGGTCGCGGTTGGCCGTCGGCACGTGCGTCAGCACGGTGTCGCCGGCCTTGATGAGGTGGCCCTCGATCTCCACGTCCTCGGTGGCGGTGCGCACCGGTCCGAAGTGGATGATCGACAGGTACCGCATCAGCTCCTCGACGGCGTTGTCGACGACCTCCGGTTCGTCGCGCAGGATCTTGAGCTGGTCCGGGTGCTGCAGCAGCGTGAACGTGCCGAGGCCCAGCATGTTCGCCGTGGTCTCGTGGCCCGCCAGCAGGAGCAGCAGCGCCATGTTCGACGCTTCCTCGTCGGTCGGCTCCCCGGTGGCGAGCAGATCGCTGATCATGTCGTCGCCCGGTTCCGCCTTCTTGCGGACGATCAGCTCGCGCATGAACTCCTGGATGCGCTTCATGGCCGCCATGGCCTCTTCGAACGTCGAGTCCAGGCTGAGCAGCTTCGTCGTGTCGTCCTGGAACCTGTGCCTCTCGTCGTAGTCGACGCCGAGCAGCGCACAGATCACCAGTGACGGCACCGGCAGCGCGAACTCCTTCACGAGGTCCGCTTTGCCGCCCAGCGACCGCAGGTGCTTGAGCTGGTCGTCGACGATCGTGCCGATCCACTCGGACAGCTGGTTCATCCGCCGGACCGTGAACTGGCCCTGCAGCATCTTGCGCAGCCGGGTGTGGTCCGGCGGGTCCTGGCTCAGGAACATGCCGGGTTCGACCTTGCGGCGCTCCTTCGGCACCTCGCCCTGGAACCTGAGGTCCAGCAGGTGGTGCTCGGCCGGGTTGGTCGTGAACTTCGGACTCCCCAGGACCTCTCGCACCTGGTGGTGACCGGTGACGAGCCAGCCGAGGTGACCGTCGGCGAACTTCAGCCTGCTGATGCGGGCCTGGTCGCGGATCCGGGTGACCTCGGCTGGCGGGTCGAACGGGTTCTGGCGCGTCGTGGGCAGTTCATCGGAGATCAGTTCGGTCATCTCGCACACCTCCCAGTGCTCGGCAGAGGACCTATTTCGAAGCTACAGAAGTTTCATTACTTCGTGAAGATGATTCGAGGGTCACGGACCGCCACGAGCCGAAATCTGTCCGCATCTGCCGGTCGTGGGTCGCGACGGCCACGGCGGCTCTGGTCTGGTGCAGGGCCTCGGTCAGTTCGTCGACCAGGGCGATCGACAGGTGGTTGGTCGGTTCGTCGAGCAGCAGGACGTGGGGCGAGCCGCTCAGCAGGATCGCGAGCTCCAGTCGCCTGCGTTGTCCAGTGGACAGGCGGCCGACCGGGCGCACCAGGTCTTTCCCTCTGAGCAGACCGATGTCCTCCACGCGCGAACACAGCTGGACCGCGGTGGCGTCCTCGTCCTCGAACGCGGACTCCTGGGCCAGCAGGGCGACCCGGCCGACGTGGTGCACCGTGCCGCGGACAGGCGTGACGCGTCCGGCGAGCACGCCGAGCAACGTCGACTTGCCCGCCCCGTTCGGGCCGGTGATCAGCAGTTTCTCGCCCGCGCTGAGCGAGATCGGCTCGGTGAGGCGCAGCCTTCCCGGCACTTCGAGCGGGGTGGCGTGCAGCAGGTCGCCGCTCGCCTCCAGCTCCGGCGGCGTGAAGCGCAACGGGGGCGGGGGAGCACCGATGCGCTGGTCGCCGAGCTCTTCGAGCCTGCGGGCGACGTTGCGCATCTTGTTCGCCGCACGAGTCGTGCGCTGGTGCCTGCCGGTGCCCTTCGGAGGGCGCCAGCCGTCCCTCAGGCGGGACTGGGCGCGCTCGACCTTCTCGGCCAGCTCGTCGTGCTCGGCCTCCTCCTGGGCGAACCGCTGCTCCCACCGTTGCCGCTCGGCGCGTTTGGCCTCCTTGAACGCCCGGTAGCCGCCGCCGTGCAGGTGCACCTCGCCGTCCGGCGCGGGATCGAGGTCGAGCAACTGGGTGCAGACCTCGTCCAGCAACGTGCGGTCGTGGCTCACGAGCACCACGACGCCGTGGTGCTGCTGCAGGCGTTCGGTCAGGAACGCCAGCGCGCCCGCGTCGAGGTGGTTGGTCGGTTCGTCCAGCAGCAGGACGTCAGCGCGTTCGGCGAGCAGGCACGCGAGCCGGACCCGATAACGCTGCCCCACGCTGAGCCGTGCGAGCGGTGTCGCCCGGTCGTGGTCGGCGTCGAGGGCCTTCAGCGCGATCTCGGCACGGCGCTCGGCGTCCCAGGCCTCGATGTCCTCGGCGTGAGCCAGTGCTTTCTCGTAGCGCTGCTCGTCGAACGGCGCCGCCGCACAGTCCAGTTCGGACAGTGCCTCGCGGCTTTCGCGCAGCGCTCCGGACAGCAGGTCCCCCACCGTTTCGCCCTCGTGGAAGGGCATTTCCTGTTGCACGAGGCTCAACGAACCGTGGCGGGTGACGGTTCCCTGGTCCAGCACCAGGTCTTCGGCGAGCAGGCGGAGCAGCGTGGTCTTGCCGCGGCCGTTCTCACCGATGACGCCGAGGCGCTGGCCGGCGGAGACCTTCAGGGAGATGCCGTCGACGACGGGCCCGGCCTCATAGCCCTTGGTGAGATCTTGGGTCGTCAAATGAACATGCGAACGCACGGGGATCCTCTTCTGGGTACGCGAAATCAGGACGTGTTGCGCGGTGGCACACGTCCGTGATCAGAGGTAGAAGACCCCGTACCCGAATCCCATGAAACCCACGGTACTTACGGCCGCAACGCTTTTTCCACGGCCGTCTTGAGATCCCGCACGCTCTCCTCGGTGCCCGGTGTCGGCCCGACCGTGCTGCCGGCGCCGACGAGCCGGTAGAAGAGCAGGCCCTCCAAGAACGCCGTGAAGTGCGCGCCCGCCCGTTCGGGATCCTCGTGGCCCAGCATCTTCGCGATCGCGGTGGCCTGCTCGCGCGGGGAGTGGGCCATGATCGACTTCAGCTCGGGGTGGTGCGTGGCCTCCAGCATCGCCGCGTACCTCGCGAGCGTCCTGTTCCGCTCGACGAGCCAGCTGTCGAGGGTTCTCGCGATGCTGCCCGCGACGTCGTCCGGATCGGGTGCGATGTCCAGCTGTTCCTGCTTCGCGAGCCGCTCGACGAATCCCTCGATCAACGCCTTGCGCGTGCGGAAGTACGCGCTGGTGGAGCCCTCCGGCAGGCCGGCGCGGCGGTCGACCGCGCGGTGGGTGAGCCCGCGCATGCCCTGTTCGGCGACGAGCTGGATCGCGGCGTCGGTGATGAGGTCTCTGCGCACTGTGGTCCCAATCTCTCTCTACAGCTGTAGTCTACAGATGTAGAGTCCTCTACATCTGTAGAGGAGGAGTCGTGAAGGCGATCGTGGTGGGTGGCGGCATCGGCGGGCTGGCGACGGCGGTGTCGTTGCGACGCGTCGGGTGGGAGGTCGTCGTCCACGAACGCGCGGCCACGTTCGGCGAGGTCGGCGCGGGCGTGGGTGTGATGCCGAACGCGCTGCGGGCGCTGGAGTGGCTGGGACTCGCCGACGAGGTCCGGCGACTGGGCACGCCCCGTGTGTCCGGCGGTGTCAGGGCATCCGACGGGCGCTGGCTGGTGCACCTGCCCGACGTCGGCCAGCAGAACGTCATCGCGATCCATCGCGCCGATCTGCACGGCGTGCTGCTGCGCGCGTTGCCGCCCGAGATTCTTTTCAACAACGCCGAGGTGACCGGCGTTGACGAGCTGGACGCGGATCTCGTGGTGGCGGCGGACGGCATCAACAGCCGCCTCCGCGCGGAACTGCTGCCCGACGCGCCGGGACCGGTGTACGCGGGGGCCACGGCGTGGCGAGGGGTGGCGCCGGGGCCCTACGAGCTGCCGCTCTCGCAGACACTCGGTCCCGGCGGCGAGGCGGGCGTCCTGCCTCTCGGCGACGGCCGGGTCTGCTGGTATGTCGCGACCGTCGCGCCGGCCTCGGCCGACCTGGACCCGGTGGCGCTGTTCGCCGGCTGGCACGACCCGTTGCCGGAACTGCTGGCGTCCACCCCGGACGTGATCCGGCACGACATCTACGAGCTGCCGCTGCTGCCCACGTTCGTGAGCGGCCGGGTGGCACTACTGGGCGACGCCGCACACGCCATGACGCCGTACCTCGGTCAGGGGGCGTGCATGGCGCTGGAGGACGCGGTGACGCTGGCCTCGGTCGACGGTGATCTCGCGCGCTATGACGCATTGCGGCGGCCACGCGCCCAATCGGTGTGGAAAGGCTCGCGGATGGCCGGGAAGTTCGGGATCGAGGTCCGATCACCTGTGGCGTTGGCATTGCGGAACTTCGCCTTCCGAGTGGTGCCACCATCCTTGGCAATGCGGGGGATGACTCGCTTCTCCTCGTGGGAGGTGCCCGCCGAAGTTCACTCGAACGGGTCGAATCCGGTGGTGAACTGAATCACTGGTCAATGTTTGATGTCGGCGCGATAACGGCTTAGAACCACCCTTTGTCGCGCCCATTGTCACCCGGTTGTAGGATCAAGCACTCGCTGAGCGTGTCGGACGCGGTCCAGTGATCCAGATGGCGTAGCGCGACAGGCGGTTCCTACTCCACGAAAGCGCAACTACGGTGCCTCGCCATGACCCCCGTCCCGACTGACGTGATGCCCCGTTCCCTCACGGCGCTTCCCCCGGCGCAGGTCGAGAACACCGGCGAGATCGACATCGCCGAGGCTGAGGACTTCGTCCGGCAGCACCACACCGAGAACCCGGACCTCGGTCCCGTCGAGGCCAGGCTGGCCGAAGTGCACGCGGAGATCGCCGCGACCGGCACCTACCGCCACACCACCGCCGAACTGACCTTCGGCGCCAGGGTGGCCTGGCGCAACAGCTCCCGCTGCATCGGCCGCCTCTACTGGCGGAGCTTGAAAGTGCGCGACCAGCGGGAGGTGTCCGCTCCCGCCGAAGTGGCCGAGCAGTGCGTCGAGCACCTCCGCGTGGCCACGAACAAGGGCAAGATCCGGCCCGTCATCACCGTCTTCGCCCCCGCCGAGCCGGGCATGGACCCGCCGCGGATCGTCAACGAGCAGATCATCCGCTACGCCGCCTACCGCGGCTCCGACGGCGGAGTGC
This sequence comes from Lentzea kristufekii, assembly GCF_033949925.1. Classification (NCBI taxonomy): domain Bacteria; kingdom Bacillati; phylum Actinomycetota; class Actinomycetes; order Pseudonocardiales; family Pseudonocardiaceae; genus Lentzea; species Lentzea kristufekii. The sequence continues at coordinate 103,255 of NZ_JAXAVV010000005.1, forward strand.
TCGGCGACGCGCGCAACCTCGACCTCACCGACCTCGCGTTGAAGCGAGGCTGGCAGCCGCCGTCCACACGTGGCCCGTTCGACGTGCTGCCGCTCATGGTGTCCTGCAAGGGCCAAGAACCCGCGCTCGTCGAGATCCCCGCCGACGACGTGCTGGAAGTCCCGTTGTCCCACCCGGACTTCCCGTGGCTGAAGGCGCTCGGCGTGAAGTGGCACGCCGTTCCCGCCATCAGCAACATGCGACTGCGCATCGGCGGGATCGACTACCCGTCAGCGCCGTTCAACGGCTGGTACATGGGCACCGAGATCGGCGCCCGCAACCTGGCCGACCACGACCGCTACGACCTGCTGCCGTACCTCGCCAAGCGAATGGGCCTGGACATGTCGTCGGAGGCGACGTTGTGGCGCGACCGAGCTCTGGTGGAGCTCAACCGCGCCGTCCTGCACTCGTTCGCGGAGGCCGGGGTCACGATCACGGACCACCACACGGAGTCGCAGAGGTTCCTGACGCACCTGGAGAAGGAGGAGGCCGCCGGACGCACCTGCCCCGCGGACTGGTCGTGGATCGTGCCACCCGTGTCGGGCGGGCTGACACCGGTGTACCACCGGTACTACGACACAGGTGAGCTGCTGCCGAACTTCTTCCCCGCGGCCAAGCCCACCGGATGCCCTGTGTCCCACTGATTCGCGGTGTTCGCCCCGGCCGCGGCGGCGGCCGGGTCCGCGTTGCCGTTCGGCCGGCGCAGAGCTCTGGCAACTGTGATGTGGCCCAGGTCACCTTTGATCGCGTAACGTGCGTACGGTGAGAGTGGGAACCCCCGCAGAGTCGCGGCCCGCCGAGCGCCGAGTCGCCTGCGTACCGGAAACGGTGTCGTCGCTGGTCGACGCTGGACTGACCGTGCACGTACAGGAAGGCGCCGGGCGTCACGCCCACGCCCTCGACGCCGCGTACCGCGCGGCCGGGGCGGTGGTGACGCCCGAGGACCCGACGCCGGAATCCGACGTCGTCGTGTCCGTGCAGCCGTTGACCATCGCCCAGGCCTCCGCGTTGAAACCGGGTGCCGTCACCATCAGCTTCCTGCAGCCCCAAGGCGAGCGGGAACTACTCGACGTCTATGCGCGGCGGAACGTCACGTCGTTCAGCTTCGACCTGCTGCCCCGCGTGACCCGTGCCCAGAGCGCGGACGCCCTGTCCTCCCAGGCGTTGGTCGCCGGCTACCGGGCGGTTCTCGTCGCCGCCGAACGACTACCGCGCTTCCTGCCCATGTTCACCACCGCCGCCGGCACCGTGCCGCCGGCGAAGGTGCTGGTGCTGGGCGCGGGCGTGGCGGGACTGCAGGCCATCGCGACCGCACGCAGGCTGGGCGCCGTCGTCGAGGCGTACGACGTGCGCAAGGCCGCGGGCGAGGAGGTCCGCAGTCTCGGCGCGAAGTTCATCGAACTCGAACTCGAGACGCAGTCCGGCGTCTACGCGTCCGCGCAGTCCGAGGAGTTCCTGGAACGCCAGCGAGAACTCATCGGCGAACACGTGGCGGCGTCCGACGTCGTGATCACCACGGCCGCCATCCCCGGCCGCAAGGCCCCGGTGCTCGTCACGACGGACATGCTCAAGGCCATGGCGGCCGGCTCCGTCGTGGTCGACCTGGCCGCGGAGTCCGGTGGCAACTACGCCGGTTCCGTTGCGGGACAGGAGATCTGGGTCGGCGACGTGCTCGTGCACGGCGCGCTGAACCTGCCGTCGTCCATGCCGGTGCACGCCAGCAAGCTCTACTCGCGCAACGTGCTGAACCTGCTCAAGCTCATGATCGCGGACGGCTCGGTCTCGCCGGACCTCTCGGACGAGGTGCTCGACGGCTGCTGCCTCACCCACGACGGTCAGATCCGCAAGGAGTTGCCGTGATCGACCTGCTGACGATCTTCGTGCTGGCCGTGTTCGTGGGCTTCGAGGTGGTCTCGAAGGTGTCCACGATCCTGCACACGCCTCTGATGTCCGGTGCGAACGCCATTCACGGCGTGATCCTCGTCGGCGCGATCCTCATCACGGGGTCCGCCGAGAGCACCCTGGAGCTGGTTCTGGGGCTGATCGCGGTCTTCCTGGCCACGGTCAACGTCGTCGGCGGGTTCGTGGTGACCGACCGGATGCTGGAGATGTTCAAAAGATGACGGTCCAGCTGATGTACCTCGTCGCGTCGGTGTGCTTCGTCCTGGCGCTGAAAGGCCTGAGCTCGCCCAAATACGCGCGTTACGGCAACTTCATCGGCGCGTTCGGCATGCTGGTCGCCGTCGTCACCGCGTACGTCCACGGCGTCGTCCACAACGGACTGTGGATCCTGATCGCCGTCGCACTCGGCGTCGCGGTCGGCATCCCGGCCGCGCGGTCGGTGAAGATGACGGCCATCCCGCAGATGGTGGCGCTGTTCAACGGAGTCGGTGGCGCGGCGGCGGCTCTGGTGGCGCTGGCCGAGTTCTTCGCGGTGCCGGACACGACCGTTCTGTTCCGGCTCGCGACGGTGCTGACGGTGCTGATCGGCTCGGTCAGCTTCTCCGGTTCGGTGGTCACGTTCCTGAAGCTGCAGGAGCTGATGACGACCCGCCCGGTGCTGTTGCCCGCCGGGCAGCAGCTCGCGATCGCGGCCGCCGCGTCGTCGGTCGCCCTGTGCGCGGTGACGATGGCGGTGCCGAACGGGTTCCTGCTGTGGTTGCTGGCGGTCGTCGGGCTGGCGCTCGGCGTGCTGTTCGTGCTGCCGGTCGGTGGTGCGGACGTGCCGATCGCCATCTCGTTGCTCAACGCGTTCACCGGTCTCGCGGTCGCCGCCTCGGGTTACGTGCTGGCGAACACGCTGCTGATCGTCGCGGGCACGCTCGTCGGCGCGTCCGGCACCATCCTGACCCGGTTGATGGCGCAGGCGATGGGACGGTCGCTCGCCAACATCCTGTTCGGCGCGTTCAAGGCGACGACCGTTGTCGCGCAGGGGGAAGAGCAGCGCACGGTCAAGTCGGGCACGGTCGAGGACGTCGCGATCCTGCTGGGGTACGCGAACAACGTGGTCGTCGTGCCGGGGTACGGACTCGCCGTCGCGCAGGCGCAGCACGCGGTGCGTGAGCTCGTGGCGCAGCTCGAACGGCGCGGAGTGTCCGTGGCGTACGGGATCCATCCCGTGGCGGGACGGATGCCGGGGCACATGAACGTGTTGCTGGCCGAGGCCGACGTGCCGTACGAGCAGCTCAAGGAGCTCGACGACGTCAACCCCGGCATCACGTCGGTCGACGTGGCCGTGGTCGTCGGGGCGAACGACGTGGTGAACCCGGGCGCGCGGGACGAGCCGTCGAGTCCGATCTACGGCATGCCGATCTTCGACGTGGACCGCGCGAAGTCCGTGGTGTTCATGAAGCGGTCGATGCGGCCGGGGTTCGCGGGCGTGGACAACGAGCTGCTGTACAACCCGAAGACGACGCTGCTGTTCGGTGACGCGAAGGACTCGCTCACGAAGCTTCTGGCCGCGGTGAAGCAGCTGTAGCCAGGAGCTCGGTGACCTCGGCCGCGGGCAGCGCGGGCAGCAGCCCGATCACGCCGTCCGCGCCCGCCTGCCGCCAGTGCTCGGCGTCGTCGAGGGTGTGCACCTCGTCGACGCCGAACCGCACGCCGAAGCCGTGCACGGTCTCGATGAGGGCGCGCATCGCCTGGTGCAGCGGGGAGTCCGGCCTGGGCGCGGGCGCGCGGGTGATCACCGAGCGGACCGGTACCTCGGTCAGCACGGCCAGTTCGTCGTGGCCGCCGTGGAACCCGTCCAGCGCCGTGACGATGCCGCTGTCGTGCAGCACCAGGGCGTTGTCGTCACCGGCCAGCACCGACGAGATGTCCAGCGCGATCCGCAGCCGTTCCGGCGGAAGCCCGGTCTCGTCGAGCGCCCGCTTGACGTCGGCCACCAGGTCCTCGTCGCGGGACTGGAGGGCTCCCAGCGCGATGTGCAACGTGGGCGCCCTGTCGCCGAACTCCTCGACCCATCTCGCGGCCTGCGCGCACGCCTCCCGCAGCAGCCAGCGGCCGATCGGCAGCGACAGCCCCGTGGAGTCGGCCAGCGCCATCGTGTCGTTGTGGCTCAGGTCGTCCCAGTGCAGGCGGGCCACGGCGCCGAGCACCTCCTGGCTCTCCAGGTCGTGCACCGGCGCGTAGACGATCTCGATCTCGCCGTGCTCCCACGCCCCCGGCATCGACGCGGCCAGCGCGTACTTGCCGCGGCGGCGGGCGTCGTCGTGCGGGTCGTGCAAGGCCCACTGCCGCTTGCCCCGCGCTTTGGCCTGGCGCAGCGCGGAGTTGGCGCACCGCATCAGCTCGCCGGCGGTCGCGAACGCCGGCGGGCGGTCCACCACGCCGATGCTCGCCGACAGCGCGATGCCGTGATCGTCCACAAAGGTCGGTTCACCGAGCGCTTCCTGGATCTCCTCGATGGTCGAGGTGACGTTGTCCGCGACCGTCAGCAACGCGAACTCGTCACCGCCGATGCGCGCCAGCACGGCCTTCTTCGCGGCGGCGAGCTCGCCCAGGCGGCTCGCGACGATCTTGAGCAGCTTGTCGCCGGTCTCGTGGCCCAGGCCGTTGTTGACGACCGAGAACGCGTCCAGACCCAGGTGGTACAGCGTGATCGGGCTGCCGTCGAGCTGCCGTTCGAGCCGGGAGATGAAGTGCTGGCGATTCGACAGGCCGGTGAGCGAGTCGTGCAGCAGCTGGTGGTCGAGGCTGCGCTGCAACAGGTGCAGCTCGCTGATGTCCTCGACCATCGTCACGTGGTGCGTCGGCCGGCCGTCCGCGTCACGCAGGACCGAGACCACGAGGTGCACCCACACCGGCTCGCCGTCCGCGCGGATCAGCTTGCGCTGGTCGCGGAACCTGTCGACGCGCCCCTCGCTCATCTTCCGGTACGAGGCGCCCAGGGCGGCCAGGTCCTCGGGGTGGTAGAAGTCGCGCAGGTCGCGGTCGGTGAGGTCGGCACCCGAGTCGAGGCCCACGATCTCGGCGAGCGTGTCGTTCGCCTCGACGCACCTGCCGGTGAGGTCGGTGATCACGATGCCCAGCGCGGCGGAGTCGAACACCTCCTGAAACCGCGCCTGGCTGACCTGCAGCGTGCGCTCGACCCGCTGTTTGGCCCGCACGATCGCGACCTTGATCTGCTCCTGCTGGTCGAACGCGTCCAGCCGCATGGCCTGTGCGTACGCGGAGCTCAACCGGGCCAGGACAGGTAGGTCGAACGTGGGCGAGAGAACCTCGATCGTGGCCCGCAACGAGTCGGGTCCGGTCGCGTGCAGTGACACCAATCGATGGGCAACCGATTCAGGTGACTCCGGCAGCGCACGCAGCGAATCGAGCAGGGCCTGCTCGATTTCGGCGTGGGACAGCGGGATGTACGCGGTAGACGTCAACGCGTGCATCCAGCGGGCGGCGAGTTCCGGGAGTTCCATCCTGTGCACAGAGCGTACGGATTCGCCGCCGTGCGGCCAACAACGACAGGCCTGTTAGATCTTGCGGCCCACGGCGGCGTAGATGCCCGCCTTGTCCGGATCGTCGGTGTTCGTGACCTCGGGCCGCCACAACGGCGTCGGCACGATGCCGGGCTCCACCAGTTCGAAGCCGCTGAAGAGCGCCTCGATCTCGCTCTTCGTGCGCGGGTACATCGGGTTCTGGCTCTTCTTCATGACCTCGACCACGCCCGCCATCTCCTCGGGCTGCAGGTCCTGGGTGAACTGCGAGACCGCGAGGTAGCTGCCCGGGGGCACGGCGTCGCGGTACGCCGCCACGATCGCGTTCGGGTCGGCCTGCGGCGGCACGAAGTGGAAGACACCGGCCGTGAGCACGCCGACGGGCTGCGAGAAGTCGAGGAGACCGCTGTTCCGCGCCGCCTCCAGCACCGCGCCGGGCCTCGTCATGTCCTCCTGGACGATCGCCGCGCGCGGGTCGTGCTCCAGGATGAGCTGGCTGTGCGCGACCGCGACCTCCTCGAAGTCCACGTAGACGACGTGGACCTCCGGGTCGGCCTTCTGCGCGATCTCGTGCACGTTGCCGACCGTCGGGATGCCGGAACCGAGGTCGAGGAACTGGCGGATGCCGCGATCGATCATGAACAGCACGGCGCGGCGCAGGAACGCCCTGTTCAGCCGCGCGATCGTGCGGGCGTTCGGCTGGGCCTGCAGGAACTTCTCCGCGAGCGCGCGATCGGCCGCGAAGTTGTGCCCTCCCCCGAGCAGGTAGTCGTACAGACGTGCGGCGCTCGGCTTGCCCGTGTCGACGCCTTCCGGAACCCAGCTCACCCGTTCAGACATGTGACCAGGCTACCGAGACGCCACACGGGTGCGGCAGGGCGTCGGCCGCATTGCTGCAGCAGAACCACTGCTGTCACTGGAAAGTGTGAACAAGCAGCGTCGCCACGGCGACGCCCAGCGCCGTGCCGAGCCCCCGTGCGACGTTGACCAGCCCGCTCCCGACTCCCGCCGAGCCTTCCGGGAGTGCACTCATGACGCGTTTCGTGCAGGCCGGCGCGATGATCCCGAGCCCGATGCCCGCGACGACGAGCTGGACCACCTGCGGCACGGGCAGAATCAGCGCGATGGCCGCGATCAGCGCCCCGGTCCTGATGCCGGGCCTGCTCAGCAACGTCGCCGCGATCGCGAACCCGAGCGGCAACGCGGCGACCGTGAGTCCTATCTGTGCCAAGGGTTGTCTCATGGTGAACGGCAGCAACGTCATCGGCGCGAACAGCGCGGCGTAGGTGAGCAGCACCCCGGTCAGCCCTGGCAGCACCTGCCACGTCGGCTTTCCCTTGTCCCGCGCGGTCTTCGTGCGGGGGAGCAGGTAGTGGCCCGCGATCAGGGCCACGACGCCGATGGGGACGTTGATCGCGAACACGGCCTGCCACCCGAAGTTCTCGGTGAGGTATCCGCCGAGCAACGGCCCCGCCGCCAGCCCGGCCGCCTGCGCTGCGGCCTGGACGCCGAGCGCCCTGCGCCGCTGCTCCGGCGCGACCGCCGTGGTGACCAGCGCGACGCTGTTCGCCTGCAACATCGCCGCCCCCACGGCCTGGGCGATCCGCGCCGCGATGAGCGCGTCGAACCCCGGCGCGTACACGCACGCGACGGATGCTCCGGTGAACAACGCGAAGCCGTAGATGTAGACGATCTTGCGCCCGACCCGGTCCGCGATCCTGCCCATTGGGACGAGCAGCGCCACGAGCGTGATCAGGTAGCTGAGCGAGATCCACTCCGGGTCGGCGTGGAAGTGCGCGCTCATCGCGGGGAACGCCAGCGTGACGATCGAGGCGTCGAGCTGCCCCATGAACGCACCGAAGCAGACCGTCGCGATGACCAGCCAAGGCGCGTACGACCGGCGCGCGATCCACGCCGGTCTGGGCGACTCCGTGACGAACCAGTTCATCGTGAACAGATTATATCTGACACAGAGCTATTAGCCGGTGTTCAGTAGGATTTCCGCATGTCAGACGAAGCCCGCACGCTCACCGACGTCGTCACTCGCCTGCGCCGGGCGTTGCGGACGAGCATCCGGGCCGACTGGCCGTGGGAATCCCTGCCGATGGCGCAGGTAGAGCTGCTGCAGACCCTCGCCGAGCGCCCGCCGATGAAGGTCGGCGACCTGGCCGCCGCGTTGCGTCTCGCCCCCAACACCGTGTCCGGGCTGGTGTCCCAACTGATCGACTCAGGCCTCGTCGTCCGCGGCGGAGACCCCAGGGACAGGCGGGTAGCACGGCTGTCCGTCTCACCCCGTGGACACGAACAGCTGCTCGTCTGGCAGCGCGAACACGAGAAGCGGATCGGCGCGGCACTGGCCAAGCTGGAGTCCTCGGAGAGGGAGGACGTCGTGCGCGCGTTGAAGGCTCTGGACCACCTGGTGGAGCACCTTGCCGAACCCACGACCTGACCGTCCGCTGGCGTTCGTCTCGCTGGTGTCGCTGGGCGGAGGGCTCGGCGGCGTGGCGCGCTACGGCCTGTCGGTCTTCGTGCCCGGCGCGTGGGGGCTCTTCGTCATCAACGTGCTGGGGTCGTTCCTCATCGGCGTGCTGATGGGGCTGGTGCCCCGGCCGTTGGTGCGTGCCTTCTTCGGCGTTGGACTTCTGGGCGGCTTCACGACGTTCTCGTCGTACGCCGTGTCGTGGTCGTGGGCGCTGCCGGCCACGCCGGTTTGTGCTGTGCTGGCCGCGTTTCTCGGGCTGCGGGTGACTCGATGACCGTGCTCGTGGTGTTCCTCGGTGCCGCTCTTGGTGCGCCGACCCGCTATCTGCTCGACCGGTTCGTGCAGTCGCGGCACTCCTCGGACTTCCCCTGGGGCACTTTGACGGTCAACGTCGTCGGGTGCCTGCTCATCGGGTTCGTCGTCGGCACGTCCTGGATGCCGCTGCTCGGTGTCGGGTTCTGCGGTGGGCTCACGACGTACTCGACGTTCAGCTACGAGACGGTGAAGCTGCTGGAAACCGAGAAGTACCGGTCAGCCTTGCTGAACGTCGTCGTCAGCGTCGTGCTCGGTGTCGGCGCGGCGGCTGTCGGTCTTGCTCTGGCGCACTGACCCCGCCGCGGTGAGCCTGGGGGCGTTCTGGTCGCCACCCAGGCTTCCGCTCGACCGCTACGAAACGTCCTTCAAGCGGGACAACATGTCCGGCAGCGTTCCGGTGTGCACGACGCCGAGCCGTTGCGTGGCACGGGTCAGCGCGACGTACAGGTCCGACGCGCCACGTGGCGACTCGGCGAGGATGCCGTCCGGGTCGACCACGACCACCGAGTCGAACTCCAGGCCCTTCGCGTCGGTCACGCCGAGCACCACGACCTGGGCCTCTTCCAGTTCGTTGCCCACGGACGAACCCGGCACCGCGTCGGCGATCGACGACCCCACCGCCGGCAGCAGCGCGGCCGGCACGATCACCGCGATCTTGCCGTCGCCGACGGCGGCGACCTCGCGTGCGATCAGCGCGGGCACCTCGGACGCGAACGACGACACGGTGGAGACCCAGGGGGCCACACCGGTCTCGCGCACCGACGTCGGCGGCACCAGGGAGGCGTCGACCGAGGCGAGCACGTCCGCGGCCACCTCCATGATCTCGGCCGGCGTGCGGTAGTTGACCGTCAGTTCCGTGAGGCGCCAACGGTTCTGCACGTACGGCGACAGCACGGAACCCCATGAGGTCGCACCGCCGATGTCGCCGGTCTGCGCGATGTCGCCGACGACCGTCATGGACTTGCTGGGGCAGCGGCGCATCAGCGTGCGCCAGGCCATCGCCGACAACTCCTGCGCCTCGTCCACGATGACGTGGCCGAACGTCCAGGTGCGGTCGGCCGCGGCGCGTTCCGCGGCGGTCTCGTAGCGGTCGACGCCGTGGCGCTCGGCCAGGCGGTAAGCGTCCATCAGGTCCGTTGCCATCAGGATGTCGGGGTCCGCGTCATCCTCCAGGTCGAGGATGTCGAGAACTCCCTGGGCGTACTCGATGGCCTGGCGGCGCTGGCGTTCGGCGCGTGCCTTGGCCTCCGTGTCGTCCTCGCCGAGCAGTTCGGCGGCCTCGTCCAGCAACGGCACGTCCGCCGGCGTCCAGTCGTCGGTGGAGCGCTGCAGCAGGTCGCGCTCCTCGCGGGTGAACTTCGCCATCGCGCGGTTGCGGCGCTTCGGGTTCCGGTAGAGCTCCGAGAGCAGCGAGAACGGGGTCAGCACCGGCCACAGCGACGAGATCGCCGCCTGGACCTCGTCGGACTCGCGCAGCTCGCGGCGGATGTCGTCCATGTCCGTCTTGTCGAGCAGGTGCCCGCCGAGGCGGTTGGCGACCATGCCCGACAGCGTCGAGATGATCTCGCGGGCGAACGTGCGGCGCGCCTCGTTGTGGGGACGGCGGGTCCGGCGCGCCCTGCCCCGCGCGTCGGAGATCGCGCGCCGGTCCAGGCGCAGCACATCGTTGTCGAAGCGGATCTCGACGGACGGCGGCGCCTCCTGGCGGTCCCGCACGGCCGCGGCGATCACGTCCGCCATCTGGATGCGGCCCTTCACGGCCGCCGCCTCGGCGGACTCGCGGCCGGTCGCCGTCAGGTTCGGGTACAGCTCGCCGACCGTGGACAGCAGCACGCCCGTCTCGCCCAGCGAGGGGAGGACCTGACTGATGTAGCGCAGGAACGTCGTGTTCGGGCCGACGACGAGCACGCCGCGCTTCGCCAGCTGTCGGCGGTGCGTGTACAGCAGGTACGCGGCTCGGTGCAGGGCCACCGCGGTCTTGCCGGTGCCGGGCCCGCCCTGCACGACGACGACGCCGTTGAGCTCGGACCGGATGATCTTGTCCTGCTCGGCCTGGATCGTCGCGACGATGTCGCTCATCTGGCCGGTGCGCGACTCGTTCAGCGCGGCGAGCAGCGTCGCCTCGCCGGTCAGCGACTCGCTGCGGGTCACGTCGGCCGAGTTGATGTCGAGCACCTCGTCGTCGAGGCCGATCACCTTGCGCGAGCGGGTCCGCAGGTGCCTGCGCCGCCGCACGCCGTCGGGGGAGGCGGCGGTGGCGAGGTAGAACGGCCTGGCGGCGGGCGCGCGCCAGTCCATCAGCAGCGGCTCGTATTCCTTGTCCTCGTCGAAGAGACCGATTCGGCCGATGTAGAAGCGGTCTTCGTTGTGGAAATCGAGCCGGCCGAACGCCAGGCCGTTCTCGACCGCGCTGTACTGGGCCAGTTGATCTGTGTACATCGCGACGGACGTGTCGCGCTCGGACCGCATCTGGTGCGTGCCGCCGGTTTGTCGCAACGACTGTGCGAGTCGTTTCGACGTCTGTTCACGGAGGTCGTCGAGCCGGCCGTACAACATGGCCACGTATTCCTGCTCCGGCTCCATTTCGGCGAGCCGGAGGTCATCGGAGGGGCTTGACAACTTGCCTCATTTCTCGATATCATGCGGCGTCGGCTTTTATTCCGATTCGCACTGTCCTGCCCGCGCTGGGTCGCTGAGCGCAGACTGTCTAATCTACACGCATATCAGCGTGATGCAGGTACGCCTTACGCAGCAGTGTGGCCAACGTATCGCGCTCGTGCGGAGTCAACGGCGCCAGCAGCTCTTCCTCGTGCGCCCGAGCCGCCTCCAGGCGCTCGTGCAGCGCCCTCCTGCCGCCTTCGGTGATCGACACGGTGAACCGGCGCCGGTCTCTCTCGTCGCGTCTGCGCTGCGCGAACCCGAGCTCTTCCAGGGCGTCGAGCACCGACACGAGGTCGCTCGGGTCCATCCGCACCCGGTCGCTGATCCGCTTCTGCGCCACGGCCTCCTGCTCGGACAGGTAGGCGAGCACCGTCAGGTGAGGCCCGCGCAGGTCCGCGCGGCCGATCCGGCGAGCTTCGCGCACCAGCCCGAGCATCAGGTAGCTGGGAAGACGCAGAAGCTGATCAATGCTCATGTCCCTCAGTCTAGGAAAGATCTGTCCCCCGATCGTGGATTGCGCTGCGTGATGAAAGCGCCCGGACGAGGGCCGACAGGGTGAGCGTTGGGGTGACGTTTCTCCACAAACCACCAGGGGGCGGCAAGGTGGGGGTATGACGCGTGCGGAGATCGTCCGGCTCGCCCAGTGCGTGGTGCGCCGGCCCCGGTGGCAACTCGTCCTGGCCGTGCTGCTGTCCGCGTGGACACTGGCCTGGGTGCTGGGCCAGCTCGCCGCCGATCCCCTCAGCCCGCTCGGTCTGCTGACCTGGACCGGCATTCCCCTCGATTCGGCATCCCTATGGGCTCAGCAGCGTGCCGACGTCCTCGCCTGGCTCGCCACGCTGGGAGGCCTGAGCTGGGCGGCCACCACCGAACGAGGTCAGCTGCCCGCTCTCGCCGGGTGGTTCGCGGTGCTGGTCGCAGGCGAAGCGGCGGGGTACGAGCACGCGGTGCGGCGGGCGATCCTCAGCATGGTCGTGTTCCTGCTCGTCCTGGCGGCCGTGTCGATCACCGGGCGGCGTGCGTTCGTCGTCGACCGCGTCGCCGTCATGCCCCAGGACGTCGTGCGGGCCGGCATCACCGCCGCCGTGCTGACCGCCGTGGTCCCGCTGATCGCTCCTGGCCTGGCCCTGACGCGTCTCGTTCGCCCCTACGTGACGAAACCGCCGCGACGGCTCAGGCCGGTTGAGACGCAGCTGCTGCGGGAAACCGGATGAGGTGAGCGACTACCTGCCACCCCCTGCGCCTCCGCGCAGTGCGCTGACCCTGAGGTTGTGGCTGGCCGGATTCGGCCTGGTCTTCAACTCGGTGGCCGGGTGGCTGGCGCTGCGAGCCGACCTCGTTTGGCTCGGCGTGGTGCTTTTGCTGCTCGCCGTCGTGTGCGTCGTGGACTTCGCCTGGGTGGTTCATCGCAAACGCCGCGGAGATCCAGGCTGAAACCTGTCAGGAACCTGTGCTTGGGCTCAAGCGCTCTTATGGATAAAGATGTCGGCGTGCATGAAGATCCGGCAAAAGGCAGATTAGCCAGGGTGATGCGTCGGCAGCCTGTGCAACAGCGCGGCGCGGCAACTGTTTCCGCGATCCTCGACGCTTGCGCGGGCCTGCTGAACGAATACGACTACGACGACATCACCACGGCTCGCATCGTCGACGTGGCCGGAGTGCCCATTGGTTCCTTCTATCAGTACTTCCCCGACAAAAGATCCGTTGTGCACACCCTCGCGCTTCGCGGTATGGAGACCTATCTCCGCGAAGTGGAGGAGTTGTTCACCGCGGATCTGATCGCGGACACGTGGCGCGAGGCCATGACGCAGGTCGTCGCCGTGTACATGCGGATGCTGCACGAGCTGCCCGGCTTCGGGCGGGTGCGGTTCAGCGACATGCTGGACAGCCACCGCCTCGACTCCAGCGTCGACCAGTACGAACTGATGGCCGAACGGCTGGCGGAGATGTTCGTCAACCGGTTCGGCGCCCACGGCGACGCCCCGGTGATGCTGACGTTCCGGATCGCCGTGCAGACCGCGGACGCGCTGTTCAAGCTCGCCGAACGAGTCGGCGAGGACGACCGCGCGTACGTGGTCGGCACGGCGAACGAACTGCTCGCCGGGATGCTCGGGTCCGTGCTGGAACGACCCCAGGACCCGGTTCAGAGGCCGTAGGCCTCGAGCAGCCGGAGCCAGACCTCGCTGATCGTCGGGTACGAGGGCACCGCGTGCCACAACCGGTCCACGGTGACCTCTCCGACGATCGCGACCGTGGCCGAGTGCAGCAGCTCGGCGACGTCCTGACCGACGAACGTGACGCCGACCAGCGTCCGCGTGCGCTCGTCCACGACCATCCGCGCCTTGCCCTTGTACCCGTCCGCGTGCAGCGACGACCCGGCGACCGCGATGTCCAGGTCGACGACCCTGACCTCACGCCCCGCCGCCCGTGCCTCCGCCGCGGTGTGCCCGACGAACGCCACCTCGGGGTCGGTGAACACGACCTGCGGCACCGCCACGTGGTCCGCCCACGCCTGCCCGGCCGACCACTGCTTCGGCTCGAACCCGCGGGACCGCTCCAGGATCGCCGTGCCGGCCGCCCTGGCCTGGTACTTGCCCTGGTGCGTCAGCAACGCCCGGCCGGTGACGTCACCGGCCGCGTACAGCCAGCGTCCGTCCACGCCGGACACCAGACAGGAGTCGTCGATGGTCAGCGGCTTGCCGTCCTTGGTCGCGGGCACCCGCCCGGTGGCGACGAGGATGTGCGACCCCTGCACGACCCGGCCGTCCTGCAACGTCAGCTCGCCCGGCTTGATCGACGAGGCGCGCCCGTTGAGCAGCACCTCGACGCCGTCCTCCTCGAGGCCCTCCACGACCAGCGGGCCGACGAACTCCTCGAACTTCGGCAGCGGCCGGTCACCCGACACCACCAGCTTCACCTTGGAGCCCAACCGGGCCCACGCCTGCGCCATCTCGACACCGACGACGCCACCGCCGAGCACGACGAGCGACTCCGGCACCTCCCGCGCCGACGTGGCTTCGCGCGAAGTCCACACGGGAGTGTCGGCGAGACCTTCCAGCGGCGGCATCTTCGGCACGCTGCCGGTGCACACCACGACGGCCTGACGGGCGCGGTGGACCTCGCCGCCCACGGTGACCTCGCGCTCGCCGGTGACCTCACCCTCGCCGCGGATGACGTGGATGTTCTCCGACTCGGCCCACTTGACCTGGCCCGAGTCGTCCCAGTCGGAGGTGAAGCCCGTGCGCCGCGCGAGCACCTCCTTCGCGTCCAGCGAACCCGCGTTCACGCCCTGCACGCGGCGGGCGGCCGCGAGCGCGTGACCGGGCCGCAGCAACGCCTTGGAAGGCATGCACGCCCAGTACGAGCACTCGCCGCCGACCAGTTCCTTCTCGATCATGGCGGTGGACAGGCCACCCGCGGCCGTCCGCCAGGCCACGTTCTCACCTACGGGGCCACCACCGATGACGATGACGTCGAAGTCCATGACCGCCAGACTAGGCCTCGATCAAGAAAGCCACACGAGGCAGAAGGTGTGCCCGACCGGGTCCGAGTAGACCCGGAACGTGTCGTCGTTGTCCTTCTGCACCAACCGTGCGCCGAGCTCCAACGCCTTCGGCTCGGCCTCCTCGATGTCCTCGACCAGCACGTCGAGGTGGAACTGCTGCGAGCCGTGCGGATCGGGGAACGTGGGCGGCTGGTACTCGGGGGCCAGCTGGAACGCGAGCCGCGTGCCGTTCGCCACGATCACGACCCAGGTCTCGTCGTCGCCGGGAAGGCGTTCGGCGCCGAGCAGCTTCTCGTAGAACGACGCGAGCTCGGAGGGGTTCGGGCAGTCGAGTACGACAGAACGAAGTTGTCCGACCATGCCCTCCACCTTGCTACCGGGTGGTGGGCAGTCGCAACGCCTGCTTGGCGATCGGGTCGAGCGTCGGGTCGCCCGCGCCGCCCGTCCACACCGCGAACGCCAGCGTCACGTGGCTGCCCTTGGTGCCGTTCGCGAACGCCGCGCTCTCCAGCGGCTTGCCGTCCAGCCCGTGCACACCGCCGGACCCCGGCAGCGCGACGACCGCGTGCAACGACTTCGCGCTGGGGGCGTCGTACACGTCCATGTCCGCCACCAGCACCGTCACCTGCTTGCCCTGCACGGTCGTCTCGTAGGTGGCGCGCAGGAGCACTCCGCAGTCGTTCGCGATCAGCCACGCCTTCACGTCGCCGAACGCCTGCGCCTGGCACTCCTGGTCCTTCTTCATCTCCTTCGGCACGAACGTCGTGCCGTCCACGACCACCGTCGTCGGCTGTGCGGATGTCGGCGCGGGCGTGGCGTCGGCCGGCTTGTCGTCGCCGGGCAACGCCACCACGAGCCACACCACGAGGATCAGCGCGAGCAGTGCGGCTGCTGCGAGATAGAGCCAGGTCAGCTTGCCTGGCAAGCGTTTGCGGCCGATCACCTGCTGCAGTTGCGCCTTGGGGATCAGCATCGTGCTGGCGGCCGCGAGGTCGGGGGAGACCGCGTCGCTGAAACCCTCCTCGATGAACGCCTTCGCGTCCGGCGGCGAGCCGGTGTTCTGCAGGATCGCGAAGAGCTTCGCCGCGTGGTCCGCCGTGCAGGGCACCGTCGACGTCGCGAGCTCGCGGGCCGCACTGAGCACAGTGGACGGTTTGGGGTGCAGCACCCGCACGCCGCGGTTGAGGTCGACCGTCGGCTGCACGACCTGGCCCACGAACGGGCCGACCGCCACGACAGTGCTGACCGGAAGCGGTTCCGCGCGCATCGCCTGGATCCGCTGCGCCACCGCGGTCGCCGCCGCCACGGCCTCCGTCGCCGGGTTCGCCGTGCCGTCCTTGGCGACGAGCGGCCAGCCGTCGATCTTCCACTGACCGCCGAGCGGTGCCTCGAGCTTCATCCCGGGATCGGGCAGGTCGACGCCGACGATCACGAGAACACCCTTGGGGAGCACGACGATCGCGTCCAGCGGCATCGGGCAGTCAGGTGGTTGGACGCCGATCAGCGCGATACCACCCAGAACTCCGGTACCCGCGCCCCACGCCGTGAGGGCGGCACGGATGTCCGCCCCAATGGCCGAGGGTTCAGCGCCCAGACGGATCAGCCGCACGAGTCCCTACCTTTCCGCACGGGGGGACACCGTAGCGGTCCGGGGTCGCCCAAACGCACTCGGTCGAGACATTCGGTGATGGCCGTCACCGATAAGTGGATCACTCGTTAGATGGATTGCCTGCCAATGTTCACGGAGGGTCCATGTACAAACGCGCTGCATCGCTCGCCGTACTGCTCGTGGCCGTCGCATCCCCTGTCGCGACGGCCGCACCGGCCTCCACGGTCTACGTCCACGGAGCCGACATCGCCGCCGCGGAACAGGCGGTCGAGGCCGCCGGTCTGCAGAAGCTCACGAGCTTCCGCAAGATCGGCGTCGTAGCCGCGCGGGGCGACTCCGCGCAGATCTCCTCCGCCAGGGCCAAGGCGGGCGTGACGCGCGTCGAGGTCCAGAAGCCGATCAAGTTCCTCGGCTCGACCTCGCACACCGCGACCCGCGGCCTGGACGCCCGCAACAGCCTCGGGCTCACGGGCGCGGGCGTGTCGGTCGCGGTGATCGACTCGGGTGTCGACCCGACGCACCCGTCGTTCGGCGGCCGGATCGTCCGCAACCTGAAGAGCCTGTGCCTGGACGGCTCGACCCAGACGAACTGCATCGTGCCGGTGCCGAACTTCCTCGACACCGACACGACGTCGCTGGGCGGCCACGGCACGCACGTCACCGGCATCGCGATCGGCGGCGACGTGCAGACCACCGGCGGCCCGGTGATCCGCGGCGCGGCGCCGGGTGCGAAGGGCGTCGTGATCTCGACCGGCGCGGCGATCCTCATCCTCGGCGCCGACGCGGCGCTGAACTGGGTGCTGGAGAACCACCGGGCTCCCTGCGGCGCCGGTGTGCCCGCCTCGGCGTGCCCGCCGATCAAGGTGATCAACAACTCCTATGGTCCATCTGGCGGCGGTGCGTTCGACCCCGAGTCGGTGACCGTGAAGCTGCAGCGCCAGCTGGTGGCCGAAGGTGTCGTCGTGGTCTGGGCGAACGGCAACGACGGCGGCGACGGTTCAGCGAACCTGTCCAACCCGCCCGGCGTCGACCCGACCCCCGGCGTGATCTCGGTGGCCTCCTACAACGACCAGGAGAACGGTACCCGCGACGGCGCCCTGTCCGACTTCTCGTCGCGCGGTCTCGCCACGAACTCCGCGACGTGGCCGGACATCTCGGCGCCGGGCGAGAACATCACCTCGTCCTGCCGGCTCTACCTGCCGATCTGCGCGACCGGCCTGGCGCCGCAGAACGGGCCGGGACTGCTCGACCTCGGCACGTTCAACACGATCAGCGGCACGTCGATGGCGGCACCGCACATCGCCGGGATCGTCGCACAGCTGTTCCAGGCCAAGCCCTCCGCGACCCCCGCCGACATCGAGCGGGCGCTGAAGTCGACGGCGTACAAGTACGGCACCGGCTACCAGCCGGCAGGCCTCTACACCTCGTCGTTCGACAAGGGCACGGGTCTGGTCGACGTGGTCGCCGCGGTAAACGCTCTGTAGATCACGATCAGGCATCGCTCGGCCGGGGAGATCGGGACTTAAGACCTGTATCTGCCCCGGTCGGGTGATGATCGAGCTGGTTCTTATGGCGGACATGCCTCAAGTCGAGGCAGAATGCAGCGAACGGGTTTCGCGGTGATCACCTCACTCGGCAAAGGCGTAGGGGAAGACGTCCCTCGTCGAGTAGCGGAGGTCAGCAGTGAGCACCCGTGGCAGCACCAGTGGCGTGGTTTACGTCCACTCGTCGCCGTCTGCGGTCTGTCCGCACGTCGAGTGGGCGATCTCGGGCACCCTCGGTGTCCGGGTAGACCTCAGGTGGGCAGCGCAGCCAGCGGCACCAGGCCAGTTGCGCGCTGAATGCGCATGGACCGGCGACGCCGGCACCGGCGCGAAACTCGTGGCTGCGCTGCGCGCGTGGCCCATGCTCCGGTTCGAGGTGACCGAAGAACCGTCCTCAGGTCAGGACGGCGAGCGTTTCTGCTTCGCGCCCGTTCTGGGGCTCTGGCACGCCAGAACCTCGGCCAACGGCGACATCGTCGTCAACGAGGACCAGCTGCGTTCACTCGCGGTTCGTGCTCGTGGCGGTGAATCCTTCGCACACGGCGTCGACGAACTGCTCGGTGCCGCGTGGGACGACGCGCTGGAACCGTTCCGTCGCGCGGGCGACGGCGCTCCGGTGACGTGGCTGCACCGCGTCGGATGAGTCCTGAGTGGACCCCGCTCACCGTTTGGGCAGCGGGGTTTCTTCTCGGTGCGTGGGATCCCAGGCCAGCATGAGCTGCCCGTAGAGCGGGGACGTCTTGAGCAGGTGCTCGTGGGTGCCGAGCAACGGCCTGCCGCCGTCCATGACCAGCACCCGGTTCGCTCGCAGCGCCGAGCTCAGCCGGTGCGCGATCACCACGAGAATTCCGTTCCGCTCCGCGAAAGCCCGTTCGACTCGGGCCTCGGCGGCGGGATCCAGATGTGAGGTCGCCTCGTCGAGGATGACGACGCTCGCGGACGTGACGTAGACCCGCGCGAGTGCCAGCAGCTGGGCCTCACCAGCGGAAAGTCCTTCCCCGCCGTGGCCGAGCGCCGCGTCCAGACCACCGATCCCGTCCAGAAGTGGTTTGGCGCCAACCTTTTTCACCGCGTCGACGAGATCCTCATCGGTCGCCCACGGTGCCAGAAGCGTGAGGTTCTCCCGCACAGTGCCGGTGAACAGGTACGTCTCCTGCGGAATCAGTGCGATCGCGTGGTGCCGGACCGCCGGCGTCACCCGGTCGACGGGCGCGCCGCCGAAGAGGACGGAGCCGTCGTCCGGTGCCATCAGGCCGGTGAGCAGACTGGCCATTGTGGACTTGCCGATGCCGGACGGGCCGACCACGGCCAGGTGGTCGCCGGGACGCAGGTCGAGCGACAGGCCGCGCACCACCGGTTCCGCGTCCGGGCTCCAGCCGAACGTGACGTCCCGCAGCACGAACTCGCCGTTGGACGGGGTCTCGGTGCCCACGTCCCGGTCGGTGCGTGGTGCCGCTTCCTGAAGTCGTTTGAGTGCGACCATCAACCGCATCACGACCGTGCTGGTGGTGCGGGCCAGGCCGTGCAGCGCGGGGTTCACGCTGTTGGTCAGGTAGACGACGGCCGCCAGGACCGCGCCCTTCGTGAGCTGACCGGACGCGACGAGCGGGGGAGCGAACGCGACCAGCAGGGCGATGGGAGCGAAGCCGCCCAACGCGATCACCGTGGCGCGCAGCGAGTTCGCCCACGCGACGGTGACCGTGGCCTTGGCCTGCAGGTTGATCTGCTTCGCGATGTCCCCGTACGCCTCGGCGGCCGCGCCGCAGGCGGCGACGTCACGCAGGCCGGTCAGCACCGCGCCGGACGCTTCCGCGGTGTGCTCGTCCGCCATCACGGCGTCGCGTTGCCGTTTGGCCAGCGAGGGGAGCATCAGGCCGAAGAGCACCAGCGCGGCCACGATCGGGAGCACGACCAGCCAGATCAGCGCGGCCGCCGTGGTCGCGAGCCCGATGAGCGCGGCGAGGGTCGTGACCAGAAGGGCACGAGCCTGCACCAGCACGCCCGCCGTGGCGTCGCGGACCACCTCGACGTGCCGGGTGATCATGGCGACGGCGCTGGCGTCCGGGGTGCGGCGGTGCGACGGGTCGTTCAGCACACCGTTCACCACCCGTGCGACCAGGGCGTCGCGCATCGGTTCGACGACGGAGCCGAGCCGGGCGAACACCTGCCGCTGGCCCAGCGCGCCCACCACCGCGAGGGCGGCGAACGCGAGCAGCCACAGCACGCCGGCCAGCGGATCTCCCGCCGCGAAGCCCTTGTCGACGGCGGAGCCGACGAACCTGCCGCCGAAGAACGCGGGAATGCCTTCGAGCAGCGACCAGCCGAGCAGGACCAGGACGCCTCGGCGATGTCCCGCCAGCGTCGAGAGGTAGAAACGCATCACTCGCCTCCGGTGAACACGGCTCGGTAGTCCGCGTCGTTCCACAGCTCCTGGTGGGTGCCGGTGCCCCTGATGCGGCCGTCTTCCAGCCACACCACGAGGTCTGCCCTCGCGGCCGTCGCCGCGCGGTGCGTCACGACGACTCGGGTCCGGCCGGGCAGTGCCGTGGTGAGCGCTTTGTCCACTTTGGCTTCGGTCACGGTGTCCAGACTCGCGGTGGCGTCGTCGAGCACGAGCACGTCCGGATCCCGGATGATCGCGCGGGCGAGGCCGATTCGTTGCGCCTCACCGCCGGACAGCGGGGCGTCGGCGACCGGCGTCTCGTAGCCCTGCGGCAGACGGATCAGCACGTCGTGCACCTGGGCGGCCACGGCCGCGTCCCTGACCTGGATCTCGTCCGCGTCCGTTCCATAGCCGATCGAACGGCCGATCGTGGTGCCCAGCAACGCCGGTCGTTCGAACGCGTACCCGACCGCGTCGTGGCCGGAGACCTCCCCGGCGTCCACGGCGGACAGTCCGCCGAGCACCGCCGCCAGCGTCGACTTGCCGGCGCCGGAGCTGCCGACGACCGCGGCGAACGTGCCGGCCGGGATCATCAGGTTCACGTCGCGCAGCGCTTCGCCGACGCTGACGTCCCGCAGCTCGATGACGCCGTTGGACCGCTTGGGAGCAGGGCGTTCCGGTGTTTTCGCGTCGAGGACCTCGACGATCCTGGAGGCGGACGCGCGGGTCCGTTCGAGGACGGTCAGCTGGGTCATCTGGCCGACGATGCCCATGCCGAGTGCCGAGTAACCGAGGGCGGCGAGCACGTCACCGGTGCTCAGCCTGCCTTCCATGACACCGAAACCGGCGGCGGTGAGCACGGCGATCTCGACGGCGGGCAGCAACAACCCGGCCCGCCACATCATCTTGGCCTGGGTGCGCCACATGCCGGCGCCGGCCGCGGCGAGCCGGGGCAGCGGCTCCAGCACGCGGTCGGTCTCGCGGTCGGCGATGCCGGCGGCCGCGATCGTGCGCAGGCCGGACACCGAGTCGAGCAGCCGCGCGGACACCTCGCCCGACACTTCCTGGTAGGTCAGCACGTCGTCGGCGGTCATGCGCATGTGGGTGCGGATCAGCAGGCCCGCCAGCGGCACGCTCAGCACGAACACCGCCGCGAGCCGCCAGTCCAGCAACGCCAGCGCGACGACGGCGCCCGCCGAGGACACGGCGGTGACGGCGAGCGTGATCAGCGTGACCGCGATCCCGCCCGCGTTGCCGCAGTCACCCGTGACCCGGCTCACCGCGTCACCGGCGGCGAACGGGGAGGGGTGACCGAGGTCGAGCAGCTTCCTGGAGAGCTTGCGGCGCAGCCACGCCGTGGCACGGCTGGCGGTGCTCGCGGCGAGCACGATGCCGATCGCGTCCCCGATGATCTCGGTCGCCGCCAGCAGGAGCAGCCACACCACGGTGAACAGCACGAACGTGCCGCTGAGCGCCATGTCGACGGCGTCGGCGAGTGCGGCGGGGAGCAGCAGGCCGCCGGTCGTGGCGACCGCGGCGTTGAGCATCAGCAACCACGGGCGGTGGTCGCGGCGGACGACGGAGAACAGCAGGGCGTCGCCTGGTCTGGCCATCGGCTGTTCCTCCGGAGGGTCACGGTGGCGCATCATGAGCGAGGGCCCGACAGCTGGCCGGCTGCCGGGCCCTGCAGTTGGCGGGTGAGCGGCATACTTCGCCTATGCCGCTCACTCACCGCGGTGTTTCAGTTAGGCGCAGGTCAGCAGGCCAGCAGGCTGACGGTGCTGTGCGAGCAGGGGAGCAGCAGCGACGCGTTGGACGCGGTCGTGGAGCCGCCACCGCCGCCACCGCTGCCCGACGCCATCGCGTTGCTCGGCGCCTCGGGGGTCTCGAGGTCCTGCATGTCGAGGATGAAGCCCATGACTGTCTCCTAGTTTCGAGGGATCGATCTCTTGCTACCGGTCCGCGAGGACCGGGGCCTGGGCCCTTCCGAGGAAGGGGAGCGGTGAACGTCCGTCCACTGTGGAGGCGATGGCGAGCAGGACGCCCGCGCCGCCGGTGTTGAGGTCCATGGAGAGCCGGCGCAGCTGCACACCGGGGAAGGCGAGCCCTCCGCCGTAGCGCACCGCGTGCCAGCCGAGTGCCTTGAGGTGCTGCTGGACGGAGCGTTCGAGGCGCTCGTCCGGCCGGTGCCTGGTCGCGTGGGCCAGTGTGGCCATCAGTCCCGCCCTGCCCAGCGTGAACGCGGGCTGGATCACGAACTCGCCGGTGCAGCCGCCGAGCAGCTCGGGAAGCTTCGCCACGCAGGGACGTTCCGGCGCGACCTTCGCGAACTCCGTGAGCACCAACGCGATTCCCGCACCGCCGATGCCGACGTACGGCAGGCTTCGGAACGTGCCGTCGCGCACCTGCAGCGATCCGTCCAGCGCGACCATCGTCTCGGCCAGGTCGCGTTCGAGCGCCTGTTCGGACAGGTCGAGCCAGCGCGGCTGCGCGGTGTGCTCGAACATGCGCAGGAAGAACAACGCGGGACCGGACCAGCCGTGCAGCAGACCCGCCTTCGCCTTGTCACCGGGCGGTGGTGCCTGCTGGAGCTGCTTCGCGAGCCGTTCGGCCAGCTCCACGGCCTGTGCGACGAAGTTCTGGTCGTCGCGCGACTCCGCGAAGTGCAGGAGGTTGAGGCCGATGCCGGACAGGCCGGCGCTGAGCCCGTGGTCCTGCGTGGTGCGGACGAGCGGGGCGTAGCTCTCGACGAGCTCTGTGGCGACGTCGTGGTGGCCGAAGTTCTCGAGCACGTGCGCGATGCCGTGCGCGCCGATGAAGAAGCCGGGTTGCTTCGCCGGGTCGGTGCGAACCGACCTGATCAGCCAGTCCTCGTGTTCGGGGTAACGGCCCTCGCCGCTCTCCGCGAGCGCGTGCAGCACGCCCGCGGCGCCGTGGCCGAAGCCCGCACCGCCGGTCTCGAACTGCTCGATGTCGCCGGGGAACAGGCGGTCCTTCCGGTGCGGGGTCGCGCTGTGCAGGATCGCCGTGGCGATCTCCTTGCGCACGACCGTCCAGTCCGGGTTCTCGTCGTCGAACGCGGTGAACGCGGGATCGGCCGGCGGGTCGACGCGCGGTGTGAGCACATCGAGGATCTGCCGCTGGTAGTCCTCGCTCAGGCCGAACCGCTCCGCGACGACGTGCACGTGCTGGCGCAGCTTGGCCGGCGCGAGCTCCAGCACCGCGTTGAGCGGCATGAAGATCCACAGCTTGAGCGCGGCCAGCGGGTAGGCGTCGATGTCGAAGCCCTCGCGGTCGTTCGGCGCCTGGAACCCCGGCGCACCGAGCGTCGGCCGGTGCACGTCCTCGATCGTCGACGACAGCTCGAAGTCGATGAGCGAGACCTCGTCGTCCTCGCCGACCAGGATGTTCATCGTGTGCAGGTCACCGAACACGACACCGCGTTCGTGCACCCGCCCCACCAGGTCCTCGACCTTGGCGATGAGCGCTTCGGCCCTCGTGCGGTAGTTCCGGAGGAGCTCGTCGGTGGTGTCCCTGTGCG
Source organism: Lentzea kristufekii (assembly GCF_033949925.1). NCBI lineage: Bacteria > Bacillati > Actinomycetota > Actinomycetes > Pseudonocardiales > Pseudonocardiaceae > Lentzea > Lentzea kristufekii. Next base: position 126,769 of record NZ_JAXAVV010000005.1, read on the forward strand.
TCAACGGGTAGTTGTGGCCGAGCCACTGCCCGAGCGAACGCCCCGGCATGAACTCCATGGCCACGAACAGGTGCTCCCACTCCGTGAAGCGGTCGTACACCTCGGGAACACCGTCGATGCCGTGCAGCCTCGTGAGGATCTCGTGCTCGAGCTCCAGCCGCGCCACGGCGTCACGACCCTCGCGGTCGAGCCCGGCGTGCGGCCGAGCCTCCTTGAGCACGACCTCCTTGCCGTCGCTCTTGCGCGTCGCGAGGTAGACGCCACCGCCGTTGGAGAAGTGCAGCGAGCTCTTGATCTGGTACGGGAACTTCTCGGCGTCGCCGGCGTTGCGCTCGGCCAGGTGCGGCTTCAGGAAGGCGGGCAGCTCGATCCACTCGGGGAGGCTGAACACCGGCTTGCGTTTGTCCGGGACGAGTGCGCCGTCCGGCCCGGCGATGGCGAGCACCTGCTGCCCGTCGACCTCGAGCCACTGCTCGGCGAACCCGCCGTAGCGCACGTACAGCGGTCCCTTGCCGAAGCGCAGGTCGCTCAGGATGTAAGCCCCGTGCTCGCCGTCGAGCACCCGCGCCAGCTCGGTGCAGATCGTCTCGAGCTGCACGGTGTCCGTCGGGTAGATCGTGACCAGCTTGCCGCTGCCTTCGCGGGGCGCGTACTTCGAGTTGCGGGCCAGGACGATCGAGATCGTCTGCAGGTACTTGAAGGGAATTCGCCGCTCGACGCAGTAGTCGTAAGTGGCCTTCAGCACCTGGCCGGCGTTGTCGAGGCCGGCGGAGACGTGGATCTTCCACCCTTCGTTGGGAAGCAGCACCCCCTTCGGGTGGTGGTGCCGCCACACGTTGCGCTCCACCGTCGTCCAGTCGGGAGGGAGCGCGGGCAGTTCGGTCGAGAAGTCGTCCTTGGGAGTGCTTTCGGTGCTGCTCTGCAGATCGTAGAACTGCCGATCGGCGAAGCAGTACGCCTCGTATCTGAGGTCCACCGAATTCCCCTCCTCGACTCGTTTGCTTTTTCTTTGATGCGTCATATCTCCGCACAATCACGCGCCTATGGGGAATCCGCCGTTCGAGTCATATGGGTGGCCCGTTCGTGGCCGAAAGACCATTGGTTACCGGTGCGTATATCACTCGCAGTGATGAGGTTTGGGTCCATCTCACCCGGTTGAGATGTTTGCTCAAATGTGCTTGGGCGGTGGCGAGCAGTGCTTCCACTAAACGGCACCGCCGCGTTCCTGATCTTGCACGCCGCTGAGCTGCGGTATTCCAGACGGATGCTTACGTATAGTTAGGTGGGGACAACCGTCGTTTACGCGCTGTGTTGGCTGCTCTTTCCGGGTGAAGCCTTGTTTGGCTGCTATTGCGTGTTTGGTACGGCCGAATGGCGGTACGGAGACCCCCATTCGTACTCATTCGTAGGATGAGATTGCCCATCGGCTTTTGTGTATCAAACATTGTCTTGCTACATCCAACTTGCTAAATACGCATGTGATGTAATCGTTCGAGTGAAATTTCGTGTTTCGATGTAACGCAGCCTGTTTTGTGAACGGCCCTCTGCTGTCCCGCGTGTCGTGCGGCTAGGCTGCGCGTGTGGGGAGCGTGGCGAGCCGCTGGCTGGTGCCGGCCGTGGTCGTGATCACCGGCGCGGCGGTGGCGGCAGGGATGGTGGGCAGGACCGTGTACTCGCGCCCAGCGGAGGCGCGGGGAGCGCCGGCCGTCGCGTCCTCGTCGGTCGCGGGGCCGTTGCCCGGGTCTTCGGAGGTCCGGCTGAGCCCGGACTCGTTCACCCATCCCGATCGGACCGCCGTGCAGCGCGTGCTGCAGGCCTACTTCGACTCGATCAACGCGCTCGACTTCGCCGGGTGGCGTGAAGTGGTGTCGGCTCGGCGGGTTTCTTCCACGCCTGAGGCCGGGTGGGTTGCTGCCTATGAGACCACTCGGGATGGTGGGGTGGTGGTGCAGCGGGTCGAGTCCGATGTGGTTTCTCGGCGGTTGCGGGTGTTGATCTCGTTCGTGTCCACTCAGGACGTTGCCAAGGCTCCGCCTGCCTTGCCGGAGCGGTGTATTCGGTGGCGGGTGGTTTATGTGTTGGTCTGGGAGGGTGGGGTGTTGAAGGTGGATGAGGCGCCGGAGAACCGGAACCCTCAGATGGAGAAGTGCTGACCTCGCCTTCGACTTCGCCTTCGGCGTCGGCGTCGGCGTCGCGTCGGTTGGGTGGGTCGTCCCCCTGTTTCGTTGGCGTCCGGCGGTTTGGTGTTCGTAGGTGGGTTGCGGTTGCGTGCTTGTGGTTGCGTTTTTGCCAACCCGACACGGCCCGACCCGACCTGTCCGACACGACCCGACCTGTTCGACACGAGACGACCGGGTCTGACACGACCCGGCCCCGGCGCAACCCGGCCTGCCGTGACGCGACCCAGCCGACACGACTCCCTGCCCAGTCCCAGTCTCTGAACTCAGCCCGAGCCCGCCCCAGCCCTGCCGTGCTCTGGGCCCACCACGCCCTGAGCACGGCCCGCCGCGCCCGGCACGTGTCCGCCCCACCCTCGCCCGGCCCGCGTTCTCGGTCCTTGCCCCACCCTCGCCGTACCTGCGGCCTCGGCCCTGCGTTCCCCGCCCTGCGCGTGCCTTGTCCTCGTCGTCCTCGCTGGACTGTCAGACCTGCTCACTAGGTTGGGTCGCGGGGGAGCCTCAACCCGAGGGGACCCCTGCGCGAGCGTGCCCGAACCCCTTGCAGGGCAAGCACAAGGCCCCGGTCCGCATCGCGGGCCGGGGCCTTGTGGTGGTGCTGTCGTGCTTAGGCCGGGGTGAAGGCCAGGGCCACGTTGTGGCCGCCGAACCCGAACGAGTCGTTCACCGCCGCGTCCAGCTTGATCTTGCGTGGTTCGCCCGCGACCACGTCCAGCGTGACGGCCGGGTCCAGGTTCTCCAGGTTGAGGGTCTGGGGAACGATGCCGTCGCGGATGGACAGGACGGTCACGATGGCCTCGACCGCTCCTGCTGCTCCCAGCAGGTGACCCAGCGCGCCCTTCGGCGCGGTCAGGATCGGGTGGTCGCCGATCGCCTTGCGGATTGCCACGGTCTCCGCCACGTCGCCCACCGGGGTGGAGGTGGCGTGGCAGTTCACGTGGCCCACGTCGGACGGGTCGATGCCGCCGGAGCGCAGGGCTGCGGCGATGGCGCGCGACTGGCCGACGCCCTCGGGGTCCGGGGCCGTGATGTGGTAGCCGTCGGCCGAGGTGCCGATGCCTGCGAGGCGGCCGTAGATTTTCGCCCCGCGGGCCTCCGCGAACTCGCGGCGTTCCAGGACCATGACGCCCGCGCCCTCACCGAGGACGAAGCCGTCGCGGCCCGTGTCGAACGGGCGCGAGGCCTTCTCCGGCTCGTCGTTGCGGGTGCTCATGGTGCGGGCCTGCGAGAAGCCCGCTACCGGGATGGCCGTGATGCACGCTTCCGCGCCGCCTGCCACCACCACGTCGGCTTCGCCGGCCATGATCATGCGGTAGGCCCACGCGATGGCCTCGGCGCCTGACGCGCAGGCGGAGACCGGGGCGTGCACGCCCGCCTGTGCCTTCAGTTCCAGGCCCACGTGCGCGGCCGGGCCGTTCGGCATCAGCATCGGGACGGTCAGCGGCGACACCTTGCGCAGGCCGTGCTGCTCCAGGAGGTCGTCCTGGGTCAGCAGGGTGATCGCGCCGCCGATGCCCGTGCCGATGATCACGGCGAGGCGCTGGCGGTCGACGGTGTCGTCGTTGTGGCCCGCGTCGGACCACGCCTGGCGGGACGCGACGATGGCGACCTGCTCGGAGCGGTCGAGGCGGCGTGCCTCTACACGGGGGAGCACCTCGGTCGGGTCCACCACGAGCTGCGACGCGATCTTGACCGGCAGGTCGTACTTCTCGACCCAGTCGTGGGTCATGGGGCGAACCCCGCTCTTGCCGGCCAGAAGGGCGTCCCAGGTGGACGTGACATCACCACCGAGCGGGGTGGTGGCACCCAGCCCGGTGATGACGACCTCGATGCCCGAAGTCACTTGTTGCTGGTGATGTAGTTCACCGCGTCACCAACGGTCTTGAGGTTGGCCAGCTCGTCGTCCGGGATCTTCACGCCGAACTTGTCCTCAGCCTGGACGGCGATCTCGACCATCGACAGCGAGTCGATGTCGAGGTCGTCCACGAAGGACTTGTCAGCGGTGACGTCGTCGGCGGCAACGCCGGCGACCTCTTCGACGATCTCGGCAAGGCCGGACAGGACGTTCTCGCTCACTGAAGTTCCCTTTCGATTGAAACGATGGAAAAACTCGGGGTGGTACTCACGGGCACCGGACCACCTGCCCCGCGTAGGACAGGCCCGCGCCGAAACCGACCATCAGCACCACGTCTCCGGAGGAGATCTCGCCCGCCGCCCGCATGTGGTCCAGCGCCATGGGGATCGAGGCCGAGGAGGTGTTGCCGGATTCGACGATGTCTCGAGCGACCTTCAGGTCCTCGCGCGCACCATTCTTGCGCAGGCGCTTGGCGATCGCCTCGATGATCCTGAGGTTCGCCTGGTGCGGGGCGAAGACGTCCACATCGGACAGTTCGACCCCCGCGAGTTCGACCGCGCGGATCGCGACCGGGGCGACCTGCGTGGTGGCCCACCGGAAGACCGTCTGGCCTTCCTGGTGGATGAACGAGTCGCGGTCGTCGATCCTGATGACCTCGGACATCGAGCCGTCCGAGCCCCAGGCGACGGGGCCGATCTCGTTCGTGTCGCTGGCGCCGACCACGACGGCACCCGCGCCGTCCGCGAAGATGATCGCGGTCGAGCGGTCGTCCTGGTGGGTCCAGTCGGTGAGCTTCTCCGCGCCGATGACGAGGATGTTGCGCACCGAGCCGCCGCGGACGATGTCCGCCGCCGTCGCGACGGCGTAGCAGAAGCCCGCGCACGCGGCGTTCAGGTCGAACGCGGCCGCGGCCTGGATGCCGATCTTGGTGGCGATCTGCGCGGCGGCGTTCGGGATGGTCGACGGCATGGTGCACGTCGCCACGATGATGCCGCCGATGTCCGCGGGCGTGAGGCCCGCGTCCTCGATCGCCCTGCTGCCCGCGATGACGGACATGTCGACGACGCCCTCGTCCTTCGCCGCCACCCGCCGGTTGACGATGCCGACGCGCTCGCGGATCCACTCGTCCGAGGTGTCCATGCGAGCGGCGAGGTCGTGGTTGCTCACCACGGTCTCGGGCTGGTAGCTGCCGAGACCGATGATGCGGCTACCCGCCACTGCCTGCGGGGCCTGGAAGACTGTCACTTATCGGCTCCAACGGTGTCGAAGAGCTCCGCGACCTTCTCCAGCTGGTCGGGCGTCTTCAGGGCGAGAGTCGCGGTGCCCTTCATCGCACGCTTGGCGAGACCCGTCAGCACGCCGGCGGGCGGCAGCTCGACCGAGCCGGCGATGCCCTTCTCGACGAAGGTGGCCTGGCAGAGGTCCCAGCGGACGGGGCTCGTGACCTGGGAGACCAGGCGCCGCAGCACCTCGGCGCCCTCGGTGACGACCTGACCGTCCTTGTTGGACACCAGCGGCAGTGACGGGTCGTGCGTGGTGACTTCGGCGGCACGCGCGCGCACTGCGTCTTCCGCAGGCGCCATGTACTTGGTGTGGAACGCGCCCGCGACCGCCAGCTTGCGGATCTTCGCCGGGCCCGGCGGGTTCGCCGCGAGCTCGTCGAGCGCGGGGTGCGGACCGGCCGCGACGATCTGGCCCGCGCCGTTGCGGTTGGCGGGCACGAGGCCGAGCTCCTCGAGGCGCGCGAGCACCTCCGGCTCGTCGCCACCGAGCACCGCGGCCATGCCGGTCGGCTCCAGAGCGCACGCCTGCGCCATCGCCGCACCGCGCACAGCGGCCAGGGCGACGGCGTCGTCGGCGCTGATGACACCCGCGACCGCGGCGGCGGCGAGTTCGCCGACCGAGTGGCCGCCGACGATCACGGCGGAGGGCAGTTCGACGCGGCGGCGCAGCTCACCGAACGCGAGCACGGCGAGAGCCACGACGAGCGGTTGGGTGATCGCGGTGTCGACGATCTCGTCGGCCTCCGCGGTGGTGCCGAGACGCACCAGGTCCAGGCCCGTGATCTCCGACCACGTGCGCACCTGCTTCTCGGCCCCCTCCAGTTCGAGCCAGGGGGCGAGCATGCCGGGCGTCTGGGACCCTTGTCCGGGCGCGAGGAGTGCGATCACGTCGATTACTAAAGCTGGTGGACCCACCGGTACCCCATGCTGTGAAGAACGAAGTACTGCGATCGTATTTGTAGAGATCCTACAAAAGTGTCGGTCAAGTGAACGCTCCGCGACGTAAGTCCAGCTCAGCGCAGTGGAGGGTCGTTTGGCCCTCACCCTAACGGATGTGTGCGAAGTCGGTCACAGGCCGATCGCTACCACAGGCCACGGGACCGCGCTAGGCGTCCTACAGACAATGCGACGCGAAGCACAAGCGCGTCTCGAGCGTCATGTGCATTTCTTCCCGTCATTTCCTGAACGCGCCGAAGGCGATATCTGACCGTGTTCGGGTGCACGAACAGTCTTTTCGCGCACGTCTCCAGCACGCCGCCGACCTCCAGGAACGCGTCCACGGTCTCCAGCAGCGCGCCGCCCGCGTCCTCCAGCGGCCGGGCGACCCTGTCGACGAGCTGCCACTCGGCCTCCGGATCACCGGCCAGTGCCCGTTCCGGCAGCAGGTCGAGCGAGCGGACGGGGCGAGGGGCGGCGGGCCAGCCCACGACGGCGCGCAGCCCGCTCAGCGCGTCGCTCGCACTGCGATGCGCCTCGGCGAGGCTGGCCACGGTGGGCCCTGCCACGACCGGACCCTCGCCGAAGCCCTCGGAGATGCGGCCCAGGACGTCCTCGCCGGTCTCCGTCGGGCCGCCGAGCACGACGACCAGCCGTGAGCCCTGCACGGACAGCAGCACCGGACGGCCCGCGCGGGCGGCCTTGCTGCGCACCGAGTAGATGATCGCGGGCGGGTCCTCCCCGCCGGGGTTGCCGACCAGCACCGTCGCTTCCAGCGCCGGGTCCCAGCCGAGCGCGGCGGCGCGGGACAGCAGCGACTCCTCGGGGTCGCCACGCACGACGCCGTCCACGACCAGCGCTTCCAGCCGCGCGTCCCAGGCACCGCGTGCCTCGGCGGCGGCCGCGTAGGAGGTGGCGGCCGAGAAGGCGATCTCGCGCCCGTACCGCAGCACGCCCTCCATCAGCAGCGCGCGCTCCGCCTCGTTCGCCGCCATCAGCGGCATCTGCTCCTCGAACAGCTCCAGCGCTATCCGGACCAGCTCGACGGTCTGACGCAGGCTCACCCAGCGGGAGATGTCCTTGGGGGCGCTGCGGAACGCGTCCGCGGTCAGCCGGATCGCCTGCTGCCGGTCGTGCAGCCACTCCACGAACCCGGCCACGCCGTTCTGGATCAGCAGCAGGACGCTCGCGCGCTGGTCGGCGGGCATCCGCGCGAACCACGGCAGGCGCCGCTCCATCTCGGCCACGCTCGCGGTCGCGAGCGAGCCCGACGCGCGTTCGATCTTGCGCATGGTGCGGGCGGAGAGCGTCGGCGGGTGCTCCTCCTTGGCCTTGCTGCTGGTCATACCCGCAGCTTAGGGCTACCGAGGTGACATCACCGGGATGGGTGACAGAACCCATGTACCTGAATGAACCGCCATACCTTCGGGCAGCAGAGGTTTAGTTCGCCCGGCTCGGAGGTTTCGTCTTGCGTAGGTTCCCGGCACTCGTCCTGGGCGGCGTCGCTCTCCTGACCACGAGCGCGACCGCCGCCGCCGATCCACCAGACCCGCTCGCCGAATTCCACGCCCAGCCGGTCAAGTGGGCGCCGTGCGAGGGAAAGCTCGCCGAGCTGGAGTGCGCCACGCTCATCGCGCCGCTCGACCACCTCAAACCGGCCGGCGACAGGATCAACCTGACGATCAGCCGCAAGAAGGCCGCGGCGCCCGATCGCCGGCGTGGCGTGCTGTTCACCAATCCGGGTGGACCCGGCGGGTCGGGGCTCGGCCTGCCGCTGTTCCTCGCGAAGTCCGAACTCGCCCAGGTCTACGACGTGATCGGCATCGATCCGCGCGGTGTGGGCGGGTCGACGGCGCTGAACTGCCGCACCGCGCCCGCGATCGCCGCGCCGGAGTCGCGGCCCGCGGACAGCGAGTTCGGCAAGTGGGCGGCCGAGGCGCGCGAGGCCGAGGAGGCCTGTCAGAAGTCCAGTGGCGGGATCCGGCAGTTCATCAGCACCGCGAACACCGCGCGGGACATGGACGTCGTGCGGGCCGTGCTGGGCGAATCGAAGATCAACTACCTGGGTTACTCGTACGGCACGTACCTGGGCGCGGTGTACGGGACGTTGTTCCCGAACCGGCTCGACCGCAGCGTGCTCGACTCGGCCGTGCACCCGGAGTGGATCTGGCACGAGCAGTTCCGCCAGCAGGCCGTCGCCTACCGGAAGGACGTCGAGACGTGGGCGACATGGGCCGGAGAGCGCAACGAGAAGTTCGGGCTGGGCCGCTCGCGTGAGGAGGTGCTGGCCGAGGTCGAGAAGGTCGCCGCGAAGCTGCACGTGACGCCGGTCGGCGAGCACAACCGCTCCTCCTTCGACGGCGCGATGGGTGTCGGTGCCCGCTACCGTCCACTGTGGTCGGACCTGGCGTCGATCGTGACCAAGCTGCGGTCGGGGGAGAAGCCGGTGAACGCCGAGGGCGCCAAGGCCGCTCAGGTGCTCGCGCGGACCGGTCTGGAAGAACTGCGGTCGGGTGTCTTCGACACGGTCACCTGCGAGTCGGACTGGCCGACCGACCTGCACAACTACTACGAGGACATGCGGATGTTCCGCGAGCGCTACCCGTACGGCTTCGGCATCGTGCGGGCCGCGCCCATGACGTGCACGTTCCGCTCGTTCACGCCTCCGGAGCCGCCGGTCAAGATCGGGCGCAGCGGCTACCCCATCGGCGTCGTCGTGCAGTCCGAGGGTGACACGCAGACCCAGTACGCGAGCGGGCCGGCGATGGCGCAGCGCCTCGGGCACAACCTGATCACCGTCACCGACGAGGGCAAGCACGGCCTCTACAACGGTGGCAACAAGTGCGTCGACGACAAGGTCAACCGGTACCTGGTCGACGGGGCGCTGCCGGGCAGCAGTTCCGAGTGCACCGGCGACCCCCGGCCCGACGTGCCGAAGGACGGTCGGGGAGGCGCCGCCCCGGCGTTGTCACCGGAGGGGATGCAGGCCTATCTGGACGGCCGCGGCTTCTCCGCACGACCCTAGACATGTGGAAGCGCCCGCCACGGAGCGTGGCGGGCGCTTCCCTCTCCCCGGTCCCCACCGGTAGTTCCACTCTGGACTGTATTGCGACAAAAATCCACGTCAGCCACCCTTTCGTGTAGCAGTGTCGGAGTTGTGGAGCGGTGTGATCCACGAAACGATCACCTCGTCTGATCTTCACTCACCGCAACTTTGTTCTAGGAGGGCCCGTGGGCTCGCAAATCACCGAGGGCCTGGGCCAGGCGTGGGCCATGGTCGCCACGTTCGTGCCGAAGCTGCTCGGCTTCCTGCTCGTTCTGGTCATCGGCTGGTTCATCGCCAAGGCGCTCGCCAAGGGTGTTCAGTTCCTTCTCAAGCGCGTCGGCTTCGAGAAGCTCGTCGACAAGTCGGGCCTCAACGGCGCTATGCGGCAGTCGTCGATGGACGCGTCCGCCCTGATCGCCAAGATCGTGTACTACTTCGTGCTGCTCATCGCGCTGCAGCTGGCGTTCGGCGTCTTCGGCGCCTCGAACCCGGTCAGCACGCTGCTCAACGAGGTCATCGCGTACCTGCCGCGCATCGTCGTGGCGATCGTGCTCGTGATCGTCGCGTCGGCCATCGGCACCGCGCTCAAGGGTCTCGTCACCGGTGCGTTGGGTCAGCGCTCGTACACGAAGCTCATGGGCAACATCACCTACGGCTTCGTGATGGCGCTCGGCATCATCGCGGCGCTCAACCAGCTGGGCATCGCGATCTCGGTGACCATGCCGGTCCTGATCGCCGTGCTCGCCACCGTCGCCGGCGTGATCGTCATCGGTGTGGGTGGCGGCCTGGTCCGCCCGATGCAGGCGCGCTGGGAGGGCTGGCTGACCCGCGTGCAGGACGAGGCGCAGACCCAGTCGCCGATGCCGCGCGCGTCGCAGGAGATGCCGCAGACCGTGGGCGGCCGGATGGGGGACATGCCGACCCCTCCGTCGGGCACCCCGATGTCTGACAAGTAGACATTTGGGAAAGTAGTCCTACCTCCTGAAAGGGGCCGTGCGCAAACATCTTGCGCACGGCCCCTTTCTGGTGTTCTGACAGTTCTCCAGTTCCGGTCCAGCGCCCGCACGCAGCCTCGTAGCCACCCGAACTGTTCCGTCGCGGTGGAGGACCTATGAAAGCCCTTGTGCTGTCCGCGGGCGTGCGCCCGGCCGGATGCTCGCTGCCTCGGCAGATCGTCCCCATCGCGAACAAGCCGGTGCTCGAGTACGTCGTGGAGAACCTGCGGGACGTCGGCATCACCGACATCGGCATCGTCGTCGGCGAGGGTGCGCAGGAGATCTCCGAGCTGTTCGGCGACGGCTCGTACCTGGGTGTCTCGATCACCTACATCCAGCAGGACGTGGCGTTGGGCCTGGCCCACTGCGTGCGGATCGCCCGGCCGTTCCTGGGTGACGACGACTTCGTGATGTACATGGGCGACAACGTGCTCGTCGAGGGCATCGGCCAGATCGCCGACGAGTTCGCGCGGCTGCGGCCGTCCGCGCAGGTGCTCGTGGACAAGGTGGAGGACCCGCGCCTGTACGGCGTCGCGGAGGTGGACGAGAACTCGCGCGTGACGCGGCTGATCGAGCACCCGCAGGAGCCGCGCAGCGATCTCGCGATGATCGGCGTCTACTTCTTCACACCCGCGATCCACGCCGCCGTCGACGCGATCGAACCGTCGTGGCGCGGCGAGTTCGAGATCACCGACGCGCTGCAGTGGCTGGTGACGCACGAACGCGACGTGCGGGCTCGGATGTACTCGGGGTTCTGGAAGGACACCGGGAAGGTCGAGGACGTGCTGGAGTGCAACCGCGAGCTGCTGATGGGGCTGCGGACCGACATCCAGGGCATCGTCGACGACGAGTCGCGGCTGATCGGTGACGTCGTGGTCGAGGAGGGTGCGCGCGTGGTGCGGTCGTGCATCGTCGGGCCCGCGATCATCGGTGCCGGGACGCTGGTCGAGGAGTCGATCATCGGGCCGTACACGTCGATCGGGGCGGACTGCCGGATCGTCGACTCCGGGCTGGCCGACTCGATCGTGCTGAACGAGGCCACCGTGCAGAACGTGTCCGGCATCGAGACGTCGTTGATCGGGCGCCGGGCCCGCGTCGGCTCGGCGCGCCAGCACCGGCTGGTCGTCGGTGACGGCGCACACGTCGAGGTCGCCGCCTAGCGCCTAGCCTCGAATCCAGTCCCGAAGGCGGTCGCACTCCTCGGCGACCGCCTTCTGCCTGCTCTTCGGCTGTTGGTCGATGTAGTCGACGGAGATCGTGCGCTCCTTGGAAATGGCCCAGGTGGCGACGACGTAGCCGTCGACGAGGACCGTGGGCTTGCCGCCGATGACGACGCCGAGCCGGTCGTCCGCGATGACCCTCCTGCGGTCGGCGTGGGCGAGCAGGATGTTGTCGAACTCGGGCAGAAGCCGCACCGGGACAGGGGTGTCCGGGTCGGGGCGCGGGGCGTCGGGGAGGTCGAAGAGCTCCTTGCCCGCCTCGGTGCGGAACGTCACGAGCCGCGGGCGCAGCGCCGCGAACGTCTCGGCGAGCCTGGTGAGGCCGGACCACTGCTGGGCGTCCATGACGGTGGCCGGGCCGAAAGCCCCGAGGTAGCGCAGGACGAGCTCTTCCTTGTCCATGGCCTGCTGCGGTCTGCCGAGCCAGTTCTCGACGGTCGTGCAGACGGCCCTGCCGCTGCTGTGCCACAGGCCGCGCGGCGGGAGCTGGACGAGGGCGAGCTTGTTGCGCAGGGCGTTGCCCAGGACGGTGTGCTCGCGGTCGGGCCAGCGTTCTTTGAGTCGCCTGCCGGCGTCCGCGGTGCCCTGCGGGGTGTCGTCGAGGATCTTGCGGCCCGCCTCGGCGATCTCGTCGAAGTCGAGGCCCTTCAGGCGGGCGGCGAACGGGCCGCTCTGCAGTTCGCGGTCGAGCTTGAGCTGGGTGTGGGGGCGCAGGCCGAGCGCGTCCCGTGCGCTGACCAGGTGGATCGTGCCACGCATCAGCAGCATGCGGACGGCTTCGCGGTTGGTCAGGAGGTCTTCGAGCTCTTTCGGCTGGAAGTTCCGGAGGCGGGTCCAGAGGCCGAGGTAGGGCGACTTCGGTTCCTGCGCCTGGATGCCGAAGAGGTGCTCGATGGTGGCGAGCGCGCTCATGCCGGCGCGCTCGCGCAGCATCTGGCGTTCGATCAGTGCTCTGTTGAGCTGGTCCTGGCTGAGCGTCCCCATCGGGACAGACTAGAACCTGTTGACATCTCTCCCAGCTGAAGCAAGGAGATTCTTCCCTCGCGGGTTGACTTTCTGCTTCACAGCCCGTTGCCGCCTGGGTTACCAGCAAGGGACGGTGTACCGCCCACGGTCCTACACAAGCTCCACAGACCTGACATCCCACCAGCCCGGCGGTAGACCCGCCGACTTGGCTATCGCCGAACGGGCGCGACAACCGTACCAGCCGCTCCGTCAACCGCCACACCCGCGGGTCAGAGCACGTTTTTTCGCCCTAGGGGCGAAACCCTGCCCTGCTCCACAGGGGTCCGTTTCCTCCCGGCCTGAAGGCCTGGGCATCCACAGAGGAAATTCTGATGAACGCGAATCCGGTGCCGTTCGGGCGTTCTCCGTCGTGGACGACGAGCAGGTTGAGCTTGCCCAGGACGATGTCGGCGCCGTCGGAGTGCTCGACGCCGTCGACCTTGAAGTCCTTCAGCGGCTTCATGTCGGCCTTGCGGTACGCGACGAACCGCGAGTCACCCTGGCTGGACGCGAGCAGCACGTCGCCCGCGATCGTGAGGCCCTCGGCGTCCGCTTCGAGCCACTGGCCGCCGAAGCCGGGGTTCGGGCCGTCCGCCTCGCACTCCTCGGTCTCGGGGTCGTACTTCTGCGGCGCGCCCCAGGTGCGGACCTTGTCGACGAGCTGCGGCCTGCCGAAGCCGTTGGAGCGCAACGGGATGCGCCAGATGCCGACGTCCTCCTGTGCGGCGTAAAGAGTGTTCGTGCGTTCGTCGATCACCATGCCCTCGACCTGCGGGCCCTCACCGGGCTCGCCGCACACGGTCCACTGCTTGCCGTTCGGAAGGGTGAAGGTGCTCGGCAGGTCCAGAGTGGACACCTTCCTGGTGTCGTACCGGGCGCCCTTCACGACCTGGAGGAGTGCGATGCTGGTCTCGTTGCGGCGGCTGGTGACGACGACGTCCCTGCCGTCGACGCGTCCGGCGGCCAGGCCGTAGACGGTGTGCTGGTCGTCGACCTCGGCCTCGGTCCCGGAGAACACCGGCTTGGTGGCGGGGTTCGTGACGTCCTTCACGCCACGTTCGTCCACTTGGAACACCCGGATGCGGTCGCGGCCGCGGTCGCTGACGAACGCGAGGTCGCCGAGGACGTCGACGTTGTTGAAGCGGCCGGGCTTCGCGTCCGGCGTCGGCGGCTGCGGGGCCGGGTGGACGCCGATCGTGCGGCCGTTCAGGTCGAACGCCGCCAGGCCGCCTTCCTTCAGCGTGCCCAGGACCACACTGCGTTCGGTGTTGCGCGGGTTCACCCAGATGGCCGGGTCGTCCGCGTCGGCGGGCTCCTCGAACGTCTGCGTGATGACCGTCGGTGTGATGACGGGGGTCGCGGGAGCGGTGAGGAACAAAGGCACGAGCGCCAGCGCTAAGGAAGATGACATGGTGCGACCGTAGGAAACACCGATGTACTGCGACTGAACCGCGGGGGAACAAGCCGTGTGGTACGAGACAGGACTGACGATCTTCGGGCAGAAGATCGCGTACACGGAGCTGGTCGGGCAGGTGCTGGCGCTCGCGGTCGTGTTCCTGGCGCAGCGCCGTTCACTCTTGACCTGGCCCGTTCAGCTGGTCTCGGTCGCACTGCTCTTCACCGTCTACCTGTCGGCGCACCTGGGCGGCCTGGCCACCAGGCAGGTCGCCGTCGGTGCGATCGCCGTCTACGGCTGGTACGCGTGGGTGCGCCGGCGTGACCCGGTCTTCGGCGTGGTGGTGCGCAAGGGCTCCCGGCGCGAACGGCTCGCGATCGCCGGCGCCTTCGTCGCCGGCACGGTCGCGTTCGCGCTGGTGCTGGACGCCCTGGACGCCTCATGGGCGCCCTGGCCGGACGCCGCGATCTTCATCGGCACCATCCTGGCTTTCGCGTTGCAGGGCCTCGGCCTGGTGGAGTTCTGGCTGGTGTGGCTGGTGGTCGACGCCGTCGGCGTGCCGCTGCAGATCCAGTCGGGCCTGTACTTCAGCGCGTTCGTCTACGTGATCTTCGCGGGCCTGGTGATCCACGGTTTCATCGACTGGAACCGCACCGCCCACCGGTTGACACAGGCGGCAAAGTCTCCCCTATGAGGGGACTGTTGATCGCTTTACTGGCTGCTGTCTCGTTGCTGGTCGCTGTTCCGGCCGTCGCTGCTCCTCCGCCGCGCACCGGGTTCGAGCTCACCGGCAAGTGGACCACCGAGGCCGAGGAGCAGGCGTACCTGCGCGCCACCGGCCTCCCCGTGACCCAGATCGGCACGACCTCCCAAGGCCGTCCCGTCCAGCTCGTGCGCGTGGGTTCCCGCTCCGCGCGCACGGTGGTGCTCTTCATCTGTTCCCAGCACGGCGACGAACCCGCCGGTCGTGAGGCGTGCCTGATCCGCATGCGCTCACTGCCGCGCTCGTCCGACACGACCTACCTCTTCGTGCCGAACGCCAACCCGGACGGCCGCGCGGCCGACACCCGCGGCAACTCCGCCGGCATCGACATCAACCGCGACCACCTGCTGCTGCGCACCGCCGAGGCGCGCGCGATGGCCTCCGTGATCCGCGACTGGCAGCCCGACGTCATCCACGACCTGCACGAGTTCGGCCCTTCCGCGCCCTACTACGTGAAGGACGTCCTCTGGCTGTGGCCGCGCAACCTCAACGTCGCCGACGGCGTGCACGACCTGTCGGAGACGCTCTCCCGCTCCTACGTGCGGCCGTCCGTCGAAGCCGCCGGCCGCACCTCCGGCGTCTACGGCATCTACGTCGACCCGGTGACCGGCGAGCCCGTCCGCCAGGTCGCCGGCGACGGCCAGGAACGCATCCTGCGCAACACGGGCGGGTTGAAGCACGGCATGGGCCTGCTGGTCGAGACCAACGTCGACAACACGCCGCTCTTCCGCGTCGACTCGCACCTGAAGGCGCTGGACGGCACGCAGTCGTTCGTCGGCGCGAACCGCCCGGCCATCGAGGCCGCCAACGCCGCGTCCCGGGCCGTGCGGTCCGGTCCGATCTACTTCGGCGGGGCGGACAACCAGGCTCCCGACCCCGCGGACGTCGTCGCGACGCCTCCGTGCGGGTATGTCCTGACCGGTGCGCAGTACGCCGACGTGCGGGACGAGTTGGCTCTGCACGGCGTCAAGTCCCAGTACCTGCGGGGCGGCGACCGCATCGTGCCGCTGAAGCAGGAGGCCCGCGCCCTGATCCCGTTGCTGATGGACGCCCGCGCCGACGAGCCGCTGCTGAAGGCCCAGCCCGTCGCGCAGTGCTAGGGCGTATATCGCTCGCGAGTGATCTCGGCGGCGTGGTCCGATGGGCGTCGTGCGTGTCGATCAGTACGCCTACTTCGCTCTCGAGAGCGACACCGTGTCCGCCGCCGAGATCGCTCAGCGTCTGGGACTGGAGCCGGACGAGGTGCTCGTCCGGGGCAGCAAGCGGCCGGAGCACGACGTTCCACGGGTGCACGCGTGGAAGATCGTCGACCGCGGCGCAGGGCGGCTCGACGAGAAGATCCAGAACGTCGTCGATCGGCTGCTTCCCATCCGCGACGAACTCGTCGCGCTCACAGCGATGTCCGACATGTCAGCCAGTCTGGTCGTCGTGCGCTTTTGCCGCGACGGCGACGGCGCGGACCTCGGCTGGTGGATCTCTGCCGAAGCTCTGGCCTTCCTCACGTCCGTGCGTGCTTCGCTCGACGTCGACGAGTACGACTACGTCGAGCCTGCCGACGAACCGTTGAGGCAGGTCACCGCCACCCTGCTGACGAGCATGGAACAGAACCTCGCCGAGCACGCGTGTCACCTGCACAGGCGTCTGGCGGGCGCCACCGTGACCGAGACGGACGACCTGCTGATCGCGGACAGCGGTCTGGACGACGACACGTTCAACATCGTCGCGGCGGCCCGGTTCACCGCGTCGAACGTCGGGGTCCGCGTCGCCGAGACCCTGCGGTCGATCAGGAGGCCCTGCTCGTGGTGGGTCGGACCCGCCTCCACCCCGGCTGACCTGGGCGCGGTGCTGGTGCAGTCCGGCATCGCGGCGGCGGAGACCGAGGCCGCGATGTGGCTGGACCTCGCCGACGCCGCCCTGCCCGAGCTCGGTGCCGAGGGGCTGAAGATCCGCCGGGTGACCACGGAGGCGGAGCTCGCCGACTACGCCGCGGTTCTCGCCGCCAACTGGGACCCGCCCGCCGACACGGTCCGCCGCTTCTACGCCGAGGCCGCTCCGCACGCGTTGACCAGCTCAGCGCGTTACCTCGTCGGCTACGTGGATGGTCGTGCGGTGTGCTCGGCGGAGGTGTTCCTGCACGCGGGAGTCGCCGGGATCTACAACATCGCGACCCTCGCCGGAGATCGCCGCCGCGGCTACGGCGGTGCCATCACCGTGGCCGCGTTGCGCACCGCACGCGCCGAGGGGTACCGCATAGCCGTCCTGCAAGCCTCTGAGGACGGCGAGACCGTCTACCGGCGTCTCGGGTTCACCATCGCCGGTCAGTTCACCGAGTACGCCCTCAGGGCGTGAAGAGGGGCCGCCCCGCGCGTGCGGAGCGGCCCCTCGGTTCAGCGAGTGACTACGCGAGGCCCGCGTCGCCCGTGGACGGGCCGGCCGCCTGCACGTCGTCGATGCGGTACTTGCGGGCCGCCTCGACGACCTTGGCCTGCTCGACCTCGCCGCGGCGGGCCAGTGCGGCCAGCGTGGCGACGACGACGGACTCCGCGTCCACCAGGAAGTGGCGGCGGGCGGCCGGGCGGGTGTCGGAGAAGCCGAAGCCGTCCGTGCCCAGGGTCGTCATGTCGGTCGGGACGTACGGGCGGATCAGGTCCGGGATCGCCGACGCCCAGTCGGACACGGCGATCACCGGGCCCTGCACGTCCTTCAGCACCTGCGTCACGTACGGCACGCGCGGCTCGGCGTCCACGTGCAGCAGGTTGTGGCGGTCGGTCTCGACGGCGTCGCGGCGCAGCTCCGAGTACGACGTCGCGGACCACACGTCCGCGGACACGCCCCACTCCTCGGCGAGCATCTTCTGGGCCTTGAGAGCCCACGGGAGGCCGACACCCGAGCCGAGGATCTGGGCACGGGGGCCACCGGTCTGCGGGCCGTCCTGGTACTTGTAGAGGCCCCGCAGGAGGCCTTCCACGTCCAGGCCCTCCGGCTCGGCCGGCTGCACGTACGGCTCGTTGTAGACCGTCATGTAGTAGAAGATGTTCTCGGCGTTCTCGCCGTACATCCTGCGCAGACCGTCCTTGACGATGTGCGCCACCTCGAAGGACCACGCCGGGTCGTACGAGACGACGGCCGGGTTCGTGTGCGCCAGCAGCAGCGAGTGGCCGTCGGCGTGCTGCAGGCCCTCACCGGTCAGCGTGGTGCGGCCCGCGGTGGCACCCAGCACGAAGCCGCGCGCCATCTGGTCCGCCGCCGCCCACAGGCCGTCGCCCGTGCGCTGGAAGCCGAACATCGAGTAGAAGATGTAGATCGGGATCATCGGCTCGCCCTGCGTGGCGTAGGACGTGCCGACCGCCGTGAACGACGCCGTGGAACCCGCCTCGTTGATGCCCTCGTGCAGGATCTGGCCCTGCTCGGACTCCTTGTAGGCGAGCATCAGGTTGGCGTCCACCGAGGTGTACGCCTGGCCGTTCGGGTTGTAGATCTTCTGCGTCGGGAACATGGAGTCCATGCCGAACGTTCGTGCCTCGTCCGGGATGATCGGCACGATGCGCGGGCCGATCTCCGGGTCCTTCGCGAGGTCGCGGACGAGCCGGACGAACGCCATCGTCGTGGCGACCTCCTGCTTGCCGGAGCCGCGCTTGATGCCGTCGTAGACCTTGTCGCCCGGCAGCACGAGCGCCTTGGACTTCGTGCGGCGCTCCGGCAGGAAGCCACCCAGCTGACGGCGGCGCTCCAGCATGTACTGGATCTCCGGGTTGTCCTGCCCGGGGTGGTAGTACGGCGGCAGGTACGGGTCCTTCTCGAGGACCTCGTCGGAGATCGGGATGCGCAGGCTGTCCCGGAAGCCCTTGAGGTCGTCCAGGGTCATCTTCTTCATCTGGTGCGTCGCGTTGCGCGCCGCGAAGTGCTTGCCGAGCGAGTAGCCCTTGATCGTCTTCGCGAGGATGACGGTCGGCTGGCCGACGGTCTCGGTCGCCGCCTTGTAGGCCGCGTAGACCTTGCGGTAGTCGTGGCCGCCGCGCTTGAGGTTCCACACCTCGTCGTCGGTCATCGGCTCGACGAGCGCCTTCGTCCGCGGGTCGCGGCCGAAGAAGTGCTCCTTGATGTACGCGCCGTCGTTCGCCTTGTACGTCTGGTAGTCGCCGTCGGGCGTGTTGTTCATCAGGTTGACGAGAGCGCCGTCGCGGTCGGCGTGCAGCAGCGCGTCCCACTCGCGGCCCCAGACGACCTTGATGACGTTCCAGCCGGCGCCGCGGAAGAACGACTCCAGCTCCTGGATGATCTTGCCGTTGCCGCGCACCGGGCCGTCGAGGCGCTGCAGGTTGCAGTTGACCACGAACGTCAGGTTGTCGAGCTGCTCGTTCGCGGCGAGCTGCAGCAGGCCGCGCGACTCGGGCTCGTCCATCTCACCGTCGCCGAGGAACGCCCACACGTGCTGGTCGGACGTGTCCTTGATGCCGCGGTCACGCAGGTAGCGGTTGAACCGCGCCTGGTAGATCGCGTTCATCGGGCCGATGCCCATGGAGACCGTGGGGAACTCCCAGAAGTCCGGCATGAGGCGCGGGTGCGGGTACGACGGCAGGCCGCCGCCCGGTCCGGCGTGCGAGTACTCCTGGCGGAAGCCGTCGAGCTGGTGCTCGGACAGGCGGCCCTCGAGGTACGCGCGGGCGTAGACACCGGGGGAGGCGTGACCCTGGATGAAGATCTGGTCGCCGCCACCGGGGTGGTTCTTGCCGCGGAAGAAGTGGTTGAAGCCGACCTCGTAGAGCGAGGCGCTGGAGGCGTAGGTCGAAATGTGTCCACCGACACCCACGCCGGGTCGCTGCGCGCGGTGCACCGTCATCGCGGCGTTCCAGCGGATCCACGCACGGTAACGACGCTCCACCTCCTCGTCACCGGGGAACCACGGCTCCCGCTCGGTGGGGATGGTGTTGACGTAGTCGGTGCTGATCAGCGAGGGCATGCCGACCTGGTTCTCACCAGCACGTTCGAGCAGCCGCAGCATCAGATAGCGAGCACGTTGCTGACCGCCGCCCTTGAGCACCTCGTCGAACGACTCGAGCCATTCCGAGGTCTCCTCGGGGTCGATGTCCGGCAGGTGCGCTGCCAGACCGTCGCGAATGACACGCACCCGCTCGGGGCCGGTGTTCTGCGGGCTCAAGGTGTCTCCTCGGCTTCGTTGGCGGTACTCGCGCTGGCCCGGAAACCGTGCCACGCGCCCCTATCGTTGTCCTTGCGCGACGACTTCGTCATCGCTACCGGTCGGTAGTTCTGGATCGTGTCGCTCACGCGCGCGCGATAAGAGGTATGTAGAGCGTGCCTCATGCCAGTGTAGAGATCTCCACAGGGGTGCCCCTTACGGCGTGTCACGTGGTCAACAGTTGCGCCGGAGGTAGCTGACAGTGTTCGCTAGCCGGAGTAACAGACTTCAGCGGCAGTCTTAGGGCTGTCGCTCTTGCGTAGTTGGAGGAGTGAAAACCGTGGTCGCCGCGGAAGACGCCGGCAAGCTCGGCGTCGCCGACAAGCTCGGGATCGAATCAGGCATGGTCGTCCAGGAACTCGGCTGGGACGAGGACGTCGACGACGCCTTGCGTGCCGCTGTCGAGGAGCGAATCGGGGGCGACCTCCTCGACGAGGATGCCGACGAGACGGTGAGCGTCGTCCTGCTCTGGTGGCGGGAGGACGACGGCGACCTGGTCGACGCTCTCCTCGAAGCCACCGGCGTGCTCGCCGAGGACGGCGTGATCTGGGTTCTCACCCCGAAGACCGGCCGCCCCGGCCACGTGGAGCCGAGCGACGTCGCCGAAGCGGTCCCGACCGCCGGCCTGTCGCAGACCTCCAACATCAGCGTGGGCGACGACTGGGCCGGCATCCGCCTGGTGTGGCCGAAGTCGGCCAAGGCCAAGCGCTGATCTTCGTTGACATAGGGTTGAACCACGGGCGCTCACCCGCTCGTGGTCCTGTGTCGCACCGGAGGTTCTTGTCTCATGGCGGTCGAGGTCGGTTCGGAGGCCCCGGACTTCACGCTGAACGACTACAACAAGCAACGCGTGACGTTGTCGTCGTTCCGAGGCTCCCGGGCCGTGCTGCTGGTGTTCTACCCGTTCGCCTTCAGCGGCACCTGCCGTGGCGAGCTCTGCCAGCTGCGTGACGAACTGGCGACCTACGAGGACGAGAACGTCCAGGTGCTGGGCGTCTCCGTGGACTCGCCGTTCGCACTGAAGGCGTGGGCGAACCAGGAGGGCTTCCAGTTCCCGCTGCTGTCCGACTTCTGGCCGCACGGGGCCGTCGCGCAGTCCTACGGCGTGTTCAACGAGGCCGTGGGCATGGCGCTGCGCGGCACGTTCCTGATCGACGTCTCCGGCGTCGTGCGCTTCGCCCAGGTGAACGCGCCCGGTCAGGCCCGCGATCAGGACGCCTGGAAGAAGGCCGTAGCCTCTCTCAAGGCATGATGTAGCTGTAACCCCTCTGGGGTCGGGGCGTGTAGCTCAGCGGAAGAGCACTCGGCTTACACCCGAGCGGTCGCAGGTTCGAACCCTGTCGCGCCCACTCGTCTCGGGCGACGTGTGTCTGCGGACAGCGCAGACCACGTCGCCTCAGTGCTTTCTGGGGGTGCAACCCCCAGGCCCCGCCCGGCGGGCTTCGCCCCCGGACCCCCAGCGGTGGTCGCGTGGTGTGAATGGGCCTCAACGAAGCCCACCACTTCCGATCTCGTTCGTACCCCGCAGGCCGAGAGGTCTTGCGGTTCGGTTTCGGGTCATCGCTTCCGTGTCGGCGCTCAACGAGCTCGCTAACGCGCATGGGCCGTCGGCCGATAGGGGTGCTACCTGACGAGGAGTGGTCTGATGGCTGGCACGGAGCCGAACATCGAGCAGCTCGCCCGCGAGTTCACGGACGACTTGCATGAGAGCTACCGCTACCTGGTGCGCAAGATCAGGTATCGCGCCAAGGCCTTCATAGAGATGGTGGCACTGCACAAAGGTGTTGGTGCTGCGCAGATCCTCCTCCGCGGGCCCCATACCCACGATGGTTTCGTCCGGCTGTGGCAAGAGGGCGAACTCGGCCACAGCGTCGAGGCTTACGTGCTCCGACCGAAGTACGCGGTGCTCTTTTCCGAAGAGGAACTGCGTGTGGCACGCCAGCGTCTCGAAGACCACGGGTTCGACGTCGACAAGTACGTTGAATCCTTAAGTCGATGACCGCTGGCTGACGTCTGGAACGAGCCGGGACCGTGCCGTACCTTGTTCGAGTTCGTCGGGGACGTTTGGACCCGCCAGCTCCGAAGGACGTCCACCTGTGAGACGCAAGGCCAAGGCCGCGAAGCCCGACACCGCCACCATCACGCAGGAGCAGATCAAGCTGCTCGCCCTGGTGGAACAGGGAGGCGTGCACCGCGGCGCAACGAGCTGGTACCTGGAGCACCGGCCCGCCAAGCAGTGGGACGCGGACGACCTGGAGATCCTCCGCGTCAGGGACTGGATCACGTGGGTCAGGCCCGAGCGGGACATGGACCACGGGATGGCGGCGCCGGTCGACATCACGGTGCAAGGAAGGGCCGCGCTGCGGCACCACCTGCCGGAGTGGGTGCTCGGGCGGAAGGCCATCGCCGCGGAGCCGCCTCGGTTGCCGTCGGTCGAGACGATCAGGGCGTTGGACGCGCTGCAGTAGCCCGGTAGAACGGTCTTAGTCGAATCCAAACGGAGGCGGAGACCGGCCATGTCGAACCTGTTGACCGGCGGCGACTTGCGCGCACGTGACCACCACCGGATTGAGGACGACGCACGCGAAGAGGGGCCGCTGCATCCCGTGACGTTGCCCAACGGCGTGAGGATGCAGGTGGTGACGGTCGGGCTGGAGCTCACCCGTCAGCTGCTCGCCGACCAGCGGCTCTCCAAGGACAGCGCGAAGCTGCAACGCGAGATCAAGCGGCAGCTCGCGGAACGCGGAAGTGCGCAGGAGAACCTTGCCGGGTTGTTCGGGCCGAGCATGCTCAACAGCGACAACCCGCAGCACGCGCGCCTCAGGGCGTTGGCGGTGAAGGCGTTCAACGGCAAGGCGGTGCAGCAGCTCGCGCCGCGCATCGAGGAGATCTGCGCGGAACTGGTCGCCGGGCTTCCCGAGAACGAGGAGATCGACCTCGTCGAAGAGCTGACCGTGCCGATGCCCATGCACGTCATCGGTGAGGTTCTCGGGCTGCCGGCGCAAGATCGCGCGCACGTCCGCACGTTGATCGAGACGATGATGTCGATGGAACCCGAGGTGTCGCAGCCGGCGAGCGACGAGCTGGGCGGCTACTTCCACGCACTGCTCACCGGCGACGGTCTGGATCCGCGGTCGTTGTTCGGCGTGCTGGCCTTGGCCGCCGATGACGATGGTGACCACCTCAGCCACGACGAACTGATGGCGATGGCGTTCCTGCTCGTGGTCGCCGGCCATGAGACGTCGGCGGGCCTCATCGCGAACGTTGTGCATGACGCGTTGGACAACGGTCTGTGGCACGAGGTCGCTGAAGATCCCGAACTGGTGCCACGGCTCGTGGAGGAGACGTTGCGCCACAACTCGCCCGTCCGCAGTGCCACGCATCGCATCGCCACCGAACCGGTCGAGATCGGTGGCACGACCATCCCCGCGAACACGCTGCTGCTGATCAACCTCGGCGCCGCCGGACGCTGTCCGCAGGCGCACGAGAAGGCCGGGGAGTACCGGCTGGACCGCGAGACGACCGGCCACGCGACGTTCGGGCACGGCCCGCACTTCTGCCTCGGGTCGGCGCTCGCGCGGCTGGAGACCGAGACCGTGCTGCGGCAGCTGACGAGCCGGTTCCCGCGCACCGTCTACGCGGGCGACGGGCAGCCCGAGGTGACGCACAACGACATCATGGCCAGCCTCAAATCGCTACCGGTCGTGCTCAGGCGCTGACAGGCTGGCCGGCATGGAGATCATTCAAGGCGGCCCCGAGCACGTCGACACGGCGGCGATGCTCTGGGCGCACGCGGTCGCCGAGAGGGACGGCTACGACGAGGTTCCGTCGCTCGAACTGGCACGGCCGGGTCTGGAGAGCGCTCTCGCGAACGAGCCGTCGTTGCTGCTGCTCGCCTGGGAAGGCGGCCGGGCGGTGGGCTTCCTCGCCGGAGGTCCACAAGAGACGAACACCGCCTTCGTCAACTACGTCGGCGTGCACCCCGACGCGTGGGGCAAGGGCGTCGGTGAGGCGCTGTTGCGGGCGCTGCCCGAAGTGTTGATCAAGAATGGATACGAGAAGGCCGAGTTGATGGTCTACGTCGACAACGTCCGTGGCGTGCGGCTCTACGAGCGCCTCGGCTGGATCAAGGTCGGCGACCCTGTGCCGCATCCGCGTGACGGCCGGGTGGAGCAGCGTTACGCGTTCTCGCCCGCATCGTGGGATCCGGGGGCGTGATGGCGTTCAGCGGGGGATTAGGGGATCAACCCCAATGCGTCTGACCAGGGCTATCCCAAAGTCCATTTGAGACGTAACTTTTGCTCATGTCAGTGCGCACCTTCGCCGTCGTGGTCGGTCTCGCGTTCTTGCTCGGTGGGGGTGCGATCCTGTTCGTGATGCTGGCCGTCGAGGCGCCGAGCGGGGCACTGATCCCGTGCGGCAACAGCCTGGGCATCGGGTTCGAGGAGCCGGTGGCGTCCGCGGCCGGTCCGGCCTATGTGGACATCTGCGCCGACCTGCGGCACCGCCGGCTGCTGTGGGGGTTGCCGGTGATCGGGCTCGGCGCGTTGCTGCTGATCGGCTCTTTGGTCGGTTCCCGACGGGCTACTCGCCGGTAAGGTCGCGGCATGACGTGGATGGTCTACGGCGCCAACGGCTACACCGGACGTCTCATCGCCGAGCTCGCGGTCCAACGCGGGGAGCGGCCGATCCTCGCCGGACGCTCGCTCGAGAAGGTCGAGCCGATCGCCGCCGCACTGGGGCTGGAGCACCGGGCGTTCGACCTGGACCAGGCGCGGAGCAACCTCGAGGACGTCGAGGCCGTCGTGCACTGCGCGGGACCGTTCTCGCGCACGTCCAGCGCGATGGTCGACGCCTGCCTGCAGACCCGCACGCACTACCTCGACATCACCGGTGAGATCGACGTCTTCGAGTCCATCGCACTGAGGGACTCCGACGCGCGCGAGGCGGGCATCGTGCTGTTGCCCGGTGCGGGGTTCGACGTCGTGCCGACGGACTGCCTCGCCGTGATCCTGAAGAACGCCCTGCCGTCCGCCACGCACCTCGACCTCGCGTTCGTCGTCGGCGGAGGGGCGAGCGCCGGCACGACCAAGACGTCCGTCGAGGGCGCCGCGGTGGGTGGGCGGATCCGGGTGAACGGCGAACTGAGGAGCGTCCGCATCGGCCACCGCAGGCGCACCGCGCACTTCCGGTCGGGGTCGCGCGAGGTCGGCAGCATCCCGTGGGGCGATGTGAGCACCGCCTACCGCTCGACCGGCATCCCGAACATCACCACGTTCACCACCGTGCCGGGCATGCTCGGTCAGTTGCAGCAGGTGTTCGCGCCCGTGCTGCGGACATCGCTCGTGCAGAACGTCGCGAAGAACCTCGCCGGCAAGGTCAAAGGCCCTGACGAACGCAAGCGCGCGAACACCAGGGCCGAGGTGTTCGGCGAGGCGTGGGACGCGCAGACGAAGGTCGAATGCGCGATCACCACCCCGAACGCCTACAGCCTCACCGCGGACTCCGTGCTCCGCGCCGTCGGCAGGATCGACGGCGTGGCGCCCGGCTCGCACACGCCGTCCAGCGCGTTCGGCGCCGACTTCGTGCGCGAGCTCGACGGCGTCGTCGCGAGTGAGGTCCGCTTCACTTCTTGAGGTGCTTGGCGACGCTGTCGACGACTCCGCCGACAGCGTCCTTCACCTTCTCCACGCCGTCCTTCACGGCCGCCTTCGCCTGATCGGCGCGGCCCTCATTGGCGAGCTGCTCGTCGCCGGTGACCTCACCCGCGGTCTCCTTGGCCTTGCCGCCGAGCTCTTCCGCCTTGTTGCCGATCTTGTCCGACAGAGACATCGCGTCCTCCTGGGCTTGAGTTCGTCTGACGTCTGTTCGATACGCGCCGCAGTCCCTTCGTCACGCCACGGTCGGGTGAAAACCGGGTGAGTGTGGTCACCGGCGGGAAATCTGGGAACCGCGTGACGTTCCGCGATCGAACGTGTCCATCGGGCGACGAAGCAAATTGGGGCGGGGGTGTGCGCATGGGCGTGGCTGAGGCAGCCGCACTCGACGATGCCACGCTGGTGGCAAGGTCTCGTGACGGTGACATGCGTGCCTATGAGCAGCTTGTCCGTCGTTACCAGAGACCGATGTACCGGCTGGCGTTGCGCATCGTGGGCAGCAGCGGTGACGCTGAGGACGCGGTGCAGGACGTGTTCCTGACCGCGTGGAGGCGGCTCGGGCAGCTCAACGACGACGGGGCGTTCCTCGGCTGGCTCTACCGCACCACCACCAACCAGTGCCTGAACGTGCTGCGCAAGCGCAAACCGCACGCCGACACCGAGCTCGACGAGCAGGAGTCGGCGGCACCGCGCACCCGGCCCGAACGCGCGGTGGAGGTGAACGCGCAGCTCGACGCGCTGCAAGCCGCACTGCGCGATCTCACACCGGAACAGCGGGCGTGCTGGGTGCTGCGCGAGGTCCACGGCCGGTCCTACGACGAGATCGCCGAGGCGATCGGCACGACCCAGCAGTCGGTGCGCGGCAGGCTCGCGCGAGCACGGGCACAACTCGCGGAGGTGATGGCGCCGTGGCGGTGACGTCCGACTACGTCCTGCCATGCGGTCGGGACGTCGAAGAAGTCTGGGAGGCGATCGACCTCTCTGACGAGCACACGCGCTCGTGCCCGCACTGCGCGGCCGTGAGAGAGAGCCTTCTGGTGTTGCGCGCGGCCACCGACGAGATGGTCCGCGAAGAGGTCGAGCCACCGTTCGACCTGGTCAGCCGCGTGATGTCCGCAGTGCGCGCCGACGTGCGGAGGTCCGACGTCGTGCCGTTGCCCGGTGACGGCCTGGCTCGGATCAGCACGCGCGCCGTCGCGGCGGTGCTGCGGTACGCGGCGGACGGCGTGGACGGCGTGCGAGCGCGCGCGTGCCGTGTCACGGAAGCGCCGGAGTCGACCGTGTCAGATCCGGTGATCGAGGTCGAGCTGAGCATCGCGATCACCGCGGGCCTCGTCACGCACGAGGTGTACGACGAGGTGCGGCGCCGGGTGCTGGCGGCGGCCTCCGCGCGGATCGGTGTGCGGCTCGCCCGCCTGGACCTCGTCGTGGCCGACGTTCTCGAAGGATGAGCGAGTGATCGAAACAGTCGTGTCCGCTCCGGCGGTGGCGGCGGTCGCGGTGCACGCGGCCGAGAAGGTCGCGGGCGTGCGGGTGCAGCCCGGCGTGGCGGGCCTGGTGAGTTCGGTGGTGCGCGCGGCGCGGCAGCAGATCAAGGGGCTGCAGCCGGCGCCGGTGGAGGGCGTGCGGGTGCGGTGGTCCGGTGCCGTCGCGTTGCTGGAGGTGGACGTGGTGATCTCGGGCCAGGACCAGGCCGCAGCCGTGGCTCGTGCCGTGCAACGGTCGGTGTGCGCGCTCGTGCCGGAACTGACCGGTGTCGCGGTGGAGTCCGTGGTGGTCACGGTGGTGGACGTCGCATGGTGATCGTGACGGAGTTGTTGAAGGCACTGGAGAAGGTCGACGGACTGCGGCCGTCGGTGCCCGAGCCCGCGCGTTCCTGGATCTCCTGGGACGTCGACACGTTGGCCGTCGACGTCGAGGACGGCCTGGTGTGCGTCCGGGTCGTCGCCACCCGGCTCCCGCTGGCGCTCACGGAGGCAGGCGCGGCGCTGCGGTCCGTTCTCCTTGGCACGCAGTGGGAAAGCGCCGTCGTGCGCATCGTTGTGACCGATGTGGACAAACGTGCCCTCGATCACCTGAACGGGTCGTGACGTTTCGTCCTCAGTCGATGTCTCTCTGTTGTGGACGCTTCGAAGGAAGGAATTGTGATGAGCACGCAGACTGTGGAGAAGAACGGTGTCACGGGCGGGAAGCTGGTGACCGACAAGGGATCCACCACCATCGCGGACGTCGTGGTCCAGAAGGTCGCGGGCCTCGCGGCGCGGGAGATCCGCGGCGTGCACGCGCTGGGCGGCGGCGCGACGCGTGCGCTGAGCGCGTTGCGCGACCGGATCCCCGGCGCCACCGCGAGCGCGGGCCAGGGCGTGTCGGTCGAGGTCGGCGAGAAGCAGGCCGCCGTCGACCTGGAGCTCGTGGTCGAGTACGGCGTGCCGATCGCGGACCTCGCGAAGTCGGTGCGCACCAACGTGATCACCGCGATCGAGCAGATCACCGGCCTCGAGGTCGTCGAGGTCAACATCAACGTCAACGACGTGCACATCCCGAGCGACTCCGAGGGCGAAGAGCCCGAAACCGCCCGCGTGCAGTGAGAGGAAACGCCATGAGCACCACCGCACTGGGCCTGCTGACCGGGCTCGCGCTCGGCCTGGCCGCCGCGTTCGGGGGCTTCAGCGCGTTCCTGCTCGTGCTCGTCTTCGGCGCGCTCGGCCTGATCGCGGGCCGGGTCGCCGAGGGCAAGCTCGACCTCGCGCAGTTGCTGGGCAGGGATCGGGACTGACCATGACGACGCTCACCGCACAGCCAGGATTGACCACCGTCGCCGACCGCGCGGTGGGCCGCATCGCCGGACGTGCCGCCATGGAGGTCCCGGACGTGCTCGACTGCGCCGTCACCGCACGGGTGACCGGCGGAGTGGCGACGCTCGACGCACGCGTCGACCTGCGCTACCCGGCGCCGGTCGCGTCGACCGCCGCTCGTGTGCGTGCTCACCTGGTCGAACGGGTGGCCGCCCTCACCGGCCTGCGAGTCTCCGTGGTGGACGTGTCGGTCGGCGTGCTGCGCGCGGACACGGCCCCGGTGCGGAGGGTCCAGTGACCCGCCGCTCCCGCCGGGCCCTGCCCGCCACGCTCACGGCGTTCGTCCTGCTGGCAGCGTCGGTGCTGGTCGCGGTGTGCGCGATCCAGCTCGCGCTCGGCGAACGCCCGTTGCTGCCGTACGACTCGCTCGTCGGCTCGTTGCACGACATGACGTGGTCGGCGCGGGAGGTGGCCGTGGCGAGCGGGGTCGTCGCGGCCATCGGGCTCCTCCTGCTCCTCGTCGCGGTGGTGCCCGGAAAGGCGCGGACCGCGGCACTGGACGAGCACACCGCCGTGTCGGTGCGCGGCCTGCGCAACGCGCTGCGGTCCGCCGCCCAGGTGGACGGCGTCGAGTCCGCGGCGGTGAAGGTGCGCCGCCGCCGGGTCCGCGCGGTCGTGCGCACCCGGCGCTCCGTGGCCGACGGTCTCGGTGACGCCGTCCGCACCGCGCTGGAAAACCGCGTCGGAGAGTTCGCCCTCGCCCGGCCGCCGCAGGTCGTGGTGCGGGTCAAGGCCCTCAGGAGCACGTCATGAACCGGTTCTCGCTGGGCCTGCTGGGCCTCGTCCTGCTGGTCGCGGGTGGTTCCGCGATCGCCGTCCACCTGGGCCGCGTGCCCCAGGTGGACCGCAACGCCGCGGTGCTGCCCGGCACGGCGTTGCCACCGACGTGGGTGCTGTGGGTGGTCGCGGCCGCGGCGGTCGTCGTCGCGCTCGTGTGCCTGCGCTGGCTCGCCGCCCAGATCCCGCGCCGCAAGGTCGCGACCTGGCGCTGGGCCGACGAGGCCGGCACCACCCGCATCAGCACGGCGACGGCCGCCGCGCCGTTCGCCGAAGAGATCACCGCCTACCCCGGTGTGCGCAAGGTCGAGGCCGCGCTGACCGGTCCGCACACCGCTCCACGCCTGGCCCTCGTCGTCCGCGCCCACGGCGACGCCGATCTGCGGGGGATCCGCCGCCGCATCGACGACGAGGGCCTTCCTCGCCTCCGCGAGGCACTCGGCACGCCCGACCTCCGGGCCGTCGTGGAGTTCCGGATGTCGGCCTCCAGGGCCGACGCCCGAGTGCACTGATATATCGGTTGTGCAAAAAACGTTTGCGGACGTCCGCAAACGTTTTTTGCATCCGGATGCAAAACAGCTGGTCACCCTAGGTGGGTGACCAGCTGATATATCGGTTGCTCCGCCGTTCACTCCGCCTAGCGCGGGGCGAGCAGGCTCGTGATCTCCTGGGACGCCGACACCGTCAGCAGGTGCTGGAGGTTCTCCGGCAGGTCCTCGCCGCGCTTCTGCTTCGCCTGCGCGTAGAGGCGGCCGGCGCGGTAGGAGGAGCGGACGAGCGGGCCCGCCATCACACCGAGGAAGCCGATCTCCTCGGCCGTCTCCTTGTGCTGGACGAACTCCTCCGGCTTCACCCAGCGCTCGACCGGGTGGTGCCGCGGCGACGGGCGCAGGTACTGGGTGATGGTGATGATGTCGCAGCCCGCGTCGTGGAGGTCGGCGAGCGCCTCCGTGACCTCCTCGGGGGTCTCGCCCATGCCGAGGATCAGGTTCGACTTGGTGACCAGGCCGAACTCGCGGGCCTTGGTGATGACCTCGAGGGAACGCTCGTAGCGGAACGCCGGGCGGATGCGCTTGAAGATCCGCGGGACGGTCTCCAGGTTGTGCGCGAGCACCTCGGGACGGGACTCGAAGACCTCGGCCAGCTGCTCCGGGACCGCGTTGAAGTCCGGAATCAGCAGCTCGACGCCCGTGCCGGGGTTCATCTCGTGGATCTGGCGAACGGTCTCCGCGTAGAGCCACGCGCCGCCGTCCTCCAGGTCGTCACGGGCTACGCCGGTGACCGTGGAGTAACGCAGGCCCATCGCCTGGACCGACTCGGCGACGCGGCGGGGTTCGTCGCGGTCGAGGTCGGCGGGCTTGCCCGTGTCGATCTGGCAGAAGTCGCAGCGCCTGGTGCACTGCTCGCCGCCGATCAGGAACGTGGCCTCGCGGTCTTCCCAGCACTCGTAGATGTTGGGACAACCGGCCTCTTCGCAGACCGTGTGCAGGCCTTCGCGTTTGACCAGGCCCTTGAGCTCTCGGTACTCGGGGCCCATCTTCGCCCGCGTCTTGATCCACGAGGGCTTCTTCTCGATCGGCGTCTGGCTGTTGCGGACCTCGAGCCGCAGCAGCTTCCGACCCTCAGGTACCACAGTCACGTCCTCACCCTACGCTGCGCGCTCAAGTGTCCGGGGTCACGCACTCCCAGGTCAGGCCAAGTGCTGAAACCGGGCTTCCGGTGGAGCGCTCGTTGTTCACGATCTGTTGTTGACGCAGGTCCGTCGAACATGAACAACCCCGCCGGGCCGAAGATGTTCCCGGCCCGGAGGTGACGACCGGGCCTCGTCGGCGCCTTCCAGGGCGAGAGCGCCGACACCCCTACGGAAGATCTGGAGCGATTCCGGTCAGCTTGATCGTGAGCTCCCAGAGTCGGTTGGCGGCGAGGTCGTCGCGGGCCGCGGCGGTCATCGGCGCGACGGCGGGGTAGCCGCGCAGGCCCTTGAACCCGCCCGGGCCGTAGTACTCGCCGCCGCGTGCCTCGGGTGCCGTCGCCGCGTAGAGCTGTGGCAGCGCGCCCATCTCCACGGACTGCGAGATCAGGCTGCCGATCTTGCCGCCGATCTTCATGACCGCGGACTTGTGCGCGTCGGCCATGTTGTTCGTGAGCTCGGTGGCGGTCATGCCGGGGTGCGCCGCGATGGACGTCACGTCCGGCGAGCGGCGTTCCAGCTCCCGTGCGAACAGGAGGTTGGCGAGCTTCGACTGCCCGTAGGAGCCCTGGAGGCTGTACGGGCGCCGATCCCAGTTGGGGTCCTCGAAGTCGATGCGGCCGGCCCGGTGCATCAGCGACGAGACGGTGACGACGCGGGCGCCGGGGCGTTGCCTCAGCGCGGGCAGCAGCAGCCACGTCAGAGCGGCGTGGCCCAGGTGGTTCGTGCCGAACTGGCGCTCGAAGCCGTCGACGGTCCGGCCGTTCGGGACGGCCATGATGCCGGCGTTGTTGACGAGGACGTCGAGTGCTTCGACCTGCTCCGCGGCGGCGCGCACGGAGGAGAGGTCGGCGAGGTCGAGTTCGAGGACCTCGGCCGAGCCCTCGACCGTGCGGCGCGCGGTCTCGCCGCGCTGGACCGAGCGACAGCCCATGATCACGTGGGCCCCCTTGGCCGCGAGCACCTGGGCGGTGCGCAGGCCCAGGCCGGAGTTCGCACCGGTCACCAGGACTGTGCGGCCGGTCTGGTCGGGGATGTCGGCTTCGGTCCAACGACTCATGGAGTCATTCCTACCGTCCGGTAACTGCCGAGCGAAAGGTGTGCGTCCAGTACTGCTCGCAACACCGGCTCCTCGGCGGCGAGTTCGGCGGCGACGCGGTCCTCGTCCACGTGGCCGTCGAGCCTGGCGCTCTCCATGCGTGCGGTCAGCTTGTTCTGCCAGCGGTGGTCGAGCGCCAGCAGCAGTTCGTGCAGTGAGCCGAAGACGTCCGGATCCACGATCAGCGGTGCGGACGGGTCGCGGCGGGCGTCGCTCAGGACGGCGTCCAGCGCGTCACGGCGGCGGTAGTGGTCTGCCCAGCCCATGTCTCGTACCCCCGGTCTCTCGCATACTGTCGGTATGACACGACCATACCACCGGTACGTACCGGCGGTATGTGAGATACGTTTCGTGTGTGCGAACACGACGCGCCGAGTACTCGGAGTCGACCAGGCAGGCGCTCGTAGACAGCGCCGTGCACCTGTTCACCAAACGCGGCTACGCCGGCACCTCGCTCGACGAGGTCGTCAAACGCGCCCGCGTGACAAAAGGCGCGCTCTACCACCACTTCAGCGGCAAGCAGGCGTTGTTCGAGGCGGCCTTCACCCAGGTCGAGACCCAGTCGATCTCCTCGCTGACCGCGCTGATCACGGCGGACGGCGACCCGTGGGAGACCGCGGTGGGAGGCCTGCGCGCGTACGTCCGCAAGTGCCTGGAGCCGGAGTACCAGCGGATCATCGTCCACGAGGCGCCGGTGGTGATGGGCTGGGAACGCTGGCGTGAGGCGGAAGAGCAGTTCAGCTTCGGTCTGCTCCGGACGGCCGTGCAACTGCTGGTGGACGCCGGTGAGATCGAGGAGGCGCCGGTCGAGATCATGGCCCGGCTGCTGTTCGGGGCGCTGTCCGCGGGTGCCAGCACCATCGCGAGTTCGTCCGATCCGAAGCGCACCGGCCGCGAGGTCGAAGGAGCGATCCTGCGTGTTTTGGAAGGTTTGCGCAAGAAGTAGTCGAGTTGGGCCCTAGCGGCCGGGCGCAACGTCGATCACCACGCGGACAACAGAGGTGGTCGGCATCATGATCGAACCTGTCAACACGCGCCTGGGCCTCGACGGCAAGATCGCAGTTGTCACGTCGGGAACGCACGGGCTCGGTCTCGCCATCGCGAGCAAGCTCTGCGACAACGGCGCCCACGTCATCCTCACGACCTCCGACGAGGACAACGTCGACCTGGAGCGCGCGAAGACCGTGCTCGCGGGCAAGCCCGGCTCGGTGACGGTCACCAAGCTCAACATCCACGACGAGCACTCGGTCCGGCTGCTGCTCGACCGGGTCAAGGAAGAGCGCGGCCAGCTGGACGTGTTCGTCCACCACGCCGTGTCGCCGGACCTCACGCCGTTGCTCAACATCGTGGAGCCGCTCGCCAAGGCACTCGTCGACGGCGGCCGCGTCGTCATCGCCGGCTACACGGTGACGCCGGTCCACGGCGTGATCCGGACGCTGGCGCTGGAAATGGCTTGGTACAAGGTCGCGGTGAACGCCGTCGTCACCACCGTCGTCGACAACGGCCCCATGAACATCGACCCGGACCTGGTGGACCGGCTCGCGATCAAGAGCCCGTCAGGTCGCGTCACGCTGCCCCAGGACATTGCGAACGCCGTTTCGTTGCTGTGCACCGACGAAGCCGCGTGGATTCAGGGTCAGGTGATCACTGTCGACGGTGGACTGGAACTGCTGGAGCGGTGGGGCGAGACGCGCTGAGTCGCCATCACCGCGCACGCTCCGAGACTCGCTTCAGGGGCCGAATCGCTTGTACCGCTTTGTGCTCGGGCACCGCTCGAGCCGTACCGGTTCGCGATTCGGCCCTTGAGCTATCTGTGAGCGAGTGGTGACCCCAAGTCATCCGCCGATTACCCTTATTAATTGCTCCTAGCGCATTTGGAGTAACGCTCGGCGCAGCCGGACTCAATGCTTGTCCTGCATGGTGACCGAGTGTAAGACTCGAAATGGTGACCTGGGGGCAAGCAAGGGGGTCGGATGATCAGAGTGCTACTAGCCGAGGACGTGCAAATGGTCCGCGGTGCTTTGGTCGCCTTGTTGAATCTCGAACCGGATATTGAGGTCGTCGCGTCCGTGGCCACGGGTGACGAAATCATCTCCGCAGTGGAGAAGAACAAACCGGACGTAGCGGTGCTCGACATCGACCTGCCCGGTATGGACGGCCTTTCCGCCGCCACCGTCATCCACGACACCGCACCGGAGACGCGCACTCTCATTCTCACGAGCCTCGGCCGGCCGGGCACTCTGCGCCGCGCGCTCAACGCACGCGTCAACGGGTTCATCCTCAAGGATGCTCCGGTTGGAGAACTCGCTGACGCCATTCGCGGCGTCTCAATTGGTCGGCGCGTGATCGACTCGCAGCTCGCGCTTTCCGCGTGGGACACCGACGAGTGCCCGCTGACGCCCCGCGAACTGGAAGTGCTGAGGCTCGCCTCGGACGGCGCGGACGCCATGGAAATCGCCACGACGCTGTTCCTGTCGGTCGGCACGGTCCGCAACTACCTGACGGCGGCGACGGCCAAGCTCGACGCCCGCAACCGGGTCGACGCGGTCCGCATCGCCCGCAAGTCCGGCTGGTTCTGACCTCTCTCCGGCGGCCCGTGCTGATCTTCACCTGGCCCTTGCAACGACTCTTTTGCCGACGAAGTCCAAAGAGTCATTGCTAGGGGCCAGGTCAGAGCCTTGCGTGAAGATCGTCTTCGGGGTGAACGGCGGCGGAGGGCTCGGAAGCTAGGGCTTCGGGGCGGCGGCCGGGATGGCGGCGTGCACGTGGAACGAGCCGTCGCCGATGTGGCGGGCCGTGAACGTGCCGCCGGCCGCCCGGACGCGTTCGGCCTGGTTGCGGACGCCGTTGCAGTCGGCTGAGGCAGGGCGGTCGGCGGCGCCGTCGTTGATGACGTCGAGCAGGATCGTGGCGCCTCGCTGGTGCACGCCGATGGTGCAGGTGCTGGCGTCGCTGTGGCGCAGGACGTTCGTGACGGCCTCGCACAGGACGGCGGCCAGGACGGTCTCGACCGGCTCCGGGAGCGGGTCGTGCGCCAGTTCGACGCGGACGTCGATGTTCGACGCCGCCAGCATCGCCTTGGCCGAGTCCGAGGTGTCCGCCAGGGACAGCGGGCGGTAGGCGCGGGCGATGGAGCGCACGTCGGCCAGGGCGTGGTGGGTGATGTCCAGGATGTCGGTGATGTGCTCCTGCATGAACTCCCAGACGTGGTCCGGGCGGTCGGCGACGATCCGGTGGGCCAGTTCGCTCTTCAGCTTGATCGCGCTGAGGCTGTAGCCGAGCAGGTCGTGCAGGTCGCGGGCCACGCGGACGCGTTCGGCGGTCACCGCGGCGGTGGTGGTGACCGCGGTGTCCGGGGTGGCGGCGGTCTCCTGAGCGGCCGGAGGGGCGCTCGGCCGGGGCTCGGGGGCGGCGGGCCAGTCGCGGTGGGTCGCGAAGCCCGTGGCCAGGCCCGCGAGGAGCAGGGCGGTGGCCGCGGTGGCCACCATCGCCTCGCCGTGGACGGCCTGGGCGAGGCCTGTGGCGACCACGGTCAGGACGAACACCGACCAGCCGAAAACCGGGCGCAGGACCAGCAGGGCGTTGCCGGCGACCAGGCCCGCGACACCCGCCCAGGAATGGCCGAAGAGGACGAAGGGCAGGACCAGCAGTACCGCTTGGGCGCCCAGTGCGAGGTGCCGGCGCAGTGTGCTCAGATGCCGGAAATACGACACTTGCAGCAGGACAAGTACCACTAAATCAATGACCGACACCGCCAATTCGGTGACTTCACCCGTGACGAGTAGCGCGCGGGTCAGGTCGGTCAGGCACACCGCGACGAAGACCGCGACGATGATCGCGCGGTATCTCGGTATCGCAGGCGAAGCATTCACGTGCCCCCCCAAGAGCAACTGCTCCAGAGCAAAGTCTGAGAGTCAACGCCGGTCAAAGACCTCGCACGGCGCGCGCCCAAGGCCGAATACTAGACATGCGAAGGCAGTTCGGGACGGCAACTGAATCGGTTCAGAATGCGAAGTCGCATTGACTCGCCGCTCAATGTCACGCCAATGGACGAGTATTTATCGGTAGCCGTCACGGCTTGTGTTCGAACGATTACCGGGCGGGACGGTTTGGGTTCGTCCGAGTATATGAATATCTCACGCCGGGCGCAGTAGTTCGCCATCCGAGAGTCGTGGCCGCATACGTGGCGTTCGATAGCCCCGCTCAGGTGAACTTGGTGGCACGACCAAGTCGACCGCCGCTGAGCAGGGGAGGCTCCAATGGAGATCAAGGTTCTTGGACCGCTGGAGGCACGGGAGAACGGCGTTTCGATCGCGCCGAGCGCGGTGAAGCCCAGGCAGGTGCTCTCGCTGCTCGGACTGCAGGCAGGACACGTCGTCACGGTTCCGACGTTGATCGAAGAGCTTTGGGGAATGACACCGCCACGCAGCGCACTCACGACTTTGCAGACGTACGTGCTGCAGGTCCGCCGGCGCATCGAGGCGGCCATGCCGGGCGAGGGTCCCGGTGTCGCGAAGAACGTTCTGGTGACCCGGTACGGCGGCTACATGCTGGACGTTCCGCCGGAGAGCGTCGACGTCCGCAGCTACGAGCGGCTCGCGAGTGCCGGTCAGCGCGCGTTCGAGATCGGCGACCTGGAGTCCGCCAGCAGGTTGCTGCGCAGCGCCGCCGAGGTGTGGCGCGGACCGGTGCTCGTGGACGTGCAGATCGGCGTCCGGCTCGGCATGGAGGTCACCCGGTTGCAGGAAAGCCGCCTCGGCGTGCTGGAGACCCGCATCGAGGCCGACCTGCAGCTGGGCAAGCACCAGTCGCTGCTGTCCGAACTGTCGGTGCTCACCGCGCAGCACCCGATGCACGAGAACCTCTGTGCGCAGTACATGCTCGCGCTCTACCGGGCGGGACGGCAGTGGAAGTCGCTGGAGGCCTACCAGTCGCTGCGCGACACGCTGATCGAGGAGCTGGGGCTTGAGCCGTCCGAAAGGCTGCGTCAGTTGCAGCGGGCGATCCTGAGCTCCGAGCCGTCGCTCGACAAGCCGTTGTCGCCTCGCCAGCTGGAGCGCCAGCTCGCGGGCTGAGATCCGTTCGGGAGCAACCGTGGATACCACCGGTGCAGGTGCGTTGATCAAGGCGCTCGAGGACGTCGGCTGCGAAGTGATCTTCGGGATGCCGGGCGGGGCGATCCTGCCCGCGTACGACCCGCTGTACGACTCGAAGATCCGGCACGTGCTGGTGCGCCACGAACAGGGCGCCGGGCACGCCGCCCAGGGGTACGCGCAGGCGACCGGACGAGTGGGCGTCTGCATGGCGACATCGGGGCCGGGGGCGACCAACCTGGTGACGCCGCTCGCGGACGCCTACATGGACTCGGTGCCGATCGTGGCGATCACCGGCCAGGTCGCCAGGTCGATGATCGGGACGGACGCCTTCCAGGAGGCGGACATCCGCAGCATCACGCTGCCGATCACCAAGCACAGCTTCCAGGTGCACGACCCGGCCGACATTCCGCGGGTGATCGCCGAGGCGTTCACGCTCGCGTCCACGGGGCGGCCGGGCCCGGTGCTGGTGGACCTGCCCAAGGACGTGCTGGCCACCGCCACGACCTACACACCGCCGAAGCTCACGACGCCGTCGCGCCCTGTGCTCTCGCCGGTGCAGATCCGCAACGCCGCCCAGCTCATCGGTTCGTCGAAGCGGCCGGTGTTCTACGTGGGTGGCGGTGTGATCCGCAGCGGTGCGGCGCAGGAGCTCCGGAAACTGGCGGAGAAGACCGGGATCCCGGTCGTCACCACGCTCATGGCCCGAGGTGCGTTCCCCGACTCGCACCCGCTGCACCTGGGGATGCCCGGCATGCACGGCACGGTGCCCGCCGTGGCCGCACTGCAGCGGGCCGACC
Source organism: Lentzea kristufekii (assembly GCF_033949925.1). Classification (NCBI taxonomy): domain Bacteria; kingdom Bacillati; phylum Actinomycetota; class Actinomycetes; order Pseudonocardiales; family Pseudonocardiaceae; genus Lentzea; species Lentzea kristufekii. The sequence goes on from NZ_JAXAVV010000005.1 coordinate 164,613, forward strand.
TGCTGATCGCGCTCGGGACCCGGTTCGACGACCGGGTCACCGGTCTGCTGCCGGAGTTCGCCCCGCACGCTGCGGTGGTCCACGCCGACATCGATCCCGCCGAGATCTCCAAGAACCGCAAGGCGGACGTCGGCATCGTCGGCGACTGCCGCGACGTCATGGCCGCGCTCTCAGCGGTGATAACGCGGAAAACCGATCTCACGGACTGGTGGAACTACCTCGGCGGCCTGCTCACGACCTACCCGCTCGGCTACGACTGGCCGGCGGACGGCATGCTCGCGCCGCAGTACGTGATCGAACGCATCAGCAAGCTCGCCGGTCCCGAGGCCATCTACACCTCCGGTGTCGGGCAGCACCAGATGTGGGCGGCGCAGTACGTGAAGTACGAACGCCCCGGCTCGTTCATCAACTCCGGCGGCGCGGGCACGATGGGCTTCGCGGTGCCGGCGGCGATGGGCGCGCAGGCGGGCGCACCGGACCGCACGGTGTGGGCCATCGACGGCGACGGCTGCTTCCAGATGACCAACCAGGAACTCGCGACCTGCGCCGCCGAGGGCATCCCGATCAAGGTCGCGATCATCAACAACGGCAACCTCGGCATGGTGCGCCAGTGGCAGACCCTGTTCTACGAGGGCCGGTACTCCAACACCCGGCTCGGCACGCACCAGCGCCACCCCGACTTCGTGAAGCTGGCCGACGCGCTCGGCTGCGTCGGGCTGCGCTGCGAGAGCCAGTCCGAAGTGGACGGCATCATCCTGGAGGCGATGGCGGTCCACGACCGGCCCGTCGTCGTCGACTTCGTGGTGGGGCAGGACGCCCAGGTCTGGCCGATGGTCGCCGCGGGCGCGGGCAACGACGAGATCATGGCCGCACGGGGCATCCGGCCCCTGTTCGACGAGGAAGAGTGATGACCAGACATTCGCTTTCCCTGTTGCTGCGCAACGAGCCCGGCGCGCTGGCGCGAATCGTGGTGCTGTTCTCCAGCCGGGGTGTCGACGTCGAGTCGCTGAGCCTCGCGCCGGTCGAACGGGGTGACCTCTCCCGCCTCGACGTCGTCGTCGGCCTGCAGCCGGGGCGCACCGTCGTCCAGCTGATCAAGCAGCTCGGCCGCGTCGTGGACGTCAAGAACGTCCTCGAACGCACGCAGGACGAGGCGCTCGAACTCGGCGCCTAGAACGCACGAAGAAACGGCCGCCCCGGAGGCTTGGGGCGGCCGTTTCTCTTTTGTGCCTGAGGAACTTCCGGGGTTGCTCAGGCAGCCTTCGGGATGTGCTTCTCGATGACGCGGGCGTACGTCTCCAGCGTCTCGCCGGGCGAAGGACCGTCCAGCGCCTTGTGGATGCCCTCGGCGATGTCGCCGTGGCGGTGCAGGTCGGCGTGGGTCAGCGTGACCTTCGTCGTCGTCGGGCCGACGACCTCGAAGTCCACCTTGATGAACGAGGCCTTCTCGTCGTCGAAGATCGGCTGCCAGTAGGGGCCGACCCGCCACGTCATCACGAGGCGCTTCGGCGGGTCCCACTCGGTGATGGTGCCCCAGGCGATCTCCTCGCCGTCCGCACCGCGCTCGAAGTAGCGCCCGCCGACGAACGGTTCGATCGTGATGGCCTGCCGGTCCTTCACGAACACGTGCGACTCCGGCCACCACTCGATCGGCTTCGACGCGAAGATCGCGAACGCCTGCTCGATCGTCGCCTCGACCGTCACCGACTTGGCGACATCGGGAGTTGAGGCCATGTGGCCCTCCTCGCGAATAAAAGGGTTGATGTCGCCTCAGACCGTGCCCGGTTCGTCTCGACGCCACCTGGAACCGGGGTCGAACCAGGACGGCTCGACCGGATGTCCAGCGCCCGCACCCATATTCCCGGGTAGCGAAACCGGCAGACCGAGGAGTTGTCGTGTCCCCAGTCAATGTTGCGGTCCACATCGAGGTCCAGACGTTCTACGCCCAGCAGATGCGGCTGCTCGACGCGCTGGACGTGGAGGGCTACGCCCAGACGTTCACCGAGGACGGGGTCACCGACCACGCCCACCGGAGCGAGAAGGTCGAGGGCCGGGCGGCCCTGATCGCCGGCGCCAGCGCCGCGTTGCCCCGTTACAAGGGCGTCGCCGTGCGGCACTGGAACGACCACTACCTGATCGAAGAGGTCGACGAGAACACCCTGAACGTCAGCTACGCGTCGCTCGTCACCCGCACTACCGCCGAGGGCGTGGTCAGCTTCGAGCCGACCTTCTCCATCGAGGACGTGCTCGTGCGCATCGACGGGAAGCTCTACACCAAGTCCCGCACGATTCACCGCGACCTGCCTGTTCAGGCTGCGTGAAGCTCATCAGGAGGTGACGAGGTGACTGCTCAATACACCGGGCTGGCCGCAGCCGCGGAGAAGGTGAAGCTGATCGCCGCGGAACACGCGGCCGAGGCCGACGCCACCCGCAGGCTGGCTCCCGAGGTCGTGGAGGCACTGCGCGAAGCCGGGTTCGCGCGGCACTTCGTCGCAGCCGAACGAGGTGGTTCGGAAGGGACGTTCGCGGAACTGACCGAGGCCGTCCTCAGCGTGGGCCAGGGCTGTTCTGCCGCGGCGTGGTGCGCGTCGCTGTCGGCGTTCTCGTCGAGGTTCGCGGGCCTGCTGCCCGAACAGGGCCACGACGAGATCTGGGCGTCCGGCCCCGACACGTTCGTCGTGACCGGCCAGCCGCCCATGGGCAAGGGCACCGCGGTGGACGGCGGGCACCGGCTCAGCGGCCGGTGGATCTACGTCAGCGGCGTGGACTTCGCCGACTGGGCGTTGCTGTGCGGCATGGTCGGCGACGAGGGCCGGTTCTTCGCGTTGCCGCGCAAGGACTTCACCGTCCTCGAAACGTGGGACAGCGTCGGGATGAAGGCCACCAGCAGCCATTCCGTCGTGGTGGACGACGTCTTCGTGCCCTCGCACCTCTCGTTCGGCCGGGCGGATCTCATCACCGGCACCAGCTGGTCGCCGGTGCCGAGCCACAACGTCCCGTTCCAGGCGGTCGGCGGCCTCACGTTCGCCGCTCCGGCCGTGGGAGCGGCGATGGGGGCACTTGACGCGTGCGCCGCGGTGCTGTCGGGGAAGAAGCAGTCCGTGACGTCCGCGGTCGACCTGGTCCGCGCGTCGGGCCAGGTCGAGTCGGCGAAGCTGCTCGTGCAGCAGAACGCCAAGGTGCTCGACGACCGCGAGTTCACCCCGGCCGCGATGGCGCGCAACGAGCGCAACGTCGCCTACGCGGCCGAGGTCCTGGTCGACGCGGTCGGCGGCCTGGTGCGGGCCGCCGGCACCAGCGGACTCGCGGAAGGCGGTGCGCTGCAACGGTTCTGGCGTGACGTGGTGAGCTGCTCCAGCCACGTCGCGCTGCGGTACGAGACCGCGTCCGTGCGCACCTATCCGGCGTCGCTGTACGGCTGACCGGAAGCGAAAGGCCCTGGTGCCCACCTCCCCGGCACCAGGGCCTTCGGCATGCGCCCGAAACGCTCCGCCGCGACCTGACCGGGACTCAAGCGGAGGGGACCACCCTGAAGGTCATCGACCGGCAGTCGTTTTCAGGCAGGAGGTGGGACCTCGTTCAACTCGAACGGCATTTCGCCACAACGAGTAGTCCTGGGCCATCGCCTGTCGTGCGCAGCGAAATCAAGTCCTCTGAGGAGAAATCGTGACCTCCACCAACACCAACCACGACCTGGAGTCGCCGTCGGCGACTGCCGGCGCGCAGGCGGCTCCGGTCGTTGACGCGCCGGCGGCCGATCCGCGTCGCTGGATCGCGTTCATCATCATGACCGTCGCGACGTTCATGGACATGCTGGACGGCAGCATCGTCAACGTCGCACTGCCCGCGATCCAGCACGGCATGGGCGCGAGCTTCGTGCAGCTGCAGTGGATCACCGCCGGTTACGTGTTCGCGTTCGCGCTCACGCTGATCACCGGTGGCCGTCTCGGCGACATCTACGGGCGTCGCAAGATGTTCCAGCTCGGCGTGCTCGGCTTCGTCGTCACGTCGTTCCTGTGCGGCATCGCGGTCAACCCCGAGATGCTCGTGATCTCCCGTCTGGCTCAGGGTCTTGCGGCCGGCCTGATGGTCCCGCAGGTCATGTCGATCATCCACGTCACCTTCCCCGACAAGGAGAAGGGCGCGGTCTTCGCGATCCAGGGCACCATCGGTGGTCTCGCCGCCACGATCGCACCGCTCGTCGGTGGCGTGCTCGTCGCCTGGAACATCTTCGGATGGGACTGGCGGACGATCTTCCTGGTCAACGTCCCGATCGGTCTGATCGGTTACGCGCTGGGCTGGAAGTACATCAACGAGTCCAAGGCGCCGTACAAGATCCGTCTCGACCTGATCGGCGTCGTCCTCGCGACCTTCAGCCTCACCGCTCTGCTGTTCCCGCTCACCTTCGGCCGCGAGCTGCACTGGCCGGCGTGGGGCTTCGTGTTGATGGCGGCCTCGGTCGTCGGCTTCATCGGCTTCATCGCCTACGAGCGCGCCAAGCAGCGCAAGGACGGCATGCCGCTGGTTCCGCTGAGCCTGTTCAAGTCCCGCAGCTTCTCCGCGGCCCTCGCGCTGATGCTGGGCATGTTCACCTTCACCGGCATGTTCATGCTGGCCCTCTACCTGTTCCTGCAGGAGGGTCTGGGCTTCTCGCCGCTGCGGACCGGTGTCACGCTGCTGGCGTTCTGCATCGGTGCCTTCATCACCGCGTCGGCCTCGGTCATCGCATTGGTGCCGAAGTTCGGCCGCGCCGTCCTGCAGGTCGGTGCCGTCGTGATCGCCGCCGGTGTCGCGGTGCTGCTGCTCTCGATCAGCCCCGAGATCACCAGCTGGGGCCTCGTGCCCGGGCTGCTGCTGATCGGCCTCGGCTTCGGCATGACGGCCACCCCGATCGCGCTGTTCGCACTGCAGGAGGTGCCGCACGAGGACGCGGGTGCGGCGTCGGGCCTGATCAACACCAAGCAGCAGCTCGGTTTCGCGATCGGTATCTCGCTCGTCACGCTGGCGTTCTTCGCGCCGCTGGCCTCCAACGGCGCGGTCAACGCGGAGTCGCTGACCCCGCAGGTCCGCCAGGAGCTGGAGGCCGCCGGTGTCTCCGACGCCAAGGCCGGCGAGCTCGCGAGTGCCTTCCAGACCTGTGCCACGAGCACGTTCGCGGGCACCCCGGAGACCGGGGCCGCGGCGTGTGCGGCGGTGCAGGCCGACCCGCAGTCCAAGGCCATTGCCGACAAGTTCACGCACCAGGCAGCCGGCCAGTCCTTCACGGACGCATTCCGCACCACCCTGTACGTGGGTTTCGGCTTCGCCGCTCTGGCGCTGCTGCTGGCTTCCTTCCTGCCTCGCTGGCTGAAGCAGGAGGAGTGGGGCGCACCCGCCGAGGAAGGTGCGGAAGAGGGCGCTGAGGACACCGCCAAGGCGTAGTCCTCCTCTGCTGGAAACCCGAGGCCCCAGGCGATCCGCCTGGGGCCTCGGTGCTTTTCCCCGGCACGCAAGAAGGCCCCTCGCTGTGCGCAAGGGGCCTTTCCGGGAACGTTCAGATGCGCTTGGCCTTGGAGCCGACCGTCACCGGGCCGATGATCGCGGCGCCGGTGGGCGCGTAGATGTACGCGGTGGCCTTGGTGGTGAACCTGTTCCGCTCGATCCTGCCGAGGTGGGTCGCGTTGATCTCACCGTTGGGGTCGGGGTGGGTGACCCAGAAGCTGAACACGCCGCTGCGGTCCAGCTGCCAGATGCCGTTGCCCTCCAACGGTTCCTGGCCGGGCTTGGTGATGCAGTAGATCTTGTGGTCCGCGGTGAAGTCGCACGTCTGCGGCATCTCCACCGGCGGCTCCGTGACGTGGACGCTCACCACGACGTCCCACTTGCCGATGATCGCGGCCTCGGACTTCGCGCCCGCGGTGCTCGAAGCGGCGATGGCGATGGGTGCGGCGAGGGCCACGGCGGCCGCTGCGGTGAGCGCCTTCTTGGCAACTGACATGGGATTACGCCTCCGTTGGGGCATGGCGGGGCAAGGGACGCGCTGAGTCTGCGCAGGACGGCTCGAACTCGGCCGCAGAGCGGGTTGCGCCCGCAGTCGAGGGTGACACGAGGAGGTTTACCGACCCTTTTACGAAAAGGGAGGAGCCGAACATGTCCAGATCGGTGACCGAGGCGTTCGGTGTCCAGGTGGCCAGGTCGCCTGAGGCAGTGGCGTTGACAGCCGGAGGGAACTCGGTGACCTATGCCGAGCTCGACAGGTGGTCCGGCGCCCTGGCGGGCGAGCTGAGCGCCGCGGGAGTGGGCCCGGGGGACCGGGTCGCGGTGCGCGTCGAACGCTCCGCACAGCTCGTCGTGGCCCTCCTGGGGATACTTAAGGCGGGTGCGGCGTACGTGCCGATCGACCCGGAGGACCCGGAGTCGCGCGTCGAGATGATGCTGTCGGACGCCCAGGTCTCCGTCGTGGTCGGCCAGTTCGCCGCCGGGCACATCACGATCAAGGTGCCGCCACAGCGGGGGTCCGAAGTGGACGTCGAACTGCCGGAGGTGGCGCCTTCGGATCTCGCCTACCTGATGTACACCTCCGGCTCGACCGGGAAGCCGAAGTCGGTCATGGTCGAGCACCGCAACATCACGAACCTGGTGACCGAGCCGAATTTTCTCGACATCACGACGGAGGACCGGTTCCTGCAGCTGGCTCCCGTCGCGTTCGACGCGGCGACGCTGGAGATCTGGGGCGCGCTGCTCAACGGCGCACGGCTGGTGCTCGCCCCGCCCGGTGTCGTGCAGGCCGAGGAGCTCGGCGACCTGTTGCGCTTCAACGAGATCAGCATCCTCTGGCTGACCGCGGCGTTGTTCCACCGGCAGATCGACGTCGACGTGGACGCGTTCAAGGGCCTGCACACCGTGCTCGCCGGCGGTGACGTGCTCTCCGTGCCGCACATCCGGGCGTTGCGCGAGGCCGTGCCGGAACTGCAGATCGTCAACGGCTACGGGCCGACCGAGACCACGACGTTCGCGACGTGCCACCGCATCGGTGCGAACGAGGACCTCGGCGGCACGGTGCCGATCGGCACGCAGTTGCAGAACGTCGAGGTCGTCATCGTCGATCCGCAGGGCTTGCCGGTTCAGGCCGGTACACCCGGCGAGCTGTGGGTCGGTGGAGCCCAGGTGGCGCGCGGGTACTGGAAACGCCCGGATCTGACCGGGGAGAAGTTCGTTCGCGGCAGCTGGAACGGCGAGCGCTACTACCGGACCGGGGACCAGGCGCGCAAACGTGCCGACGGCGTCGTCGAGTTCCTCGGCAGGATGGACGACCAGTTCAAGCTGCGCGGCTTCCGGATCGAACCGGGCGAGGTCGAGAACGCGCTGACCGAACACCCACAGGTCCGCACCGCGGCTGTCGGCGTGCGTACGCACCCCAGTGGTGACCGCAGGCTCGTGGCGTGGGTCGTGCCGGTGGGCGAGGAGCTCGACAAGCGGTCGTTGCGCGCCCACCTGCGTGCGGGCCTGCCGGAGCACATGGTGCCGGCCGGGTTCGTCGTGGTGCCCGAGCTGCCGATCACCTCGAACGGCAAGACCGACCGCAAGGCCCTCCCCGAACCCGACTGGGCCTCGAAGTCCCTCTACCTCTGAAAAGAGATGAGGGGAGCCTTCACGACAGGTTGTGAAGGCTCCCCTCAAAACTACGTCAGACCCAGGAAGGGACCTCGAGGATTTCCAGGACGGCGGCCGTCCAGACGTAGCCGGCGCCGGAGGACTGCAGGACCACGAGGTCACCCGGCTTCGGGTCGCGTTCGGCCAGCACGTGGTCGAGGCCCAGCGCGATGTCCGCGGTGCCGACCATGCTGTACTTCTTGGCCCAGTCGTAGGTGGTCGAGGAGCGGTCGACCCCGAGCAGGCCGCAGATGCCGTGCTGCACGATGGTCTCCGCGAGCTGCTGGTGCAGGAAGAACCGCGCGTCGGCCAGCTCGATCTCGGCCTCGTACAGGGCCTGCTTGAGCGAGTGCCGCACCCCGCCGCCGATCCGCGCGATCATGTCGTCGAGGTCGACGTCCGGGTTTCTCAGGAAATCCTCGACCCCGCTGCTGAGCTGCAGCGTCCGGCCGTCGTGGAACGGCGCCGTGGTCCACTCCGCGTAACCGCGCGACATCTGCTCGAGCGTCGGGTCGGCGTGGGAGTAGATCGACCGGATTCGGGCGAACCCGGACCTGTTCGACAGCACCAGCGCACCCGCGCCGTCGCCGTTGACGTTCTGCTCTTCGGAGCTCCACCTGTCGAAGTAGGGCAGGTGGAACGCGTCGCCGGCGGTGACCAGCGCGGCCGAGAAGTCCTGGTGTGAGGCCAGGTACGAGGCCGCGAGGTCGACACCGGCCATGAAACCGTTGCAGCCCTGCCTGACCTCGAACGCCGGACCGCTGCCGCCGACCGTGCCGGCCTGCACGTAGCTCGCCGGGGTCCACAGGTCGAGGCCCTGGTGCGACAGGGAGGCGTGCACGGTCAGGCCGAAGTCGAGCAGGTTCACCCCGGAACGCTCGACCGCCTGCCGTCCCGCGTTCACTGCCATCACCGGACCGGTCTCGCCGGGGGCCGCGACGCGCAGCTCCCGGTAGCCGTTCATGGCCTTCTTCTCTTCGGTGTAACGCCCGGCGGCGATGGCCTCGTCGACGGTCTCCACCTGAGCCGGTAAGTATGTGCCCACCCCGGCGACGTACAAGTTGTTCCAGCGCATCGGAAGGTCCCCTGTGACTAGGCTGCCTGATCTACGTGTTTGGCGACGGCACCAGCCGTCGGGTTCTCGTAGAAGCTCCGCAGGCTGATCCGGACGCCGAAGCGCTCGTGGACCTGCTTGACCAGTTTGGACGCGAGCAGGGAATGACCACCCAGGTCGAAGAAGTTGTCCAGGGGATCGATCCCCGGCACGCCGAGGATGTCCGCGAACAGGTCGCAGAGCTGTGTTTCCTGCTCAGTCACGGTGTCCTCCCGGTGAGCTCACGAGTCACCGGAACAATGCGACATTCAAGTTGAAACCCGCTTGGGCACGACCAGAAGCAGGGCGTTCGAGCCGAAATGAAGTCGTTCTGCAGAGCCCTGACCCAAGGTTCCCGCGTCTGTCGCACGAACAGCGGGATTGGAGCAGGGGATGCAAGGGCTCAAGCGGATCGGCGGGGTCGTGGCGATCATCCTGATCACGTTGGCGGGGCTGAGTACCACCGCCACCGCCGGAACCGGGTATTCACCGGTCGGCAAGTGGAACGGTGTCAACACACGGGCTGATGGGGACCATCCGAGCAAGCACGTCTTCAAGGCCGATGGCACGTTCTTCATCACCAACGAGCAGAACACCACCACGAAGGGCAAGTGGTGGAAGACCGGCACGAACACCTTCCACATCCGCGTCCGCGGCGAGAAGGTCTACGACGAGAACGGCGCCTACTTCGCCTACGTCGACTTCGACCAGGACGCAGTCCAAAGTGGACCGGACGACTTCACGAGCTCCGGTCCGTCCTCGTTCTACCTGGCGGACGGCACGTTGCTCGACGCGGCGACCGTCACGTTCACGATGACCAGGGTCGGCTGACCCCCGTGGGGGAGGCCAGCACCCTGGCCTCCCCCGCACCAGAGCTGTCAAGCGACGAGGTACTGCGCGTACTCCTCGGCCCACTCGCGGAACGTGCGAGCCGGCTTGCCCGTGATCCGCTCGGCGGTCGCGCTCGTGACGGCAGTGACGCCGACGCCGGTTTCCCACTGGTTCAGCAGCGAACGCAGGATGTCCGCCTCGACGAACGGGCTCATCGCGGCGTGGCCCTCCTCGCGGGTGAGGTCGTTGACGACGATGTCACGACCGAGAACCTCTCCGATGATCTCCAGCTCCCGCCGGAACGTCAGCGACTCGGGACCGGTCAGGTGCAAGATCTCGTTCTCGAGCGTCTTCTCGGTCAGCGCGACCACGGCGACGTCCGCGATGTCGTCCTCGTGGATCGGCGCGACCTGCGACTCGGCGAAGACCTGGTCGATCGTGTCGCCGGCCTTGAGCGCGTGGCTCCACAGGAACGCGTTGGTGCAGAAGGCGCCTGGCCGCAGGATCGTGTACGGCAGACCGGAGGAGATCAGCGCGTCCTCCACGATCTTGTGGTGATGTGCCAGCGGGTCGCTCTCCACGTCGTCGAGGTAGAGCGTGTCAGACGACAGCAGCACGATGTGCTCGACGCCCGCCTTGTCGGCGACGTCCAGGAACGCGTTGATGCCCTCGGGCTCCGCGTAGAGCAGCACCTTGGAGACACCGGCGAGGGCCGCGACGAACGTCTCCGGGTCGTTGAGGTCGAGCGCGACGGTCTCCACACCTTCTGGGACGTCGAGTTCCGCGGGATTTCGGCCGGACGCGCGGAGGCTGTGACCCGCCGCGTAAAGCCGCTGAAGCACGCGGCGGCCGACGTTGCCGCGCGCCCCCGTGACGAGGATGGTCATGTGAATCTCCCGTACTGGGTGGTTCGCCTGGATGGCCGATCACGCTCAGCGTTCACCCGGTCACTCGAACGGCACTAGATCGGGCTTCAGGTCAAGGCTCCTAACCTGCGGAAACAATCCCCAGAGTCGCGAGGAGCGCACGGTGGTTTCCTTTCCCGTTCCCGGATCCAGCTACCGCGGTCCGGCGCCGGAGTTCGCCGGGTTCCGCGCGTCGAGTCCTGTCGTGCGCCTGCCCGCGAACGGCGGCGGTCACTGCTGGATCGCCACTACGCAGGACTCGGTCCGCGTGGTGCTCGACGACGTCCGGTTCTCCCGTGCGGCGTCTTATGAACCGACGGCGCCGACCTTCCCCGGACTGTTCCAGGCGCCGCCAGGAATGATCATCTCGCTCGACCCGCCCGCGCACACCCGGCTGCGCGATCTCGTCTCGCAGGCGTTCTCGGTCGACCGCATCGAGTCCATGCGACCGAGAATCCAGCAGCTCGTGACAGAGTTGCTGGACCGAGCGGACTCCGACGCCCTCGAAGGGCCGGTTGACCTGCTCGGTGAGTTCACGTTCCCCCTGGCCGTCATCGCGATCAGCGACCTGTTGGGTGTGCCCGCCGGCGACCGCGACACGTTCGCACGGCTGATCCGCGAGTTCGCCGCCGTCGACGCGCCGGAACTGGCGGCCGCGGCGGGCGAGCAGCTCGGCGAGTTCATGGCCGGGCTGGTGTTCGGGAAGATGGCCGCGCCCGGCGACGACGTGCTGTCGGCGCTGACCGAGGCCCGGATCGGTGACGACAAGCTGGAGGTCGGCGAACTCATCGGCCTCGGATACACGTTGCTGGGCGCCGGCGGCGACTCCACGGCCTGCCACCTGGCCAGCTCGGTCCTGACGCTGCTGGGGCACCACCGCGACGTCTGGGTGCGGCTGGGGGAGCGGCCGGACGAGGTGCCGGCGGCGGTCGAGGAACTGCTGCGCTGGATCACGTTGTCCACCAACGACACGACCGGCCTGCCGCGGATCGCGACGGAGGACGTGACGCTGTTCGGGGTCACGATCCCCAAGGGGGACGCGGTGTTCGTGTCGACGAACTCGGCGAACAGGGACGAGACGCTGTTCACCGACCCCGACGCCCTCGACTTCACGCGGACCGACAACGCGCACCTCGCGTTCGGGTACGGAATCCACCGGTGCCTCGGTGCCCCGCTCGCGCGCATCGAGCTGACCACGGCGTTCGAGGAACTGACCCGGCGTTTCCCGGCGGCACGGCTCGCCGTCGCCGAGGAGGAACTGGAGTGGCAGAAGGCGGACATGAACCACCGGCTCGTCGCGCTGCCGGTCGACCTGCACGGCAAGGGTTTCTGAAACGCAGAAGGCCCCCGGGACGACCGGGGGCCTTCTGCTGTGCGGACTACTTCTTGCGGGGCACGGCGAGTGCTGCCAGCGCGCCGCAGAACGTGAAGGCGGCGGCGCCGAGCAACGCGAGCCCGTAACCGGAACCGAGCGAGTGCCGCAGCGGTTCGCCCTGAGCCAGCAACGAGTCCGCACGGGCCGACGACATCGTCGCGAGGACGACCAGCCCGATCGCGCTGCCCATCTGGCGGATCGTGTTGAGCAGACCGGACGCGAGACCCGCCTGCTCACGCGGCACACCGGACGTGGCGGCGTTCGTGGTCGCGTTGAGGACCGCACCCATTCCCAGTCCCAGCAACGTGGTCGGGACGAGGATCGAGCCCAGGAACGTCGAGGTCTCGTCCGCTGTGGACACCCACAGCAGCCCGACGGTCGCCGTGAGCAGGCCGCCGATCAGCACCGGCCGCGGGCCGATCTTCGGGACGATCCGCGCCACGCCGAACCCGCCCAGCGCGATGCCGATCGACAACGGCAGGTAGCCGACGCCGGTGGCGAGCGCGCTGAAGCCCATCACCTGCTGCAGCACCAGGGTCAGGAAGTAGAAGGTGCTGAACAGGGCCGCGATCGCGAAGAACGCCACGATGTTCGTCGCCGTCACCGCCCGGTTGCGGAAGATGCCGAGCGGCATCAGCGGGTGGTCGGACACCGTCTGCTGGCGCAGGAAGATCGCGAACAGGATCAGCGCCAGCGTCAGCGAACCGGCGACCTGCCAGGAACCCCAGCCGAGCTCGTGCGACTGCGCGATGCCGTAGACCAGTGCCATCAGGCCGATCGTCACGGTGATCGCGCCCGGCACGTCGAGACTCTTGCGGCCGCCGTTGCTCGGCGTCTCCGGCACGGCCCCGCGGATCATGGAGACCAGCGCGATGCCGAGCGGCACGTTGATCAGCAGCACCCAGCGCCAGCCGAGCGACTCGGTGACGATGCCGCCGAGCAGCACGCCGACCGCTCCGCCCGTGCCGGACACGGCGCTCCACCAGCCGAACGCCTTGGCGCGGGCGGTCGGATCGGTGAACGTGGTGCCGAGGACCGTGAGCGACGCCGGTGCCATCACGGCCGCGCCCAGGCCCTGGAACCCGCGGGCCGCGATCAGGGTGCCGGGCGAGGTTGCCATGCCGCCGACGGCGCTCGCGACCGTGAACAGGGCGGCACCGAAGAGGAACACCCGGCGCTGCCCGAAGAGGTCGGCGAGCCGGCCGCCCAGCAGCAGGAAGCCGCACACCGCGATCGTGTACGCGCTGTTGACCCACTGCAGGTCGTGCCGCTCGAAGTGCAGCTCCTCGAAGATCGAGGGGAGCGCGACGTTCATGACCGACGCGTCGAGCACGTTCATGAACTGCGCCAGGCAGCACACGGCCAGCACCAGGCCGAGCTTGCTGCCCGGTTTGCTGAGCGTGGCCGTCATGAGCGCACCAGGCGGAAGAACGTCCGCAGCTCCTCCACGAGGACGACGGGGTTCTCCAGCGCGGGGAAGTGGCCGCCGGACGGCATTTCCTTCCAGTAGCGCAGATCGGTGAACCGGTGTTCGGCCCACGCCTTGGGCATGCGCGCGTCGGCGGGGAACACCGAGAAGCCCGTCGGCACGTCGACCTGGGTGAGCGGCGACTTGTTGTAGCTCTCCCAGTACAACCGGCCCGACGACGCGGCCGTGGCGGTGAACCAGCACACCGAGACCATGTCGAGGATCCGGTCGCGGGAGATGATCTTCTCCGCGTCGCCGTCGTGGTCGCTCCACGACCAGTACTTCTCGCCGGCCCAGCCCAGCTGGCCGACGGGGGAGTCGGTCAGCCCGTACGCCAGCGACTGCGGCTTGGTGTTCATCACCGCCGCGTACGCGGACTCCTTGGCGGCGAACTCCTTGAGCGCACCGAGACCCTTGTAGTCCTCCTGCGTCAGCTGGACCTCGGCCTCGGGTGCGGAGGCGAACGGCATGACGAGGTGGATCGCCTCGACGTGGTCCGGCGCGATGTGGCCGAGGATCCCCGTGATGAACGAGCCCCAGTCGTTGCCGTGCGCGTAGAACCTGTCGTAGCCGGCGCGGCCCATCAGCGTGACGAACGACTGGGCGATGCGTTCCAGCGTCCAACCGGTTCCGGTCGGCTTGTCGCTGAAACCGTAGCCGGGCAACGAGGGCGCGACGACGTGGAAGGCGTCGGCCGGGTCCGGCGGGTTGGTCAGCGGCTCGATGACGTCGAGGAACTCCGCGACCGATCCGGGCCAGCCGTGCGTGAGCAGCAACGGCTTCGCGTCGGGGTGCGGCGACCTCGCGTGCAGGAAGTGGATGCCGACACCGTCGATCTCGGTCTTGAACTGGGGGATGGCGTTCAACCGTGCCTCGGTGGCGCGCCAGTCGTAGACGCTTCCCCAGTACTCGGCCAGTTCCTTGGCATAGGCCAGCGGCATGCCCTGCGACCAGTCGTCCACGGTCTCCGCGTCCGGCCACCTGGTCGCTGCCAGCCGCCGGGTGAGGTCCGCCAGTTCGGAGTCGGGAACCTCGACCCGGAACGGCACGAGTGCAGTGTCCATGGCGCGAAGGTAGGTACGGGGGCTCAAATCCCGGTCGACATTCAGGTTTCGAGCCGCCTTCGAGGTGTGCGTAGCACTGTTCGGCGCGAGGCCAGGCCGAAGTTACCCCGGAGGTGTTCTGCGTGCAGCCCCTTGAACTGGACGAGGAGTTCCCGTTCACCGGCTCCTCCTACCGCGGCCCGGATCCCAAGTACGACCGGCTGCGGGCGGAGTGCCCGGTGGCCAAGGTACCTACCGGTTCCGGCACGCCGACCTGGGTGATCACCAAGTACGAGGACGTCCGCGCCGGGCTCGCCGACTCCAGGCTGAGCCGCGCGTTGACGTGCGTCGAAGGTGCTCCCCAGGTCGGCGGCGCCATGACCACCACACCCGAGATGATCATCTCGCTGGACGGCTCGGAGCACTCCCGGCTGCGCAAGCTGGTGATGGGCGCGTTCACCGTCCGCAAGGTCGAGGCCATGCGTGCGGGTGTGCAGAAGGTGGCCGACGAGCTGCTGGACGCCATCGAGCTCAAAGGCGCGCCGGTCAACCTCGTCGAGGCGCTTTGCGTTCCGCTGCCGCTCACGATCATCGGTGATCTGCTCGGCGTGCCGACCGAGGACCTGAAGATCTTCGAGACCGACGCGCGGGCGTTCGCGACGTTCGACGAGAACGACCCCGAGGCGCCGATGCGGGCGTTCGGGCGGCTCGCCGGGTACGTCATGGGCCTGATCGCGCAGAAGCGCGAGAAGCCCGGCCAGGACATGCTGTCCGACCTGATCTCCGCGCGGGACAACGACGACAAGCTGAGCGAGCAGGAGCTGGTGACGTTCGCGTTCACCCTCATCGGCGCCGGCTTCGACACCGCCGCGAACCAGATCTCCAACTCGGTGCTCGCGTTGCTGCACGACCACCCGGACACGTGGCGGCGGCTCGTCGCCGACCCGTCGCTGATCCCCGCGGCCGTCGAGGAACTCCTGCGGCACGTCAACCTCTTCGCCACCGACACCACGGGTTTCCACCGCATCGCGGCGGAGGACCTGGAGCTCGGCGGGCAGAAGATCGCCAAGGGTGACGCGGTGTTCTTCGTGCTGTCCTCGGCGAACCGCGACGAGGACGTCTTCGACAACCCGCAGCAGCTCGACATCGACCGCGCCTCGAACCCGCACATCGCGTTCGGGCACGGCGTGCACTACTGCCTCGGCAAGCAGCTGGGGCGCATGGAGATGGCGATCGCCATCGAAGGTCTGACCCGCCGTTTCCCGGACCTCCGGCTCGCGGTGCCCTACGAGGACTTGAAGTGGCACCAGGGCGAAATCAACCACTCACTCGTCAGCCTCCCCGTCACCTGGGGATAGACAGAAGGAGAGCCATGAGCATCCCCGAGAAGCAGTGGGAGGTCAGGCTCGCCAAGCACGTCGAGAACGACCTGACCCTCGAGCACTTCGACGTCGTCGAGGTGGCCGTCCCCGAGCCCGGCGACGGCGAGGTGTTGGTGCGCGTCGACTACGTGTCGGTGGCCGCCGCCTTCAAGGAGTTCATGAGGTCCGACTGCCAGATTCCCGGTGTGCCGCCGTGGAAGGTCGGCGAGCCGGCCGGTGCCGGTGGTGTGGGCACCGTGGTCAAGTCGAACAGCCCGGACCTGGAGGTCGGGGACCTGGTGCAGTCGTTCGGGCCGTGGCAGGAGTACTGGTCCGGGCCGGCGCAGCAGTTCATCAAGCAGAACCCGCACTACGTGCCTTCGCCGGTCTACTTCCTGTCGCAGGGGCCGACGGCCTACTACGGCATGGCGACCATCGCGCAGGCGGGCGAGGGTGACGTCGTGTTCGTCACCGGTGCCGCGGGTGGCGTCGGGTCGCTCGCCGGGCAGATCGCGAAGGCCCGTGGCGCCAAGGTGATCGGCTCGGCCGGCAGCCAGGAGAAGGTCGACTGGCTGGTGAACGAGCTCGGGTTCGACGCCGCGTTCAACTACAAGGACGGCCCCGTGGCCGACCGGCTGCGCGAGCTCGCCCCCGACGGCATCAGCGTGTTCTTCGACAACGTGGGCGGCGAGCAGTTCGAGGCGGCGATCCAGGCGGCCCGCCCGCACGCCCGCTTCGCGTTGTGCGGCGCGCTCGCCAACCAGAACGACGGCACGGCCGAGCACCCGCGGATCGACCTGATGACGGCGATCACGAAGCACCTGGAGATCCGCCCGTTCGCCTGCTACCACCTGCCGGAGCAGATCCAGGACTGGGTCGTCCACTTCGGACAGTGGCTGCAGGAGGGCAAGTTCGTCTTCCCGCACACCATCGTCGACGAGGGTGGGGTCAAGACCGCGCCGCAGGCGCTGCTCTCGCTGTTGGCGGGCAAGTACACCGGCAACGTGACGGTCAAGTTCTCCTGACGCGCGTGTTGTAGAAGGGGGCGCCTTTCCTGGCGCCCCCTTCGAGGTCATCCGAGCCTTTGTGCCGTGATCCGGATCGCGGCCTCGCGTGCTGTCGTGCCGTTCGCGAGGCGCACCACCGCGTTGCCGTTGCTGACGAACTCGTCGCCGCGCAGCACGGCGTCCTGCGCGATCTCGATCGTGCCCGGTGCCTCGGTCAGTTCCTCCTGGATCCGGTAGCTGAACGTGTCGGGCCCCGTCTGGGTCCACGTCCCGGCTCCCTTGCCGCCCACGACCAGCGCCGCTGTGCCGTCGCGCGCGAACTCGAACTCGCTCTCCGTGTCGCCGCCGGGTCTGCCGACCCGTGCGCGCCACCTGCCCACCGCAAGAATTCCCATGCTCCCCAGGGTTTCCGCCCCAGCTAGACCTGGACTCAAGGTTCACCGAGCAGGGTTGTCACCGACTGCCCTACCGAGTGGAAAGAAGCTGGAGGCGTCATGTCGGACGCACCATTTGCCGGACAGCAGGTCGTCGTGACGGGTGGGGGAACCGGCATCGGCCGCGCGGCGGCGCTGGCGTTCGCCGACCTCGGCGCCGCGAACGTGATCATCACAGGTCGTCGTGAGAGCAGGCTGACCGAGGTCGTCGCCCTGCACCCCGCGATCACCGCCGTCGTCGCGGACGTGACGACGGACGAAGGCGCGAAGAAGGTCGCCGACGCCGTGAAACTGGGCGGAGGCAAGGTGGACGTGCTGGTGCACAACGCCGGCATCTTCCGCTTCACGCCGGTCGCCGGGTTCGACCTCGCCACCGCGCGCGACGTGCTGGAGACCAACCTGGTCGGCCCGCTGGTGCTGACCGCCAAGCTGTTGCCGCAGCTGACTTCGCCCGGCGGCAGCATCGTGTTCGTCTCCAGCAACGCCGGGCACATCGCGGTGCCGGGCGGTGGCGTGTACGGCGCCAGCAAGGCGGCCGTGGACAGCCTCGTGCGCAGCTGGGCCCTCGAACTGGCCCCGCAGGGCATCCGCGTCAACGCGGTCGCCCCTGCCGCAGTGCGCACGGAGGTCTACGCGGCCAACGGTTTGAGCCCCGAGGAGGTCGAGGGCTACTTCGGCTTCCAGGCCTCGCAGACGCCGCTGGGGCGCACCGGCGAGGTCGACGACGTCGTTCCGTGGATCACCCGCTTCGCCGAGCCCGCGAGCTCGTGGGTCACCGGTCAAGTCATCACGCTCGATGGCGGCGCTGACCTGGCGTGAGCCAACTTCTCGACTAGGAGGAAGACCCAGATGACCAGCAGCGCCACCGAGCCAGGTGTGGACACGTTCCCGTACAAGCGCACATGCCCGTTCACGCCGCCCGCGCAGTACACGCAGATGGCCGAGGAGGACGTCGTCGAGGTGACGCTGACCGGCTCCGGTCTGCGGATCTGGACGATCAGCGGCTACCACACGATCAAGCAGCTCCTGACGGACCCGCGGATCAGCGCGTCGCGCAAGCACGACAACTTCCCGTTCTACTTCATCGCGCCGCCGGAGTTCCGCACCGAGACGTCGTTCATCGGCTACGACAACCCGGAGCACACCAAGACCCGGCGCAAGGCGGCGGTGACGTTCACCAACCGCCAGGTGAAGCGTCTGCGCCCGCGCATCCAGGAGATCGTCGACGAGTACATCGACAAGATCCTCACGATGACGCCGCCGATCGACTTCCACCGCGAGTTCTCACTCGCCGTGCCGATGACGGTCATCTGCGAGCTGCTCGGCATCCCGCAGGACGAGCACGACTTCTTCATCGAGCACGGCACGTGTCTCCTGGGCGGGCACTCGACGCCGGAGCAGCGCCAGGCCGCGATCGTCGAGGTGAACGCCTACGTCGACAAGCTGATCACGTTGAAGGAGAAGGAACCCGGCGAGGACCTGCTCAGCCGCGCGATGGCCGAGTACGCCGCGTCCGGCGAGGAGTACACGCGCCGCGACCTGTTCAACATGATCCGCCTGCTGATGAACGGCGGCCACGAGACCACGGCCTCGATGCTGTCGCTCGGCACCGCCGCGCTGCTGGAGAACCCCGACCAGCTCAAGCTGCTGCTGGACGACCCCGAGGGCATGATCGAGCCCGCCGTCGAGGAGCTCGTGCGCCTCGCGACCATCGGCGACACCGCCATCCCGCGCGTCGCGCTGGAGGACATCGAGATCGGCGGCAAGACCATCAAGGCCGGCGACGGCATCCTGTGCCTGGGCCTCAACGGCAACCGCGACCCGGAGATCTTCCCGGAGCCGGAGAAGCTGATCCTGGAGCGCGGCACCCGCAAGCACCTCGGGTTCGGGCACGGCCTGCACCACTGCATCGGTGCCGACCTCGCGCGCCTGGAGATGCAGCTCGTGTGGTCGACGCTGTTCCAGCGGATCCCGTCGCTGCGGCTCGCGAAGCCGTTCCTGGAGATCCCGCGCAAGGAGGGCGCCGTGATCTACGGCCTCTGGGAGCTGCCGGTCACCTGGGACATCCCCGCGGAGGACTGAGTTCTGGTACGCAAAGGGGCCCCGCACTTCGGTGCGGGGCCCCTTTGCGTCGTGCTGTCAGTCCTTCGGGATGTCCGGGCGCTTGACGTGGCCCGGGACGGTGACTCGTGCCTCCGCCGGCAGCACGCCGTCGACGAGGTAGTCGTCGACCAGGGCGTCGAGAACCTCGTTGCCCGCCAGCGCGTACACCTCGTGGTCGCCGGAGTCCTCGATGACGACCAGCGGGTGGTCCAGCAGTTCGGCCAGCACGACGCCACCCTCGTAGCGGTCCATGGGGTCGCCGTCCGCCTGCACCACGAGTCCCTTGGGGTAACCCGGCTGCGCGAGCTTCGTCGGCGGCTCCAGGCTCTCGAACGTCCGGAACGCGCCGACCCACGGCTGGGCGCGCAGCACGCCGTAGCCGTACGGGTGCTGGGCGCGGTGCTTGCGGACGTCGTCGTAGTAGACCTCCAGGTCCTGCGGCCAGTAGGTCTCCAGCGTGATGGCCTCCAGCACGCCGACCCGCAGGTCACCTTCCTGGTCCTGCGGCCGCCACGTGCCCTGCCCGACGATCAGCGTCCGCGCCTTGTCGAAGTCGCCGTCCTGCAACGCCGTCCGCAGGTCGCCGACGAGGTAACCCAGCGAGTCCCACTGCGCCCGGTCCGTGGACCTCGTGCCGACCGCGCCGTCCAGCAGCGTGCGGAGGTGGATCTGGTCGCCCTCCTCGAGCTTCTCGACGACCGCCTCGATCTCGGCGATGACCTGCTCGGAGCTGGTGCCGAGGTGGAAGTGCCCGTCGCGCTCCGCGGTCCAGTCCGCCCACAGCGCGACGTTGCGGTAGACCGCCTCCGCCTGCGTGACGAACTGCTCGCGCCACGTCCACTGTGGATTGATGCACGAGTCGAGCACCGTGCGGTCGAGGTTCTCCGGGAACATCGTGCCGTAGACGGCGCCGACGTACGTGCCGTACGCGTACCCGACGAACGAGATCTTCTCCTCGCCCAGCACGACCCGGATCAGGTCCATGTCACGGGCGGTGTTGCGCGTCGTGATGTGCGGGCGCAGCTCACCGCCGCCCTTCTGGCAGCCGAGCTCGCGCAGGCGCATGTCCTCGGCCAGCTGGTCGAACAACGAGTCCGGGGGCCGGGAGTCGAAGGGCGCCTTGGGAATCGTCACCTCGCTGTACAGCTTGGTGGACTCGCCGTACCCGCGCGGGTCGAACCCGATGAGGTCGTAGGCGGTCCGCACCCGCTTGCCGAGGCGCTTGATCAGCCCGAGGCCGTCGCCGCCGTCGCCGCCGGGGCCGCCGTTGACGGCCAGCAGGACGCCGCGGCGTTGCGACGGGTCCGTCGCCTTGAGGCGGGCGAGGGCGATGGTGAGCTTCGGACCGTCCGGGTCGGAATAGTCGCGTGGCACGACGACCGTCGCGCGTTCAAGGCCGTCCTCGAACGGCGGTGACCAGTTCACCTGCTGGTCGTAGAACTCCTTGAGGGGCACGGTGGAACCTCCGCGTGTGGGTGTACGCCGACACCGCAGAGTCGCAAGACCCCCTCGAACGCCCCTGGAACACGGGGCTCAGCGCACGGTGGAACCGCCGGGAGTTCGCGATGATGTCCGGGTGCCGGGTGCCGGGTGCCGGGTGCCGGGTGCCGGGTGCCGGGTGCCGGGTGCCGGGTGCCGGGTGCCGGGTGCCGGGTGCCGCGTGCCGCGTGCCGGGTGCCGCGCGTGCTCTGCGCTTCTCGTACCCCGCGTGCCTCGCGCCCCGGAATGCCCCGTGCCTCGCGCCCCGCTTGCCCCGCTTGCCCCGCGGCTCTCGTACCCCGCGTGCCTCGCACCTCTCGCGCCCCGAACGCCCGGCGTGCGAACCGGTCTTCCTGGTCACGTGGACGAGCTTCCAGCGAACCTCGTCCACGGCCTGTCGTGCAGAGCACCTCGTCATGCCCTCGACCGTGCCTGTCGAGACCGTGCCTACCCTGACCGCGCCTGCCCCGATCGTGCCTGCCTTGGCCGCGCCTTCCTTTTGCGGCGGCGAAGATGACCATGTTTTCGTGACATCCACCAGACGGCGTCAGGCGTGAATCCGGACGAGGACCACCCGTTCGAGTGATGCGAACCGCGCTGGGACCGCGCTGGGACCGGGCCTGGCGGTGACACCAGAAACGACCAGCCAGGGGCTGCCACCAGCCCTGGCGGAACCACGACGAATCGCCGCGCCGACAACCCCCGGAAACGCTCAAGGTGGCCTCCACCACGTGCAAAGCGCCGCCGTTCAAGGTGAACCACGTCCGGCGAGCCGCAGATCCGTGGGAGAACTGCCATGCCAAAGATCACTTACGTAGCGCACGACGGGGTTGAGACCGTTGTCGACGTTGCCCAGGACGACACCGTGATGCGCGGCGCGGTTCTCAACGGCATCAAGGGAATCGTCGCCCAGTGCGGCGGTGGCGCCTCGTGCGGAACGTGCCATGTGTACGTCGACCCCGAGAACACCAAGCCGCTGTCGCAGATGCACCAGGTCGAGGACGAGCTCCTGTACTTCACGGCCTGTGAGCGCAAGGAGAACAGCCGGCTGAGCTGCCAGATCCCCGTGACCGAGGAGCAGGACGGGCTCGTCGTGCACATGCCTGAGAAGCAACTCTGAGGGAGAGAAGAAGCATGAGCCAGCGACGGGTCGCCCTGGTCACGGGCGCCACCAGTGGAATCGGTCTCGAGGTCGCGCGCAGCCTCGGCAAGGAGGGGCACGCGGTCTTCGTCGTGGCCCGCAACGCCGAGAACGTCCAGACCACGGTCAAGCAGCTCCGTGAAGAGGGCATCGAGGCGGACGGTGCGGCGTCCGACGTGACGTCCACAGAGGACATCCGCACCGCGGTCCAGAAGGCCGTCGACGTCTTCGGGCCCATCGAGATCCTCGTGAACAACGCCGGACGCGGTGGCGGCGGCATCACCGCCGAGCTGGACGAGAACCTCTGGCTGGACGTCATCGACACCAACCTCAACGGTGTCTTCCGCTTCACCAAAGAGGTGCTGTCCACCGGCAAGATGGTCGAGCAGACCTGGGGCCGGATCATCAACATCGCCTCCACCGGCGGCAAGCAGGGCGTGGTGTTCGCCGCGCCCTACTCGGCGTCCAAGCACGGTGTCGTCGGCTTCACCAAGGCCGTCGGCATCGAGCTCGCGAAGTCCGGCATCACCGTCAACGCGGTGTGCCCCGGCTACGTCGAGACGCCGATGGCCGGCCGGGTGCGCCAGGGGTACGCGAACCACTGGGGTGTCACCGAGGAAGAGGTCCTCGAGAAGTTCAACGCCAAGATCCCGCTGGGTCGGTACAGCACGCCGGAAGAGGTCGCCGGTCTCGTGACGTACCTGACGACGGACACCGCGTCCTCGATCACCGCACAGGCGCTCAACGTCTGCGGCGGGCTGGGCAACTACTGACATGCGCGGCGAGTCGGTAGTCGTCGTCGGGGCCGGGCAGGCGGGCTGCCAGGTCGCGGTGTCCCTGCGCGAGCAGGGACACCGCGGCCCCATCACGCTCATCGGTGACGAGCAGGCGGCGCCGTACCAGCGGCCACCGCTCACCAAGGCCTACCTGGCGGGGGAGACCGACCTCGCCGGGCTGGTGCTCAGGCAGGACTCCTACTACGAGGACCACGGCATCAAGCTCGTGCGCAACGAGCGGGTGATCGGGGTCGACCGCCAGGCGCGGGTCGCCGTGCTGGGCTGTGCCCGGACGGTCAGTTACGACCACCTGGTGTTCGCGACGGGCGCGCGGCCGCGGCCGTTGCCCATCCCCGGTGCCGAGCACGTGCTGAACCTGCGCACGGTCGCCGACGCGGACGCCATCCGGCAGCGGCTCGACGGCCAGATCGGGCTCGACGTCGTCGTCATCGGCGGCGGGTTCATCGGCCTGGAATTCGCCGCAGTGGTCAGAAAACTGCGCCACGAGGTGACCGTCGTCGAGGCGCAGCCGCAGGTGATGCAACGGGCAGTGTCCGCGGAGACGGCCCAGCACCTCGTCAGCCGCCACCGCAGCGAAGGCGTCCAGATCCTCACCGGGACGGGCGTCGCCGCGGTCAGGGAGGGCCTGGTGGAACTGACGGACGGCACGGTGCTCGTCGCGGACCTCGTGGTCGCGGGCATCGGCGTCATCCCGAACACCGAGGTCGCCCAGCGCGCCGGGCTCACCGTCGACAACGGCATCGTCGTCGACGCCCACCTCGGCACGGTCGACCCGCGCGTCTACGCGGTCGGCGACTGCGCGCGGTTCGCCAGCACGCACGCCGGCGGACTGATCCGCCTGGAATCGGTGCAGAACGCCACGGACCAGGGCACCACGGTCGCGGCGGCCATCATGGGCAGCGCGGAGCCCTACACCGCCCTGCCGTGGTTCTGGAGCGACCAGTACGACGTGAAGCTGCAGACCGCGGGTCTCACCAACGGCCACGACCGCACGGTCACCGTCGGCGACCCGGCCGAGGGCCGGTTCTCGGTGTTCTGCTTCAAAAATGACAGGTTGATTGGAATCGAGGCCTACAACCGGCCGATCGACTTCCTGATGGGGCGCCGGATCCTGGAGGGCGGCAACGCGCTCACCCCGGAGATCGTCGCCCAGCCGGGCTTCGACCTGCGCGCCAGCCAGCAGAAGGCGGCCTGACCGATGCCGTCCGCAGAGCCGTCAGAGCCAGCCGGCTTCCTCGGCGATGCGGATGGCGTCCACCCGGTTGCGCCCGTTGAGCTTGGTCATGATCGTCGTCATGTAGTTGCGGACGGTGCCGACCGAAAGCGACAGCGCGACAGCGATGTCAGGTGCGTCGGAGCCGTTCGCCGCGAGCCGGAGGACCTCCAGCTCGCGGTCGGTCAGCGGGCACTCGCCTCGGTCCCACGCGGCCAGGGCGAGCTGGCTGTCCACGACCCGTTCCCCGGCGGCGACCCTGCGGATCGCGTCGGCGAGCTCCGTCGGCGGCGCGTCCTTGAGCAGGAACCCGTCCACGCGGGCCGCCAGCGCCCTGCGCAACGTCCCCGGACGGCCCAGCGACGTCAGCATCAACGTCCTGATCTGCGGCATCGTCTCGCGAATCGTCGACGCGGCACTCAGCCCGTCGAGGATCGGCAGGTCGATGTCGATCACGCAGACGTCGGGACCGTGCTGGCGCGCCGCCGGCACGATCTTGTCGCCCGAGCTCACCTCGGCCACGACCTCGATGTCCGGTTCGAGGTTGAGCAGCGCGATGAGAGCACCGCGCACCATGTGCATGTCCTCCGCGAGCAGAACCCTGATCATCGCGCCCCTCCGCGCGACACCATATCTCCCAACGTTCATGTCGCGCTCCACGCCACATCAAGGCGGCCCGGCAAGGGTGAACCGAGCTGCCTCGCGAAGGGATGCGTCATGGAACGCAGCGTCAACGTGACAGTCGTGTACTACTCCTCGACGGGAACGATTCACCGGATCGCCACGGAGATCTCCGAGACGGCCGAGAAGCACGGCGCCGAGGTGCGGCTGGTACGGGCTGCGGAGCTGGCGCCCGAGGCGGCGTGGCGGTCCAGGCCCGCCTGGGCGGCGCACCTGGAGGAGACCGCGGACGTCCCGGTCGCCTCGGTCGACGACGTGCTGTGGGCCGACGCCGTCGTCTTCGGCACGCCGACCCGCTTCGGCAACGTGTCCGCGCAGCTCAAGCAGTTCATCGACACGCTGGGGCCCGCCTGGTTCAGCGGCCTGCTCGCCGACAAGGTGTACAGCGCCTTCACCTCCGGCGGCAGCCTGCACGGGGGCATGGAGACCACGCTCGTGTCGATCTACAACATGGTCTGCCACTTCGGCGGGATCATCGTGCCGCCGGGAGGAGACCTGAATCCCTACGGCACCTCTCACGTCCTGGGCGCGGGCAACGTGCCGGTCGACGAGATCGCGTTGCAGGCGGCCCAGATCCAGGCGGAACGCGTCGTGCGCGTGGCACGCGCGCTGAAGGAGGTCTGACCGCGGTGCGAGTGAAGGATGTTTTCGTCAATGGCAGCGGCGTGCGCCTGCCCTCGACGCTGAACGTCGCGGACGCGATCGCGTCGGGGGAGTGCGAGCCGAAGCTCGTCGCGCGGACGGACGTCGAGTCCGTGTCCGTGTCCCCGCACGAGTCGGCGGCCGAGATGGCGGTCGAGGCGGCACGGGTCGCGTTGGCACGGGCGGGATCCGCGCCCGACGACGTCGACCTGATCCTGCACGCCACCACCTACCACCAGGGCCAGGACCTGTGGCCGGTCGGTTCCTACATCCAGCGCGAGACGGTGCGGAACTCCTGCCTGGCGCTGGAGATCCGGCAGATGTCCAACGGAGGACTGGCCGCGATGGACCTCGCGGTGTCCTACCTGGTCGCCCGTCCCGGCA
This sequence comes from Lentzea kristufekii, assembly GCF_033949925.1. Taxonomy (NCBI): domain Bacteria; kingdom Bacillati; phylum Actinomycetota; class Actinomycetes; order Pseudonocardiales; family Pseudonocardiaceae; genus Lentzea; species Lentzea kristufekii. The sequence goes on from NZ_JAXAVV010000005.1 coordinate 190,202, forward strand.
GGGATGCCCTCCTCACGTCCTCAGACCGCTTCTGCCTGCCCGGGATCGACCGCTGGAGGACCGACCCCGGAACGCCCTACGGCGACGGCGCGTCGGCTCTCGTGCTGTCCACTCGCGGCGGTTACGCGAAACTGCTTTCGTTGGCGATCAATGCGGATTCCGACCTGGAGCCGCTGCACCGCGGCGACGTGCCGTTCGGCCTCGCACCGTTCTCGCACCGCATCCCGGTGGACTTCGAGGAGGCCAAGCACACGTTCAGCCGCGAGTTCGGGCTCTCCTACGGCATCAACAAGGCCAACGCGGGCCAGGCTCTCGCCGTCGAGCAGGCGCTGTCCGACGCCGACATGAAGATCGGTGACGCGGACTGGATCATCCTGCCGCACTTCGGCCGCCGCCGGCTGGACGTGAACTACCTGCGCCCGTACGACATCGAACCGGAGCGCACGACGTGGGCGTGGAGCCGCACGGTCGGGCACCTCGGCGCCGGCGACCAGTTCGCGAGCTTCGACCACCTCGTGCAGACCGGCAAGGCGAAGTCCGGTCAGCGGATCGTGATGTTCGGTGTGGGCGCCGGGTACAGCTGGGGTTGCGCGGTCATCGAGATGCTGTGACGGCCAGCGGGATCTCGGCGCGCAGCCGGTAGGTGTGCTCGGGCGTGAGCCCGGCCTGCAGGTCGCCGCCGAGATCCCGGACGCGCGCGGTGAGGTTGCCGATTCCGCTGCCGTCGCCAGATTTCCGTTCGATGGCGGGGATCCCGTCGTTCACGATGTCCATCGTGACGAGGTGCGCGGAGGCGGAGAGCGCGATCTCGCAGTGTTCGGCCTTGCTGTGCCGCAGGAGGTTCGTGACGCCTTCGCGCAGCACGGTCGCGAGCGTCACCTCCACCTCCGTGGGCAGCTCGTCACAGGTGTCCATCCGGACCGTCACCTCGATGTCGGCCGCGGACAGCAACGCCTGCGCCGACCGGGTCTCCTCGTCGAACGAGAGCTCGCGGTAGCTCAGGGCCACCGACCGGACGTCCGCGAGCGCCTGCCGGGAGATCTCCACGACCTCGGTGAGCTCCCGGCGTGCCCGGCCGGGGTCGACGGTGGCCAGCCGGTGCGCGAGCTCGGTCTTCAACGTGATCGCGGACAGGCTGTAGCCGAGCAGGTCGTGCAGGTCGCGGGCGAACCGCAGCCGTTCCCGCGTCACCGCCGCCGTCACCAGCTCCTCGCGGGCCTCCTGCAGCTCGGCCACCATCGACAGCAGCCGCGTCAGCGCGTACAGCACGAGCCCGTGGTTCATCGCCGCCATCACGCCCCACACGACGTCGGTCGGCGGGAAGCCCCACACGGCCTGCAGGACGCCCTGCCCGGCGACGACCGCGGCGAACGCGGCCCAGCCGGGCCACCGGGGCAGCACCAGCAGCGCGGAACCCGCGAGGAAGCCGGGGACACCGCCCAGGAAGGGGTCCTGGAACGCGAACTGCGGGACGTACACGCAGACGGCGATTCCGGCGAGCGCCACGCGGCCGAACGCCGGCCGGACGCGCGGGCGGCTCACGACGCCCAGGACCAGGGTCGCGATCACCGCACCGCTCACCGCGCAGACAGCGAGCTCGTCGAGACCGGTCGTCAGGTCGTACGACGCCAGCAGCGTCGCCATGACGGCGTACCCGATCACCACCGCCGTGAGCAGCAACCGCGTGGCGATCGGGGGACCGGAGAACCGCAGCGGTTCCGCTGGGAAGGCCGGCACCTCGGTGTGCAGCCGGTACGTGCCGTCCGGCGAGACCTCGGCAGGCACGCCGTCACTGACGATGTCGATCGACACGAGCCGGCCGGTGTTGCCGATGACGATCGTGCAGCGGGTCGGCCGGCTGTGCCGGAGGAGGGTCGTGACCCCTTCGCGCAGCACCTTCGCGAGCGCGGTCCGCGTCCCGGGGGACAGGTCGCCGTCGTCCACCTCGACCGCGGTCGCGACGCCCGCCGCCGTCAGCACGGACCGGGCCGAGTCGATCTCGTCGGCCAGCGACAGCTCGCGGTAGCTCGACGCCACCGCGCGCACGTCCGCCAGGGCCTTGCGGGAGATGCCGAGGATCCGCGTGAGCTCCCGCAACGCCCTGCCGGTGTGCTCACCGATCATCCCGCGGGCCAGGCCCGCCTTCAGCGTGATCGTGGCGAGGCTGACGCCGAGCAGGTCCTGCACGTCACGGGCGAACCCCAGCCTCTCCTGCGCCACCGCGAGGTCGGCGAGCCCGGAGCGGGCGGCCTCGAGCTGCCCCACCAGCGAGGGCAACCGGGACAGGCCGTAGACGGCCAGGCCCGCGGTCGCGGAGGACGCCATGTAGTAGGCCAGCACACCGGGAGGGATGCCGTACCCGAGCTTGGTCGCGGGGTTGGCCAGCGCCACCGCGGCGAACACGGCCCACCGCACGCGGCCGCGCAGCACCAGCAGGGAGCTGCCCGCGAGGAAGCCGGGCATACCGCCCCAGGCGTTGGGGAAGAACGGCACCGGCACGAACACCAGCAGCGCCAGCGCGCCCAGCGCCAGGTGCGTCCCGGCAGACCTGAGGTCGGTGCCCGGCCGGGAGAACACCCCCAGCTGCAGGGAGCCGATCGCGAACAGGCAGGCGAGTGAGCCGGCGATCCGCGCGGGCGTGGCGCCGGCCCCCAGGACGTAGATGAACGCGTTGCCGAGGTAGTTGACGAACACCACGCTGATGACGGCGTACGCCAAACGACGGGACACCGACGAGTGTCCCTGCCGTCGCGTCACCTCCGCGGCCCCCACGAGTGCGCATGATGGCACTCAGGTGGCGCTCGGGGACCTCAGTTGAGCGGCAACGGGATCTCGGCGCGCAGCCGGTAGGTGTGCTCGGGCGTGAGCCCGGCCTGCAGGTCGCCGCCGAGCGCGCGGACGCGGGTGGTCAGGTTGCCGATTCCGCTGCCGTCACGGGACTTCCGCTCGATCGAGGGGATGCCGTCGTTGGTGATGTCCATGGTGACGAGGTGCCGCGAGCTGGAGAGCACGATCTCGCAGTGCTCGGCCTTGCTGTGCCGCAGGAGGTTCGTGACGCCTTCGCGCAGCACGGTCGCGAGCGTCACCTTCACCTCCGTGGGCAACTGGTCGCACGCGTCGATCCGGACGGTGACGTCGATGTCCGCCGCGGACAGCAGCGCCTGCGCCGACTGGGTCTCCTCGTCGAAGGACAGTTCGCGGTAGCTCAGGGCCACCGAGCGGACGTCCGCGAGCGCCTGCCGGGAGATCTCCAGGACCTCGGTGAGCTCCTGCCGCGCCCGGTCGGGGTCGATCGTGGCCAGCCGGTGCGTGAGCTCGCTCTTGAGCGTGATGGCCGAGAGGCTGTAGCCGAGCAGGTCGTGCAGGTCGCGGGCGAACCGCAGGCGTTCCTGCGTCACCGCCGCCGTCGCGAGCTCCTCGCGCGCCTCGTGCAGCTGGTTCACCATGGACCGCAACCGGGTGAGCGCGTACAGCACGAGGCCGTGGTTCGTCGTCGCGATCACGGCGTAGAAGATGGCCACGGTGTTCTCACCGAGCAGGCTGTAGATCGTTCCCTGCAGGACGACGACGGAGAAGAACGCGATCCACCCGGCCAGGCGGGGCAGCAGCAGCACTCCCGCTCCGGCGAGGAATCCGGGCACGCCCGCGAGGTAGGGGTTGCCGAACACCAGCGGGGGCACGTAGACGCACACCGCCAGCCCGGCGAGCACCCCGGCGCGCAGCGGCAGGCTCAGCCGCAGGTGCGGGCGGACCACCACGCCCAGCACGAGCGCGACGGTGCCGACGATGCCGGCCGCCGCGGCCTCGATGCCGGCGACACCGATCGGGTAGTACGTCACGAGTGTCATCGCCATCGCCGCGTACCCGATGACCACGGCCGTGAGCAGCACCTGGGCGAACCGCGTCGCGATCAGCGGTCCCGCGAAGCGCGGTGGTTTCGCCGGCTTCTCCGGTGCCGGGTCGACCGGCACCTCGGCGTGCAGCCGGTAGCCGCCGCCCGAGGCCGTCTGGGCGAGCAGGGATCCGCCGATGGCGGTGGCGCGGGTGGCCAGGTTGGTCAGGCCGCTGCCGCGCTCGGCACCGGCCTCGGCGGGGGCGCCGTCGTTGACGATGTCGATCGACGCCAGCCGGTCCGTGCCGGAGATCGTGATCGTGCAGCGGGTCGCTTCGCTGTGCCGCAGCAGGTTCGTCACGCCTTCGCGCAGCACGGTCGCGAGCACTGTGCGGGACCGGGGTGAGAGATCGAGCCGGTCCGCCTCGATCGTGGCCCGCACGCCCGCGGCGGTGAGCACCGACCGCGCCGACTCGATCTCGTCGGACAGCGACAGCTCGCGGTAGCTCGACGCCACCGCGCGCACGTCCGCCAGGGCATCGCGCGCGATGCCGAGGATCTCGACCAGCTCCCGCGTGGCGCGTTCGGTCTGGGTGCCGAGCATCCTGATGGCGAGTTCGACCTTCAGCGTGATCGCCGACAGGCTGAAGCCGAGCAGGTCGTGCAGGTCGCGGGCGAACCGCAGCCGTTCCTGCGACACCGCGAGGTCGGCGAGCTCCGAGCGGGCCGTCTCCAGCTGTTTGACCAGCGACGGGAGCCGGGACAGGCCGTAGACGACCATGCCCGCGACCATCGCCGACACCACGTAGTAGGCCAGCTGGGCGGGGTCGTCGACGTACTGCGCCCTGATCAGGCCGTTGCTGAGGGCCACCGCCGCGAACACGAACCACCGCACGCGGCCCGGCAGGACGAGCAAGGCGCTGCCCGCCAGGAACCCCGGCATGCCGTGCCAGGCGTTCGGGAAGAAGGAGAACGGTACGTACACCAGTCCGGCCATCACGCCCAGCGCCAGGTACGCCCTGCCCGAGCGCAGGTCCGACCCCGGCCGGCTGAAGACCCCCAGCTGGAGGAACCCGATCGTGATCAGGCAGGCGAGCGAGGTCGCGATGCGCACGGGGGTCGCGCCGGCCTGCAGCACGTACGAGAAGGCGTTGCCGAGGTAGTTGGCGAAGACCACGCTGATGACGACGTATGCCAAACGACGGGACACGGACGAGTGTTCCTGTCGTAGCGTCACAGCGGCAGCTCCCACACGAGGGTCGGGACGCGGCCATGATACGGGCGCTTCCTGGGAAGTCTCGTGTTTTGCGATCCTCGATCGGAGCAACATGGCGGCGGCTCAACGCCTCTGGACGACGGCGAGTCCGGCTCCGGCGAGGTAGGCGACGACATCCCCCACCAGGGTCTTCTCCACCTGCAACGCATCCGCGACCTGGGTGACCGTGGTCTCGGTGTGCAGCAACGACTTCGCTATCTCCGTCGCCGGGGCGCTGTGCAGGATCGCCTGGTAGGCGAGTCCGGGACAGGCGAGCGCCTGGTCCCCGTTGAGCCGCTCGATCTCGGTGCGCGGCCGCATGGTGACGACCTCGTCGTCCTCGATGTGCGGCAACGCGAACACGGCGTCACGCGTGACGGCCACGACCGACAGGATCGGCCCGGCGCCGTCGTTGAGCCCGAGCGACGGCACGACGCAGCCACCCAGCTGGTCGAGGGTGCTCTTCAGCTTGCGCCAGATGAGGCACGGCCCGGAGCCCGTCTTCCAGCGCACGAAGTTCTCGTGCAGCGCGGAGATGTTCTCCAGCGCCACCGGGCCCAGGCTCATGCGGTGCAACGCCTCGCGCACGAGAGGACTGGTGTCCGCGATCTCGATCGCGCCCCACCTCCCGTACACGGTGAGGTGCTCCGTCCCCTCGTCGACGAACGTGTCCTCCAGCAACGACCACAGCGGCCGGCCGGCCGGGATGTGCGACTGGGTGGGCACCACAGCGCCTCCGCTCTGGGCAGTCACATGAACAGTGGGATGGGGTTGAGCTCGTCGAACCTGTGTGGCCTGGGCAGTCTCCCCAGTTGTACAGGCACGTCGTAGAGGCGCCCTTGAGCGAACCTCGACCAGAAGTGCCGCAGTCCCGGGACGACCACCCGGACGACGGGAAGCCCGATGTCCGGCCTGGTCTGGTCGAGGACGAGCACCTCCATCCCCTTGGCTTCGAGAGTGCTCTGGATGGCGCGGACGTCGTCCACGAGGTCCGCCCGGTGGGTGTAGCCGTGGTGCAGGACGTCGCGCGCCGGCCGGGCGGGATCGGGAGCGAGCCACGGGTGGTCGGCGATCCTGGTGTTCTCGAACCAGTTCCGGACGTCGACGTCGAGGCCGTTCAGGTCGGAGGCCCCGCACACCATCGGCATGCACTGGTTGAGCTCGGTGAGCGCCCGTCGTGCGGCGATCCGCGGGTCCAGGTGCGCCCCGCAGCCGAGCATGATGTCCTCTCGCGGTCCGCCGGTGCGGCGCGACACCGCGACCATCACCGGCACACCGAGATCCGCCGTGACGTCCAGCAGCCACACCTCGCGGCCGAGGCCCGCGTGCACGTCGCGGTTCTGGGTGATCCACGGGTCGCGGAACGAGTCCAGGTCCATGCCCGGCATCGGAGTGCGGTTGTACCACCAGATGGCGACCGCGTCGCGTTCGACGAGCTCCAGAAGTCCTTGCAGCACGGCGTCTTCGAGGCTGCTGCCGGCCGCGCACCCGTTGGAGTTGGCTGTCACGCTCGGCGGGCAGGGGGCGCCGAAGTACAGCATGCCGGTGGGCAGGAGCTTGTGCCGTCGTTCGGTGAGCGACCACAGCGGCGTCCAGTCCATCACCTCGTCCTCGTCGAACGGCGTGGTGACGTGCTGGAAGTTCGAGTGCGCCGCGTTCCACCCGTCGCGGCCCGCGAACTGGCGCGGGTGGTACTGCTGCACGGTGTCGGGGTGGATCGCCCGGTCCGTCAGCGACCGGTAGCTGCCGGAGACCCGCGCCTCCTCGCCGACGAACGCGCCGCTGCGTCGTTCCACGGCCTCGCACAAGGCCCCGACCTGGGCGTCGAGCGGTGTCACGCCCTTGCCGCCGGTGTCCGCGCGCAACGCCGACCGCAGCCCCTCGATGCCCTCCCCGGCGGCGATGTTCGAGCCGGACCGGAACGAGTTGAAGAAGTCGGGACCGGTGTCGTTGCGGCGGATCTCCTTCACGATCCCGGTGACCGGACCGATCAGGTGCCGGTAGGTGTCGAGCACTTCCTGCGGCGGCGACGACCGGTGGCCGCCGCCGTCGCAGGAGTGTTTCACGCGACTGGCGAGTTCGACCGGCTCGAACGCCCTGCGCGCGACGGTGTCGGGGTCACCGCAGCCCGAGCACTGCGGGCGGACCCGCACCTCGTGCTGCGTGACCCTCATGGTCAGGCTGTCGTAGTTCCAGATGGAGCGCTGCGTGTCATGCCTGATGCCGGCGAGCCACTTGGCGGTCTCCACGGCCGCGATCTCCAGCGCCATCGCGGTGAGCGACGGCAGTCCGATGAGCGGCCGCGGCGCGGGACCCCGTTGCCCGCACCTGCGTCGCACGTGCGCCTCCGCCTTGCGGTTGGCGGACAGCCTGGCCGCGAGGCAACGCCAGCACGGGCCGTCGCCCGGCGTGAAGAAGGGACCGACGGACACCTCCGCGCCCACGGGTTTGACCAGCAGCCAGGGCTTGCCGGCGGTGCGGTGGGCGTCGTCGATGTCGCGGAGCTCGGGCGCCAGGTAGTCGGTGCACGCCACGACCGTCAGGTCACCACTCCCCGAGGTGACCGTGAGTTCGTTGCGGTGCAGGGCGTCCACCAGCGCGTCCCGGTCGATGTCCCCGATCGCGGCGACGGAGATCAGCGACGTCGTTGTCGCCGACACCGCGTCCGCGGGGTCGAGGCCGGCCGCGTCCCAGTACGCGAGCGTGGCCTCGGTCGTGGCCGAACCGTCCTCCTCGCAGCGCCGCCCGATCAGGCCGGCCGCGGCGAGCTTGGTGAGCATGCGGCTGACCGTGTCCTCGGTCAGCCCGGCGGGCAGGTCCCGCAGCACGGCGGCGAGATCACGCGTGCCGTCGAGCAGCGGAGCCAGTGACTCGACGTGCGTGCCCTGGATCGCGGTGACCCCGGACTCGCCGATCAGGTACACGGCCTCGCCGCGCACGATCTGCGGCCTCAGGTGGCGTCGGAAACCGATGCGTCGCTCGTCCGGTTCGGCCAGTTCGGGTCTCATGCCGCGAGAGCCTCGGCGGACTCGCAGAACGTGCCGGGGCGGCACGAGGTCCAGGCGAAGTCGACTGCGAAGTCCGCCGAGGCCTCACGGTCGAACTGGTAGATCTTCATGTCGTCGGAGTCGTCGATGGTGGTGGTGACGGAAGACAAGTGCTCCACGGTGACGGTGGGGTACATGTTCAGCTCCGATGTTTGCGTGTGATTTGTTGTGGGTAATGATGCGGACCAGCGCTAATGGATCGGTAGTTACCGGCTAATGCGCCTTCGTATGAAGTTTTCATACCCGGCACGGGCAGAACTCACCTGACATCGATGGCCTGTGCACTAACGCCCCGCCGTTGGGCCGAGCAGACTAATCCCGTGCTTGGAACCGAAGGAGGGGTCACGATGCAGATCAAGGTCCTGGGGCCCGTCGAGGCCAAGGTGAACGGTCGCTCGGTGACGCCAACCGCGGCCAAGCCACGGCAGATCCTGGCGCTGCTCGCGCTGCATTCCGGTCAGGTGGTGTCCGTTCCCACTCTGATCGAGGAGCTGTGGGGCGACCGTCCGCCGCGCAGCGCCCGCACCACCCTGCAGACCTACATCCTGCAGCTGCGCAAGCTCATCGGCGACGCGCTGGCGACGTCCGGTGAGGGGGAGGCGAAGGAAGTGCTCGTCACCCGGTACGGCGGCTACCTGCTCGACGTGCCGCCGGAGGCCGTCGACGTGCACGAGTTCGAACGCCTCTCCCGCGCGGGCCAGCAGGCCTACGACGTCGAGGACTACGCCTCGGCCTCCCGGCTGCTGCGCCAGGCGCTCGAGATGTGGCGCGGCGCCGCGGTCGTGGACGTGCGGCCCGGCATGCCGCTCGGCATCGAGATCGTGCGCCTGGAGGAAGCACGGCTGGGCGTGCTCGAAGCACGCATCGACGCAGAGCTGCGGATGGGCAAGCACAAGGCGTTGCTCAGCGAGCTGTCCGTGCTGACCGTGCAGAACCCGATGAACGAGAACCTGTGCGCGCAGTACATGATCTCGCTGTTCCGCGCGGGCCGGCAGTGGCAGGCGCTGGACTCGTTCAAAGCCCTGCGCAACACCCTGATCGAGGAGCTCGGTGTCGAGCCCTCGTCGCGCCTGCAGTCGTTGCAGCACGCGATCCTGACGTCCGATCCGCGCCTCGACAGCGCCGAAACCCGTCAGTTGCAACGACTCCTGGCTTAGGAAAATGCTCCAGCGGCCCGCGCCACACTGTGGCGCGGGCCGTTTTTGCTTGTCGGGCAACGGTTTCTTCGAGAATCTCTCCAGTGGATTACAGGTGCGCGGTGACAACCTCAGTCGTGGGCGCGCGGAAACCGCCCGCTGGAGGAAAGGAAGCTAGCCGTGAGCGCACTGACCATCGAGGGCCTCAAAGAGATCCTCAACGAGGCCGCGGGCGACGACGACTCGTTCAAGCCGGGCCAGGACATTCTCGACCTCCCGTTCCTCGAGCTGGGCTTCGATTCCCTCGCCCTGCTGGAGACGGTCGCGCTGATCAAGCGCAAGCACGGGGTCTCCATCGCCGACGACGAGATGGCGTACATCCAGACGCCGCGTCAGCTGCTGGACAAGGTCAACGGACAGATCGCGGCCTGACGCCGGCGACTCGGATACGGAGACGGACATGACGCACACCACCACGCACACGGTCATGATCGGGGCTCCCGCCAAGGTGGTGTACGACCTGGTCGCGGACGTGACGACCTGGCCGTACATCTTCGGACCCACGGTTCAGGCCGAGGTGTTCGAACGGGACGGCTCGACGGAACGGTTGCGGTTGCACGCGTTCGCCAACGGTGACGTGCGCACGTGGACGTCCCGGCGAGAGCTCGACCCGGCGAACCTGCACATCAAGTTCGAGCAGGAGCGCTCGGCCGCACCGGTGAAGACGATGGGCGGGGAGTGGCGGATCGTCCCGATCGCCGATTCGGCGACCCGGGTCGATCTGCTCCACCACTTCACCGCGGCGCAGCCCGAGGCGGTCGACCTCATCCTGAACGCCGTCAACAACAACAGCGACGCCGAGCTCGCCGCTCTCAAGCGGGCGGCCGAGTACGGCGACGACTACGACAAGCTGGTGCTGTCGTTCTCCGACAGCATCACGATCCACGCGAGCCGCAAGGACGTCTACGAGTTCCTGTACCGCTCCGACCTGTGGCCGGAGCGCCTGCCGCACGTCGCGCGGCTGGACCTCACCGAAGCCGTCACCGGCGTGCAGTCCATGGAGATGGACACGCGCAGCCCGGACGGGTCGATCCACACCACGCACTCGGTGCGGGTCTGCACCCCGTACGACGGCATCGTCTACAAGCAGACGCACACACCGCCGATCATGGCGGCGCACGTCGGCCGGTGGACGTTCAGGGACATCGGCGACGGCATCGAGGCCGGCATCGAGGCGACGTCACACCACACCGTCGTCATCCGGCCCGAGGTCATCCCCGACGTGCTGGGGGCGGACGGGACGATCGAGCGCGCTCGCGAGCTCATCCGTCACGCGCTGGGCACCAACAGCCTCACGACGCTCCGGCACGCGAAGGAATTCGCCGAGAACGGATGAGGTGACCGCGATGGGGTTGGGTGGCGCGGACTTGTTGACCGCCGCAGCACGCGCTGCAAGCCGCAACGGACTTTACGTGGTCTCCATGTACCTGGAGAAAGCCGCGGTCGAGCACCAGCGTCAGGGTTGTCCTTCTTCGGACGTGGCTCCCTGCGCCTACGAGATCGAGGCTTCCCGAGTGCTGCTGTCGGGCTTCTGAAAGTCGAAGCGCGAGGGGTTCTCAGATGATGCTCTACGACATCTCGCTGCGTCGCACCAGCCTGTCCATCTCGGACAGACTGGTCGCGGCGCGGCGCCTCGACGCGCTCGGAGTCGCGTTCGTCGACGGAGGCAGGCCCGCCCGGTCGTTCTACCACCGGGCGGCGATCGAACTCCGGTTGCGGGTCGCCACCCTCATCGCTTCAGGCGGTGCGGAGGACCTCGACGCACTGATGGCCGCGGAAACCCCCGCGGTGGCAATAGTTGTCCAAGGGCACGGCATCTCGGTGGTCCGGGAGGCCGTGCGTCAACTCGTGCGCGCCGAAAGACGAGTGATCGTCGAGGCGCGGGACTTCTTCGACGGCTGGCTGATCGACCCCGAACACGCTTTGGAGGTCGTGCTGACAGCCGCGGAGGCTGGGGCGGAAACCGTGTTGCTGCACGACACAGCGGGCAAGCTGTGGCCGGACCAGATCGGCGAGATCGTCGAGTCGGTCGCGGAAACCGGTGTGCCCCTTGGATTTGGATGTCACGACGACGGAGGAACGGCCGCGAAGCAGCTGTTCGCCGCCGATGCGGGGGCCGGACTCGTACAGGGGTCCTACGCCGTCGTTCGAGGTGGCCTCGATCGGACCGATTCACCATCGGTTCATTCGGCAGAGACAGGTATCGCTCCCGTGCCCTGTCCGAGATTGGAGCAGACCGTGTCCGCACAGAAGGCGATTGGAGGTGTCCGATGAGTCGTCGCGCCGTCATCACCGGGGTGGGCGTGGTCGCACCTGGTGGCATCGGAACGAAGGCGTATTGGAAACTGCTGTCCGAAGGGCGTACGGCGACTCGCAACATCACGCACTTCGACGCGTCTCCGTACCGCTCCCGCATGGCGGGGGAAGCAGATTTCGATCCAGTGCGCGAAGGCCTGACGCCGCAGGAGATCCGCCGTCTCGACCGGGCCGCGCAGTTCGCGGTCGTCGCGGGTCGTGAGGCGATGTCCGACTCCGGCATCGAGTTCGACCAGCTCGACCCCGGCCGCATCGGTGTCTCGCTCGGCACCGCGGTCGGTTGCACGACCTCGCTGGAGCGCGAGTTCATCGTCGGCTCCGACCGGGGCAAGTACTGGGAGGTCGACCAGTCCTACGCCGTCCCGCACCTCTACGACTACTTCACGCCGTCCTCGATGGCGACGGAGCTGGCGTGGACGGTGGGCGCCGAAGGACCGGTCTCCGTGGTCTCCACGGGCTGCACCTCGGGTCTCGACTCGGTCGGTTACGCCGCCGAGCTGATCATGGAGGGCTCCGCGGACGTCGTCGTCACCGGCGGCACCGAGGCCCCGCTCTCCCCGATCACCGTGGTCTGCTTCGACGTGATCCGTGCGTCGAGCACCCGCAACGACGACCCCACAACGGCGTGCCGGCCGTTCGACAAGACCCGCGACGGCCTGGTGCTGGGCGAGGGTTGCGCGATCATCGTGCTCGAGGAGCTGGAGCACGCCCGCGCTCGCGGTGCCCACATCTACGGTGAGGTCGCCGGCTTCGCCTCGCGGTGCAACGCCTACCACATGACGGGCCTGCACCCCGAGGGCATCGAGATGTCCGACGCCATCAACATCGCGCTGAAGCAGGCGCGTGCGGATGCCACGGACGTCGGTTACATCAACGCGCACGGGTCGGGCACCAAGCAGAACGACCTGCACGAGACGGCGGCGTTCAAGCGCAGCCTCGGTGCGCACGCCTACAAGACCCCGGTCTCCGGCTTCAAGTCGATGATCGGGCACTCGCTGGGCGCGATCGGTTCGCTGGAGATCGTCGGCTCGCTGCTGGCGTTCGAGCAGGACCTCATCCCGCCGACGGCGAACCTCCACGAGCAGGACCCCGAGTGCGACCTCGACTACACGCCACTGGTGGCGCGGGAGAAGAAGGTCGACACCCTCCTGACCGTGGGCAGTGGTTTCGGTGGATTCCAGAGCGCCATGGTGCTCAAAAAGGTGGAAGGGGCAGGCCGGTGACTCGGGCAGTGGTGACGGGAATCGGCATCGCGTCTCCCAACGGTTTGGGGCCGACCGCGTACTGGCGGGCGACCCTGCACGGGGAGGCGGCGATCAAGCCGATCACCCGGTTCGACAGCGCCAACTACTGGGCGAAGATCGCCGGTGAGGTGCCTGGCTTCGAGGCAGGGCGGCACCTGCAGGGTCGCCTGCTGCCGCAGACGGACCACATGACGCGGCTGACACTCGTCGGCACGGACTGGGCGTTGCGTGGTGCGGGTGTGCAGCCGAACGACATCCCCGACACCGACATCGCGGTGATCACCGCGGCGACGGCCGGTGGGTACGAGTTCGGGCAGCGCGAACTGCAGAAGCTGTGGCACCAGGGCCCGGAGTACGTCTCGGCGTACCAGTCGTTCGCGTGGTTCTACGCGGTCAACACGGGCCAGATCTCCATCCGCCACGGCACGCGCGGTCCCGGCGCGGTGGTGGTGTCCGAGCAGGCCGGTGGCATCGACTCCATCGGTCACGCCCGGCGCCAGCTGCGCAAGGGTGTCCAGCTCGCCCTCACGGGCGGCATGGACTCGTCGCTCTGCCCGTGGGCGTGGGTGGCGCACCAGGCCTCGGGTTGCCTGTCCCGCAACAACAACCCGAAGCGCGCGTACCTGCCGTTCGACCGCGACGCCTCCGGGTACGTCGCGGGCGAGGGCGGCGCGATCATGGTCGTCGAGACGCCGGAGTCGGCGGCCGGGCGTCCCGGTACGAGGATCTACGGCGAGATCGTCGGGTACGCCGCGACGTTCGACTCGAAGATGCCGTCACGGGAACCGGGTCTGAAGCGGGCGGCCGAGCTGGCGCTGCGCGACGCCGGCATGGACGCCTCGGAGATCGACGTGGTGTTCGCCGACGCGGCGGGCATCCCCGAGCTCGACAAGGCCGAGGCCGAGGCGATCAAGGGCATCTTCGGGCCGTACGGCGTGCCGGTGACGGCGCCGAAGACCATGACCGGGCGCCTGTTCGCCGGTGGTGGCTCCCTGGACGTGGCGTCGGCGATCCTCTCCATCTACTGGAGCGCGATCCCGCCGACCGTCAACGTCGAGAACCTCGTACCGGAGTACGAGCTCGACCTCGTGATGAACGAGGCGCGGCACGGCAAGATCAAGGCCGCTCTGGTGCTCGGTCGCGGCAAGGGCGGCTACAACTCCGCCATGGTGGTCCGCGAATACAGGTGATGTCATGCCTCAAGGCCGTGAAGGTGTTCCCTTCACGGCCTTGAGCCGTTTCTGGAGGCGTGTTGTGGACGTAGCACTGATGTTTCCGGGCCAGGGATCGCAGTACCCGCGGATGGCGGCGTCCCTGTACGGCACGGATGCCGTGTTCACCTCGGTGATCGACGAGGTGTTCGAACTGTTCGGCGAGGTCGGCTCGGTCGCCTGCGAGGACTGGCTCGCCGGTGCCGACATCGACCACGTGTCCCGCGCGCAGCCGTTGCTGTTCGCGGTCGACTACGCGCTGGGACGCACCGTCCTGTCGTGGGGCGTCGAGCCGGTGGCGCTGATCGGGCACTCCGCCGGTGAGGTCGTCGCGGCGACGCTGGCGGGCGTGTTCTCGTTGGAGGAAGCCGTTTCCCTGGTGCGGGACCGGGTGCTGTCGGCCGTGCCGATCCCGTCCGGCGGCATGCTGGCCGCGGCTGCCTCCGAGGCGGATCTGCTGCCGTACCTGGAAGGCGATGTCGCGATCGCCGCGGTGAACTCCGCGCGGCAGACGATGCTGGCCGGGTCCGACGAGCCGCTGGCCCGTGTGCGGGCGCGGCTGGAGGCCGACGAGTACATCGTCGTGACGGTGCCGGCGTCGACGCCGTTCCACAGCCCGGCGATGCAGCCCGCCGTGGACGAGGCGCTGGCGTCGTGGAGTGCTTCGCCCCGCGCACCGCGGATGCCGCTGTACTCCGGCTACACGGGCAAGCTGATGACCGAGGAGGACGCGCTGTCCGCGCGGTTCTGGACGCGTCAGCTCACCGACGCCGTCTACTTCGGACCGGCGCTGAACGAGCTCGTGGCGATGTACGACGTGCTGCTGGTGGAGGCCGGACCCGGCCAGACCCTGACATCGTTCGCGCGCCGCACAAAGGCCGTGCGGTCCGGTGCCTCGCAGGTGTTGCCGTTGCTGGATTCCTCGGACACCGTCGACGCCGCCCGTGCTCGTCTGGTGTGACTCGGCGATATAAAAGGGCCGCCCTCTCCTGGAGGGCGGCCCTTTAACTGCTTCTAGTCGATGCCGCGGACGATGTGGTCTTCGTTCTCCGGTGGCCAATCGCTGTTTTCCATACCTGCGAAGGTAAGTACGGTGATTCAGCTCTCACTTGAGCACCAGTCGTCGAGCAGGGCGACCGCGCGGGTCCAACCGGCGCCGGCGCCCTTGATCTTGACGGGGAACGCGACGACGGTGAACCCGAAGTCCGGCAACGCCTCCAGGTTCGCGAGGCGCTCGATCTGGCAGTACTCGCGGTCGCGGCCGGCGAAGTGCGCGGGCCACAGCACGCTCTCGTCCTTGGTCGCCAGGTAGCGCTTGACGATGTCCGGGAACGGCGCGTCGAGGCTGAACGCGTCGGTGGCGATCACCTTGACTCCCAGGTCCAGCAGGAAGTTCGTGGCGGGACCGTCGAGTCCGGTGTAGTCGGTGAAGTAGGTCTGGGTGCCCGCGTGCTCGGCGGCGCCGGTGTCGAGGATGACGATGTCCATCGGCTTCGGCGTGTAGCCGATGCGGGCGAACTCCTTCTCCAGCACCTCCACGCCGATGACGCCGGTGCCGTGGCCGCGGACGTCGAGCTTCACGCCGGGGTTGTGGAACCACTCCAGCGGCATCTCGTCGATGTGGCGCGGGATTCCGTTGCCGTACGTGGTCTTCGAGCCGTAGTGCGACGGCGCGTCGACGTGCGTTCCGGTGTGCGAGGTCAGGCTGATCCGGTCCAGCGTCAGGAACTCGGAGTCCCGCAGCACGGAGACGTCGAACTCGATGCCGAGCCGCGCCTTGAGCTGCTCGGCCATGTGTTCGGCACCCTGGGCGGCCGTGAGCACCTCGTGCGTCACCGGGTCCGCTTCGTACGCGGATGCGTCAATGTGGGAAGACAGATCGATGATGCGCATGAAACAGAGCTTGGCGGGCGTTCCTTGAGCACGTCTCAAGAGGCGGTGGGCATGGTTTTTCAGTGGTGTGGCCCAGAAGGTCGCCGGGCCACACCACTGGCCTGACACCGTTTCTGGAGGAGCCACCTCATGATCACCTTCCTCAACCGCTTCACGCTCACCGGTGACCCCGAGGAGTTCGAGAAGGCCTTCGACGAGACGGCGGCGTTCCTGCGCGAGCAGCCGGGCCTGATCAAGTACACGCTCTCGCGGCAGCTGGACGACCCGGCGTCGTACATCAACATCGCGTTGTGGGAGAGCGCCGACGCCCTGCGCGCGGCACTGGCCCACCCGGACTTCGGCAACCACGCCAAGGCGATGCGCGGCCTGGCCGAGTCCACGGGTGCGATCTTCAACCCGCGCCTGTCGTTCGAAGCCTCCGCCGAAGCCTGATGGGGCCTCTCGGCGGGCTGAAGGTCGTCGAGTTCGGCGGCATCGGCCCCGGCCCGCACGGCGCGATGCTGCTGGCGGACCTCGGCGCGGAGGTCGTGCGCGTCGAACGTCCGTCCGGCGGACTGTCCGTGGTGCCGGACGCATCCCGTGACTTCCTGTTGCGCGGCAGGCGTTCGGTGTCCGCGGACCTGAAATCCCCCGAGGGACGGTCCTCGGTCCTGGCGCTGATCTCGTCGGCCGACGTGGTGATCGAGGGCTTCCGCCCCGGCGTGCTGGAACGGCTCGGGCTCGGGCCGTCCGACTGCCTGGCGGTCAATCCCGGCCTGATCTACGCGCGGATGACCGGGTGGGGCCAGGACGGTCCGCTGGCCCAGCGCGCCGGGCACGACATCAACTACCTGTCGGTCACCGGGGTGCTGCACGCCATCGGCAAGCCGCCGCTCAACCTGGTCGGCGACTTCGGCGGCGGCTCGCTCTACCTGGTGCTGGGCGTGCTGGCGGCGTTGTGGGAACGGCAGCGCACCGGACTCGGCCAGGTCGTCGACGCGGCGATCGTAGACGGGGTGGCGTCGCTCGCGCAGATGATCTGGTCGATGAAGGCGCAGTCGGTGTGGGAGGACGCGCCGGACTCGAACCTGCTCGACGGCGGGTGCCCGTTCTACTCGATCTACGAGTGCGCGGACGGCCGGTCCGTCGCGGTGGGATCGCTGGAGCCGCAGTTCTACGCCCTGCTGCTGGCCGGTCTGGGCCTGACCGCCGCGGATCTGCCCGAGCAGATGGACCGGGACTCCTGGCCGTTGCTGCGCAAGACGTTCGCCGAGGCGTTCCTGACCCGCACGCGCGACGAGTGGTCGGAGGTGTTCGCGTCGTCCGACGCCTGTGTGACCCCGGTGCTGAGCTTGGAGGAGGCGGCCTCACATCCGCACCTGGTCGCGCGCGGGGTGTTCACCTCCGAAGGGGCGGCCGTGCCTGCACCACGCTTTTCCGCGGACTAGATTCAGGTTCGTGGAACTGCGCATCTTCACCGAGCCCCAGCAGGGGGCGAGCTACGACGACCTGCTCCGGGTGGCCAGGACGGCCGAGGACGCCGGCTACGGCGCCTTCTTCCGCTCCGACCACTACCTCCAGATGGGCTCGGCCGACGGTCTGCCCGGCCCGACCGACCCGTGGATCACGTTCGCCGGGCTGGCCCGCGACACGTCCACGATCCGCCTGGGCACGCTGATGACCGCCGCGACGTTCCGCCACCCCGGACCGCTGGCCATCAGCGTCGCCCAGGTCGACCAGATGTCGGGCGGCCGCGTGGAGTTCGGCATCGGCGCCGGGTGGTACGAGGCCGAGCACAGCGCGTACGGCATCCCGTTCCCGCCGCTGGGGGAGCGCTTCGACCGCTACGAGGAGCAGGTCGCGATCATCACCGGCCTGTGGGAGACCCCGGTCGGCGGCACCTTCTCGTTCGAGGGCAAGCACTACACGCTCACCGACTCGCCCGCGCTGCCGAAGCCGGCGCAGGAGCGCGTCCCGGTGCTGATCGGCGGCATGGGCGCCAAGCGCACCCCTGCCCTGGCCGCGTCCTACGCCACCGAGTTCAACCTGCCGTTCGTCGGCATCGACGCCGCCGTCGAGCAGTTCGCCCGCGTCGACGCCGCGTGCGAGGAGATCGACCGCGACCCGAAGGAGATCATCCGCTCGGTCGCGCTCGTCGCGTGCGTCGGCCGCACCGACGCCGACGTCGCCCGCCGTGCCGCCGCGATCGGCCGCGAGGTCGGCGAGCTCAAGGAGAACGGTCTGGCCGGCACTCCCGCCGAGGTCGTCGACCGCATCGGCGCGTGGCGTGACGCGACCGGTGCGCAGCGGGTGTACCTGCAGGTCCTGGACCTGTCCGACCTCGACCACATCACCGAGATCGCGTCGGACGTGGCGCCCCAACTCTGATCTGTCGCGTACTGGACATCAGGCGAGCGCTTTGCGAACTGCTGACGGCATCGGCAGGACGTAGTTCGCGAACCGCCGCCGATGTCCGATGTACCGGAGCTGCAGCGCGGGCTCGTCGAGGTAGCGCTGTTCCAGCCCGCCCTGCCCGAGCACCAGCTTCAACCCACGTCCGAGCATCGACGGGGAGTCGAGGCCGAAGCGGGCCCGCACCACGTCGGCGGCCGCGTGGTCGCCGAACTCCAGCGCGGCCCGCCGCACGGACTCGACCGGCACCATCAGGTACTGCTCGTCGGCACGGACGCCATCGCGATGTGCGATGCCCAATGCGCTCAGTGCCTTCTGGTGCGCTCCGCCGTCCAGGCCGAGGTAGTACTGCTCCCAGTCGCTGACCTGGATCTCACCGCTCCACGTCCGCACCGGAGCGGCCGCCGCCACCGCTCCGTTCGAACTGATTCCACCTGCCAGCGCCGTTATGCCGGCAGCCGTGAACAACTGGCGTCGGGACAACCTCACGACGCACCCTCCTCCGAATTCCCGCAGGTTCCCGCCGCGGGGCTACGGAATGCTAGCGAAGGTGATACCCGGAGCGACGGGGCCAGTGCGGGCCAAAGTGCGGTCCGTCAGGGGGAGCGTTCCGTCGAGCGCCGCGAGCACAGCGTCACGGGCGAGCGGCAGGACCTCGGCGACGGTGACGTCGCGGCCCAGCTCGTGCGAGAGGGAAGCGACGCCCGCGTCCTTGATGCCGCACGGGATGATGTCGCCGAACGCGTCGAGGCTCGCGTTGCAGTTGATCTCGAAGCCGTGCATGGTCACTCCGCGCTGCACGCGGATGCCGATGGCGGCGACCTTGCGCTCCGGGCCGCGGTCGTCGGCGGGCAGCCACACGCCGCTGCGGCCCTCGATCCGGCCGGTGTGCACGCCGAGCCGGTCGCACACGTCGATCAGGCCCTGCTCGACGCGACGCACGTACTCCACGACGTCGATCGGATCGGCGAGCTTGACGATCGGGTAGCCGACCAGCTGGCCCGGTCCGTGCCAGGTGATCTTGCCGCCGCGGTCGACGTCGATGACCGGGGTGTCGCCACCGCGCGGGCGCTCCTCGTCGAGGGTGCGCCGGCCGCAGGTGTAGACGGGCGGGTGTTCGAGCAGCAGGAGGGTGTCCGGGCCGGTGCCGGTACCACCGCTGGCCGCGCGCGCCTCCGCGATCTCCTTCTGGAGGTCCCACGCCGCCATGTAGTCGATGAGCCCCAGCTCACGGATGACGACGGGGTCTGACGAGGTCCGGCACGAGTTCACGACCCGACGTTACCAACCCCAGGACCATGGCCGCCAAAAGTCCGACGCCGGTCACACCCAGCACGGCGCCGACGACGTCGGTGACCCAGTGCATCTCCAGGACGATCCTCGCGAACCCCGCCACCAGCACCGCGAGCACCGCCCACAGCACACCGCGCCTCAGGAGGACGACCATCGTGAAACCGACCGACGCGACCGCCACCGTGTGCCCGCTCGGGTAGCTCGGCAGGTGGTACTCGACGGGCCGCACGCGGTCGAACAGGAACCGCGTCAGCAAGGTCGCGCAGCACAGCCCGTGCAACGCCAGGGCCTTCCACAACCGCGGGTCCCGCCGCCGCCAGGCCAGCACGAACAACACCGCCGCGAACGCCCAGCCGATCGTCGGTCCCATCACCAGGCTCACCGCGAACGCCGTCGTGCGCAGCCACTCGGGTCGCGGCAGTTCGTCGTGCACCCACACGTCGAGCCCGGTCACCTCGGGAAGTCCCAGCAGGATCCACGAGATGACCAGCACCGCCGCCACCGCACGCGTCATGCGACCGCCGCGTTCAGGGCCGCCGGCAGCGTGGGGTGCAGGAAGTGGAACCCGTGCCGCTCCAACGTCTTCGGCGTCAGGCCCGGACCGCTGAGCAGCAGCTCCTGCGCCATCTCACCGCCGAGCAACGTCTTGAGCGCGAACGCCGGCACCGTCCACGGCGCCGGCCGGCTCAGCGCCGTCGCGACCGCCTTGGTGAACTCGGCGTTCGTCACCGGAGCCGGGCCCGCGACGTTCACCGGCCCGCGGATCTCGTCGTGCTCGACGACGAACCGGTAGGCGGACACGACGTCGTCCAGCGACACCCACGGGAAGTACTGCTCGCCACTGCCGAGCTTGCCGCCCAGGAAGAACTGGAACACCGGCTTCAACCGGCCGAACACACCGCCCGAGGGAGAGATGACGACAGCGGTGCGCATGAGCACGACCCGCACACCGCCTTCCTGCGCCACGGACGTCGCCGCCTCCCAGTCCTGGGTCAGCCGCGACATGAAGGTGTGGCCGCCCGGCGCTTCCTCGTCCGCGAGGCGCGACTCGGTGTCGCCGTAGAAGTGGGCGCCCGACGAGCTCACCAGCGCCGGCACCCCGTGCTCGACGCAGGCCGCCGACAACACCTCGGCCGGCACGACCCGGCTGTCGTGCAGCACCTGCTTGCGCGCGTCGTCCCACCGCTTGTCGGCGATGCCCGCGCCGCACAGGTTGATGACGGCGTCGACGCCGTCGAACGTCCCGTCGTCGATGCGCCCGGCGTACGGGTCCCAGCCGCGTTCGTCGGGTGCGGCGGCTTTGCGGCGCACCAGCCGCAGCACCTCGTGGCCGGCGGCGCGCATGGACGCCACCAGGCTCGTTCCGATCAAGCCCGACGATCCCGCGATGACGACTCGCATAGATAGATCGTTCCCCACTCACGCACCGCGTGCACAGCCACACTTGGCACAACTGACCCAGGATGTGCCGAAGGCCACCCCGGCAAACCGGGGTGGCCTTCAGGTCACACGATCAGTCGATATCCAATATATCGGATATCAGTGCTGCTCCGCGTTCAGAGACCGAGGTCGGCCTCGAACGCGCCCTCCTCGAGACGGTTCTTGACCGTCGTGAGGAAGCGGCCCGCGTCGGCACCGTCGACCAGGCGGTGGTCGTAGGTGAGCGCGAGGTACATCATCGAGCGGATCGCGATGGTGTCGTTGCCGTCCTCGTCGGTCATGACGACCGCGCGCTTCTTGACGACGCCGACGCCCAGGATGCCGACCTGCGGCTGCTGGATGATCGGGGTGTCGAAGAGCGCGCCGTTGCTGCCGAGGTTGGTCAGCGAGAACGTGCCACCCGTGAGCTCGTCCGGCGTGAGCTTGTTCGAGCGGGCGCGCGCCGCCAGGTCACCGATCTTGTGGGCGATGCCCGACAGGTTCAGATCACCGGCGTTGTGGATCACGGCGTTGAGCAGGCCGCGCTCCGTGTCGATCGCCAGACCGAGGTGCTCGGCACCGTGGTAGGTGACCTCCTTGCGCTCCTCGTCGATCGACGCGTTGAGCACCGGGTGGGCCTTGAGGGCCTCGATGGCGGCCTTGGCGAAGAACGGCAGGAACGTGAGCTTCGCGCCCTCACGAGCCTCGAACGCCTTCTTGGCCTGGTTGCGCAGCCGGGCGATCTTGGTCACGTCGACCTCGAACACCTGGGTGAGCTGGGCCGACATCTGCAGTGACTCACGCGTGCGCTGCGCGACGATCTGACGCAGGCGCGGGAGCTTCTGCACGGTGCCGCGCTTGCCCGAGTTGTCGACCGGGGCCGGAGCCGAGGTGCGGGAGGCGGGAGCGGCAGCCGGAGCAGCGGCGGCGGGCGCGGGAGCCGGGGCCTTCTTGGCCTCGACGGCGGCCAGCACGTCCTGCTTGCGGATGCGGCCACCGACGCCGGTGCCCTTGAGCGAGCCCAGGTCGATGCCGTTCTCCGACGCGAGCTTGCGCACGAGCGGAGTGACGTACGGCGTGCCGTTCGCGTCGTCCGAAGTGGACTGCGGAGCCGGAGCGGCCGGAGCCGGCTGCTGCGCGGGAGCGGCCTGCTGCGGAGCAGGTGCGGACTCCTGCTTCGGAGCCGGTGCCGGAGCGGACTCCTGCTTCGGCTCGGGCTTGGGCTCCTGCGCGGGAGCGGCGGCCGGAGCCGGGCTGCCCGAACCGATGACGGCGAGCTTGCCGCCGACCTCGACGGTCTCGTCCTCACCCGCGCTGATCTCGAGCAACGTGCCCGCGACCGGCGACGGGATCTCGGTGTCGACCTTGTCGGTCGAGACCTCGAGCAGCGGCTCGTCGACCTCGACGCTGTCGCCGACCTGCTTGAGCCAGCGGGTGACGGTGCCCTCGGTGACGGACTCGCCGAGCGCGGGCATCGTGACGTCGGTGCCCTCGGCCGGACCGCTGGACTGGGCGGGGGCCGCGGGAGCCGGAGCTTCCTGGGCCTCCTCGGACGGCTGCGGCGCGGACGGCTGCGTCTGCTGCGGCTCGGGAGCGGACTCCTGGGCCGGGGCGGGCGCGGGCTCGGACGGTGCGGCGTCGCCGTCACCGATGACCGCGAGCTCACCGCCGACCTCGACGGTGTCGTCCTCCTGCGCGACGATCTTCTGCAGGACGCCGGCCGCCGGGGACGGGATCTCGGTGTCGACCTTGTCGGTGGACACCTCGAGCAACGGCTCGTCCACCTCGACCCGGTCGCCTTCTTGCTTCAACCACCGGGTGACCGTGCCCTCGGTGACGCTCTCACCGAGTGCGGGCATCTGGACGGAGAAGGCCATTGTTCGCTGACTCCTCGTGCTCTCGTGTGGCTGACTTTGTGTGGGGAACGGTCAGCCGTGCACGTGCAGCGGCTTGCCGGCCAGGGCGAGGAAGGCCTCGCCGAGGGCTTCAGTCTGGGTCGGGTGGGCGTGGATCAGCGGAGCCACGTCCTCCGGGTAAGCCTCCCAGCTGTAGATCAGCTGTGCTTCACCGATGAGTTCGCCGACGCGCTCGCCGACCATGGTGATCCCGACGACCGGGCCGTCGGGGGCCTTGACGAGCTTCACGCCACCGGCGGTCTTGAGGATCTGGCTCTTGCCGTTGCCCGCGAGGTCGTAGATGAAGACCTCGGCGGAGCCGTACTTCTCCTTCGCGGCGGCCTCGGAGAGACCGACGGAGGCGACCTCGGGCTTGCAGTAGGTGACGCGGGGGATGCCCGCCTCGTCGATCACCTTCGGGTTCTGGCCCGCGATCTCCTCGGCCACGAAGATGCCCTGCTGGAACCCGCGGTGCGCGAGCTGCAGGCCGGGCACGATGTCGCCGACGGCGTAGACGTTCGGCAGGTTCGTGCGCAGGCGCTCGTCGGTGACGACGAAGCCGCGGTCGATCTGGACGCCGGCCTCCTCGTAGCCGTGACCCGCGCTGTTCGGGCCGCGGCCGACCGCGACGAGCAGCAGGTCGGCGTCGAGGACGTCGCCGTTCTCCAGCGTGATCGACACGCCCGAGTCGGACTGGGTGGCGCCGGTGAACTTCACGCCGGTCTTGAACTTGATGCCGCGCTTGCGGAACGCGCGCTCCAGCTGCTTGGACGCGTACTCGTCCTCGGCCGGGACCAGGCGGGGCAGGGCCTCGACGATGGTCACCTCGGCGCCGAACGAACGCCACACGCTCGCGAACTCCACGCCGATGACGCCGCCACCGAGGACGACGACCTTCTCCGGGATGAAGTCCAGGTTGAGCGCCTGGTCGCTGGTGATGACCCGGCCGCCGATCTCCAGACCGGGCAGGCTGCGGGCGTACGAACCGGTCGCGAGGACCACGTTGCGGCCCGTGTAGCGCTGGCCGTTCACCTCGACGGTGTTCGGGCCGACGAACGTGCCCGCGCCCTCGACGAAGGTGACCTTGTTGGCCTTCGCGAGACCCTGCAGACCCTTGTAGAGCCGCGAGATCACGCCGTCCTTGTACGAGTTGACGCCGGCGATGTCGATGCCCTCGAGCGAGCTCTTCACGCCGAACTGGTCGCCCTCGCGAGCGTTGTCCGCGACCTCGGCCGCGTGCAGCAGCGCCTTGGTCGGGATGCAACCGCGATGCAGGCAGGTGCCACCCAGCTTGTCCTTCTCGACCAGGACGACGGACAGGCCGAGCTCTGCCGCGCGGAACGCGCAGGCGTAGCCACCTGAACCACCGCCGAGGATGACGAGATCGGCGTTGGTGGCCGACTCCAGTTCCGGCGAAGTCACTTCGGATCTCCTCGGGATTACTTACTACGCGCGGGTGCGCGCGAGGTACTCGGCCATCTTGTCACTAGTTGCCGGAGCGTGGTGATCCGGCATGGGACACCATGCCCGATCCTGATCATTCACCTACTCATAACACCCTTACCTGGCACCATGGTGGAGGGAAGCACAGGAGGTGCTCGATGGGGCTGTTCGATCGTTTCCGCAGGAAGCCACGCCCAGGTGTGCTACGTACCGCCTCCGGCCAGGACACGAGTCATCTCGAACAGTGGACGAAGAGCCGTCACGGCGTCGAGGCCTATGTGGAGCCGAAGACCACGGTGACCGAAACCACTGTGGTCCTGGTCGCTCACGACGGGGAGTGGACCCGCCGCCGGGTCGCGTCGCCGGACGCCGCGAGGTCGTTCGCGCGCAAACTCGGCATGCCGATCTACGACGCGGGCATCGTGGGTTACCCGAAGCGCATGCGCGACTACACGGCGCGCAAAAAAGCCTCGGGCGATCTTTAGATCTCCACGGTCGGTTCGTGCCGCACGGGAAAATTGACGCTCGCCGCGATGAAGCACAGCGAGTGCGCTTTCTCGTGCAACGCCTGCGCCGTTTCCCTGGTGGCGGGGTCCGCGACGGTCACGACGGGGTTGAGCAGCACCTCGGTGAACCGGCCGGACCCGTCCGGGTGCTCGGCCATGGTGCCGGTCGCGTGGTCGCGGTAACCGGTCACGACGACGCCGTTGGTCGACGCCAGGTGCAGGTACCAGAGCATGTGGCACTGCGAGAGCGACGCGACCAGCAGTTCCTCGGGGTTGTAGCGGCTGCGGTCACCCCGGAACGACGGGTCGGACGACCCGAGGATCGTCTCCTTGCCCTCGATCCGGATCTCGTGCGCGCGCTCGTAGGACTTGTACCCGGAGGTCCCGCTTCCGGTGTTCCCGGTCCAAACGACGTCGGCCTCGTACTGATGCGTCCCCATGCGGAAATTCTCCTCTCACTTCGGGCCTGTCGGCAACAGTCCACATCGGACTGGATTTCGACGCTCATTCCCTCGGCAGAACAAGGAATTGGGGTGAACGCTCCTTTGTGCACCATGATCGTCTACTTGGGACCGGGATGAGACTCGGCCGGTTGCCCGTCGACGAACAGGTCGAGGCGTTGCGGGACGTCCTCGGGCACAACGAGGTGCTGACCGAGGTCCTCGCCGGAGCGGCCGAACTGCGTCTGCCGGGCTGGTACCTGACGGCGGGGTGCCTGTTCCAGACGGTGTGGAACGTCGTGACCGGCAGGCCCGCTACCGAGGGCGTCCTCGACTACGACCTGTTCTACTTCGACGCGTCCGACCTGTCCTGGGAAGCCGAGGACGCCGTGATCCAGGCCGGTCGCGAGCGGTTCGCCGGCGTGCCCGCGACCGTCGAGATCCGCAACGAGGCGCGCGTCCACCTCTGGTACGAGGAGAAGTTCGGGGTGCCCTGCCCGCCCCACGACTCGACGGAAGCGGCCATCGACTCGTTCGCCGCCACGACGTGTTGTGTCGGCGTCCGATCAGAGCCTGACGGGCGGTGGCGGGTCTACGCGCCGCACGGCCTCGCGGACGTGTTCAACCTCGTCGTGCGCCCCAACCCCGTACTGGCTCCCCGCCACGTCTACGAGACCAAAACGTCCAGGTGGCGTGCCCAATGGCCGGAGCTGACCGTGCTCCCGTGGCCCTGAGACGCGGAACGGGCGGAGTCCCCGAAGGATCTCCGCCCGTTCAGTGAAGAGCAGGACTCAGCCGTTGGCCGCGATGTCCGCCAGCACGGCCGCGATGGTCCGCACCGGAACACCGGTGCCGCCCTTCGAGGTGTAGCCGTACGGGCCACCCGTGTGGAACGCCGGGCCGGCGATGTCGATGTGCGCCCACTGCACGCCCTCGGCCACGAACTCGCGCAGGAACAGACCGGCCGCGAGCATGCCGCCCCACCGGTGCCCGGTGACGTTCGCGAGGTCCGCCAGGCGCGAGTCGAGGTCCGCGCGCAGCTCCTCGGGCAGCGGCATCGGCCACGCCGACTCGCCGACGGCGGTGCCGATGGCGGCCACGCGGTCGCGGAACTCGTCCGAGCCCATGACGCCCGAGGTGCGCTTGCCCAGGGCCACGACCTGCGCGCCGGTCAGCGTCGCGGTCTCGATCAGGTAGTCCGGGCCGTCCTCGCACGCGCGCACGATGGCGTCGGACAGGATCAGGCGGCCCTCGGCGTCGGTGTTGAGCACCTCGACGGTCTTGCCGCCGTACATGGTCAGCACGTCGCCGGGGCGGTACGCGTCACCGGACGGCATGTTCTCCGCCATCGGGATCGTCGCGATGATCTCCAGCGGGTACTTGAGCTTCGCGGCGAGCACCATCGTGGCGACGATCGCGGCGGCACCCGACATGTCCGAGGTCATCTCGTCCATGCCCGCGGCCGGCTTGATCGAGATGCCGCCGGTGTCGAACGTGATGCCCTTGCCGACCAGGGCGACCTTCTTGACGGCCTTCGTGCCCTTGTACGAGATGCGCACGAGGCGCGGCTGGCGCGTCGAACCCACTCCGACGCCCAGGATGCCGCCGAAGCCCTGCTTCTTGAGGGCCTTCTCGTCGAGGACCTCGACGTCGAGACCGGCGGCGGTGGCGAGCTTCTCCGCGCGGGCGGCGAACGAGGCGGGGTAGAGGTCGTTCGGCGGCGTGTTGATGAAGTCACGCGCGATGGCGACGGACTCGGCGATCGCGACGGCGGCCTTCAGCGCGGCCTTGTTCTCCTTGGAACCGGCGGCGTGCAGGTCGACCTTCGCGACCGGGCCCTCGCCCTTGTCGGACTTGTACTCGGTGAACGAGTAGGCGCCGAGCAGCGTGCCCTCGGCGGCGGCACCGACGTGCAGTGCGGCGAGCGTGTTGATCGCGCGCTTCTTGCCGCCCAGTGCGCGGGCGGCGACACCGGACGCCCGGCGCACCTGCTCCTCGCCCGCGGTCTTGCCGAGGCCGACGGCCAGCACGAGCGGAGCGGCGATCTTGCCGAACGTCGGCACCTTCACCAGCTCGTCCGCCTTGCCGGACGCGCGCAGCGTGCCGAGCACGTCGAGCAGCGCGCCGTCGAACGCGGCGGCGACAGCTTCGGCACCGGGTGCGAGCTCCAGACCGTCCGCACCCTGCAGGGTGCCCACGACGACTGCGTCCGCGGCGGTGGTGCTCAGGTCGCCCTCGGTGAGGGCCAGCTTCGGGGCTGTCACGTGCTGCTCCAGGGTTGTGCGTGCGAGGGTGGCTCGGAATCGTGACTCATGCTAAAGGTCGGACTGTCCCACTAATGCCCAGCCCCGCCACGATCGCCGCAATCCGTGACGTTGACAGTTGCGCACAGTGGCGAGTCGCCCGTTTCACGCATCAGTCGACCGGGTGGTTACGGCCGGATGCCGCATCTGAGAACGTGTACCCGTGACCCACACGCCTCGCGAGATCGTCACGACGGTCGCGCTCGGTCTGCCCGCGGTGCTCGGAGCGGGGGTCTTCGCCGGATTCGCCCCCGCAGCAAGCCTTGCGGGCTGGTGGGTGCTCCCGGCGCTGGCCATCTCCGCGCTCGCCGCGCTGTGCTCGGCCTTCTCGACCGCTGACCAGTCCCGTGCCTATCCGGACATCGGCGGCGGTTACGGATACGTGCGCGCGCAGCTCGGCGTGTGGCCCGCAAGGATGACAGCGAGTGCGCACCTGCTGGGCCGATGCGCCATGGCCGCGGCCGTCGCGCTGATGTTCGGCGCGTACGTGGTGCCCGACCAGCCGATGATCGGCGCGCTGGCCCTCGTCGTCGCGACGGCGCTGCTCGGCGCGGCCGGATTCCGCTTCACCACCGGTGTCAGCGTGCTGGTGTCGGTGGTCGTGCTCGGCGTGCTGGCGCTGGTCGTCGCGGCGAGTTTCTCGATCGCGCCCGTGCCGTCGGCGGGGGAGGCGGGCACCGTCAACGAGCTCGTCGGCGTCGCCGGTCTGATGTTCATGGCGTTCGCCGGCTTCGAACGCATCACCGCACCGAACCGCGGCGAGCAGCCGCACTCGGCGGCCGCGCTGAAGATCGCGATCCCGGTCCTGATCGGACTGTCGTTCGCCGTCTACCTGGCCGTGGGCGCGGGCCTGCTCCGTCAGCTCGGCAGCGCGCGCCTCGCGTTGTCACCGGCTCCGCTGCGGGACGCGCTCGTCGCGGCGGACTCGGCCGCGCTGGTGCCGCTGGTGCAGATCGCCGCGGCGGTGGCCGGTGTGGCCGCGTTGCACTTCGTCCTCGCGTCCGCGCATCGCACGCTGACCGGGCTGGCCGAGGACGGCGACCTGCCGACCCGCCTCAGGCCCGGCGCGCTGTCACTCGTCGTGGTCGTCGCTTCCGCGCTCGCCGTCGTGCTGATGCCGCTGGGGCTGGCGCTGGGCGTGGCGGCCTGCGGGACGTTGTTCTACTACGCCTTCACGAACGCGTCGGCCCGGGTGCTGCTGCAGAACGACCGCACGTGGCCCATGCGCACGGCCTGTCTCGGGCTCGGGCTCTCGGTGCTGCTGGCCATGAGCCTGCCGGTGCCCGCGATGCTCATCTCGATCGCGGGCCTGGGCGTGGGCACGGGGCTTGTCGGGCTTACAGCGTCACTGAGAGGAAAACGAGCAGCGTCACGGCAACGCACACCGCAAGCCCGATGACGCGGCCGTTGCTGGACGGCTTCTCCTTGGCGATCGCCCCGTAACAGGCCAGGAAGATCGCGGCGGCGAACACGGCGCCGACCACACCACCGACACCCCCGATCACCCAGCCGTCGAGAAGCGTCATCCCGGTGCCCAGAACGAGCAGTGCTGCCTGTAAGACGGTGCGGACGTCGGCACCCGTTGAAGATCGTTGCGGCTCGGTCATGGCCGGGGACTCTATCGAGCTTCAACTAGTAGGACGTCCGAGTTTTGGGAAGACGATTTTCCGTATCCCCACCTGCGGGTTACCGTGCTCCCATGACGAGCGAGTTGCCTTTCACCCGGACTCCCCACCCGCACCCGGCGACCCCGGAGCGCGTAGCGGAGGTACTTGCCAAGCCGGGCTTCGGGCAGCACTTCACCGACCACATGGTGACGATCCGCTGGAACCGCGAGAAGGGCTGGCACGACGCTGAAGTCGGCCCGTACTCCACCCTCGCACTGGACCCCGCGGCAATGGTGCTGCACTACGGCCAGGCGATCTTCGAAGGGCTCAAGGCCTACCGGCAGCCCGACGGTTCGATCGCGTCCTTCCGCCCTGAGGCCAACGCCGAGCGCTTCCGCGCCTCGGCCCGCCGCATGGCGATGCCCGAACTTCCCGACGAGCTCTTCCTGGAGTCCGTGCGGCAGATCCTCGCGGTCGACGACCGCTGGGTGCCCTCGGCCGAGGAGGAGTCCCTCTACCTGCGGCCGTTCATGATCTCCACGGAGAAGGGCCTCGGCGTGCGACCCGCGTCCGAGTACCTCTACGTGCTGATCGCCTCTCCCGCCGGCTCCTACTTCGCGGGCGGCGTCCGTCCCGTGAGCGTGTGGCTCTCGACCGAGTACGTCCGCGCGGCCCCCGGTGGCACCGGCGCGGCCAAGTTCGCGGGCAACTACGCCGCGTCCCTCGTGGCGCAGGCGCAGGCCGCCGAGAAGGGCTGCGACCAGGTCGTCTGGCTCGACGCGGTGGAACGCCGCTGGGTCGAGGAGATGGGCGGCATGAACCTGTTCTTCGTCTTCGGGGACAAGGTGGTCACGCCCGAGCTGACCGGCACGCTGCTGCCCGGCATCACCCGGAACTCGTTGCTGGCGCTGGCCGCCGACCTCGGCCTGTCCGTGGAGGAGCGCCGCATCTCGACCGACGAGTGGGAGAAGGCCAACGCCTCCGGTGAGCTCACCGAGGTCTTCGCCTGTGGCACGGCGGCGGTCATCACGCCGGTCGGCCACGTCAAGCACGCCGGTGGCGAGTTCGACATCGCCGACGGCGGCACCGGCGCGGTGACGATGAAGCTGCGCGAGCGCCTGACCGGCCTCCAGCACGGCCACGTCGCCGACACCCACGGCTGGATGACGACGCTTCGTTCCTAGGCGATCACCAGCACGGCCAGAAGCGCGATTTCGGCGGCAGCACCGAGCACATCACCGGTGATGCCGCCGAAACGCTTTCCGGTGTGCTTCACCAGCAGCCACACGAGCGCGAACGCGACGACGACGGCGACGACCGCACGCCACCCGAGCGGAACCGCCGCAGCAGCGAGCACCACCCACGTACCGATGACCAGCAACGGGTGCTGTGTGCCGGCCACGAGCGCACCAAGCCCCTCAGGCCGTGCCGCGGGCACGCCGCGCATGCAGCAGATCCCGAACGCCGCCCGGCTCGTAGCGAATGCGAGCAGCACGACACCCCAGTGAGCGTGGGGGAGCGCCGCGGCCTGCGCACCCAGCACCACGATCAGCGAGACGACGCCGAACGGTCCCGCGCCGCCGTCCTTCATGACCTTCAGCGCACGCTCCGGCGGCCCGTAGCAACCGAGCCCGTCGGCGACGTCGGCCAGCCCGTCGAGGTGCATGCCGCGCGTTGCGAGGGCGACGACGCCGACGACCAGGAACCCGGCCACGAGCGCCGATACATCGGACATCGCGAGCAGTTCCAGCACGCCGACGACGAACGCGCCGAGCACGACGCCGACGACGGGCGTGGTGGCGATGGCCCGTCCTGCCGCCTTGCGATCGACGTCGTCGACCCGGAGCGGCAGGACGGTCAGCCAGGAGAACGCGAGCTTCACCCCGCCGTATTTTCTTGGGCCGTGTTCTCCGCGGTCGTGTCTTCCCGGTTCGTCACGCCGGCGCTCTCGAACGTCGCCATCTCCGCGAGCACCTTCACCGCCGAGATCAGCAACGGCAGCGCCGCCACGGCACCGGACCCCTCGCCGAGCCGCATCTCGAACTCCAGCAGCGGCTTCAGGTTCAGGTGCCCGAGCGCGATCGCGTGCGCGGGCTCGGCCGACTGGTGCCCGGCCACCCACCACTCGCGCGCACCCGGCGCCATCTCCTCGGCGACGACAGCGGCCGCACCGACGACGACGCCGTCGAGTACGACAGGGGTCTTGCGCACGGCGGCCTGCGCGAGGAACCCGGCCATCGCGGCGATGTCGGCGCCACCAGCCGTGGCGAGCAACGCGATCGGGTCGCTGATCACCAGGCGGGCCCGGCGCAGCGCGTCCCGGATCGCCGCCGTCTTGCGCATCCACGCCTGGTCGTCGATGCCGGTGCCGCGCCCGACGACCGCGACGGGCTCCGACCCGGTCAGCGACGCGATCAGCACGGCGGCGGGCGTCGTGTTGCCGATGCCCATGTCGCCGGCGACGAGCACGTCGGCGCCCGCGTCGACCTCCTCGTCGGCGAGCGCGCGGCCGGCCGCGATCGCGAGTTCGCACTGCTCACGGGTGAGCGCGTCCTCGCGGTCGATCGACCCGGACGAGCGCCGCACCTTGTGCTGGCTGACCGCGGCCGGGGTGTCCGCGTCGACGGCCATGTCGACCACGCGCACGGTGGC
This sequence comes from Lentzea kristufekii, assembly GCF_033949925.1. Classification (NCBI taxonomy): domain Bacteria; kingdom Bacillati; phylum Actinomycetota; class Actinomycetes; order Pseudonocardiales; family Pseudonocardiaceae; genus Lentzea; species Lentzea kristufekii. Next base: position 222,145 of record NZ_JAXAVV010000005.1, read on the forward strand.
GCCCGCGACCTGCGCGAGCACGTTCACCGCGGCACCACCGGTCAGGAAGTTCGCGACCATCTGGCCGGTCACCTCGCTCGGGAACGCCGACACGCCCTGCGCGGTGATGCCGTGGTCGCCCGCGAACACGACCACGCGCGGCCGCACGAACGGCTTCGGCGGCACGGTGCCCTGGCACGCGGCGATCCAGTTGCCCAGCTCTTCGAGCCGTCCGAGGGAGCCGACCGGCTTGGTCAGCACCGCGTGCCGGGCCTCGGCCTCGCGCAGAACGGTCTCGTCCGGCGGTTCAACCGGCGGGAACTCGGTGCTCACCTGGTCGCTCCTATCGCAGTTTCAGGGGGATGCCGGCGACGAGGAGCGTGACCTCGTCGCACACCTCGGCGACGCGCGCGTTGAGCGCACCGAGGTGATCGCGGAAGAGCCTGCCAGAGCGCGTGGACGGAATGACGCCGAGGCCGACCTCCGCCGTCACGAGCACCAGCCGAGCCCGGCACGTGGCGACCGAACGCACGAGCTGGTCGACGCTGCCCGCGACCGTCTCGGTGCCGTTGCCCTCCCACGCCTGGGCGTCGTCGAGCACGCCGACCAGCCACGTGGACAGGTCGTCCACCAGGATCGGCGGGTCCTCGTACTGCGTCGCGGTGAGCAACGCGGGCAGGTCGGCCGGCGAGGACGCCTCGACCGTGTGCCAGGTGGACGGACGCCGCGCGACGTGCAGCGCGATGCGCGCGTCCCAGTCAGGGTCGTCCGGGTACCGGCGCGCGGTGGCGACGTAGGTCACGGTCGCTTCGGTGAGCAGACCTTCCGCATGCGCTGACTTGCCCGAACGTGCTCCGCCGAGCACGAGCGTGCGAGGTGACAAGAGAGTTAGCCTTCGTCCGTGGAATACCGCTGGCGCTACCAGGATGCACAGGGACGCGACGTCGCGGGCCCGGATGTGATGTTCGCGGACCAGGCCGACGCCGAGGAGTGGTTCAACGCCGAGTGGCGTGACCTGCTCGACGCCGGGGTCGAACAGGTCACGCTGCTGCGGTCGGAAACCGAGGTGTACGGCCCGATGAGCCTGCACCCGGCCTGACGATCAGCCCTGGGCGGTGAGCCTCGGATCGTCGGTGATGACGCCTTCGAGGACCTTGTCGATCTGCGTGAGCACGTCGTCGCCGAGCTCGATGTCGATCGCCTTGACGTTCTCGAAGACCTGCTCCGGACGCGACGCGCCGATGATCGCGGACGCGACGTTCGGGTTCTTCAGCACCCACGCCACGGCGAGCTGCGCCAGCGTGATGCCCGCCTCCTCGGCGATCGGCTTGAGCTGCTGAACGGCGTTGAGCACGTCGTCGCGCATCCAGCGCGCGATCATCTGCGAACCACGCGCGTCGGCCAGGCGTGAGCCCTCCGGCACCTCGGCGCCCGGCAGGTACTTGCCGGTCAGGATGCCCTGCGCGACGGGGGAGAAGACGATCTGGCTCAGCCCCTCGCGCTCGCACGTGGGGATGACCTGCGGCTCGATCACGCGCCACAGCATCGAGTACTGCGGCTGGTGCGACACGAACGGCACGTTCAGCTCACGGGCCAGCGCGGCACCGCGGGTGATCTGCTCGGCGGTCCACTCGGAGACGCCGACGTAGAGGACCTTGCCCTGGCGGACGAGGTCGGCGAACGCCAGCATCGTCTCTTCCAGCGGGACGCTGTAGTCGAACCGGTGCGCCTGGTAGAGGTCGACGTAGTCGGTCTGCAGCCGCTTCAGCGACGCGTTGGCCGACTCCATGACGTGCTTGCGGCCGAGCCCGCGGTCGTTGGGGCCGCCGGGACCGGTCGGCCAGTAGACCTTGGTGAGGATCTCGAGCGACTCGCGCCGCTCACCCCGCAGCGCCCGGCCGAGCACCGACTCCGCGGCCGTGTTGGCGTAGACGTCGGCGGTGTCGAAGGTCGTGATCCCCGACTCCAGCGCCGCCTTCACACAGGCGTGGGCCTGGTCCTCTTCGACCTGGGACCCGTGCGTGAGCCAGTTGCCGTACGAGATCTCGCTGATGGACAGGCCGCTGCGGCCGAGTCGACGGAACTTCATACATCGGAGCTTAAACCGAAATCGTTCGTGCTGCTAATGAACTTCGGGCGCGTGCCACACCATGGAATACCGCCAGAACAGGTGCCGCCGAACGCGTGCGCCGGGCAGGATCTCCGCTGCCGCCGCTCGGATCTCGGTCAACGTCGGCGCGCTCATCACCACCGGCATCTCCGCGTCGTGCGGCGTGCCCCCGGTGCCGTTGAGGGCCTTGGCGAGCCCGACGAGGGCGTTGGCGGGCAACGTCACCAGCTCCACGGCCCGGTCGGCCCGGCTCGCCGTCATGTACAGGCCGACGACGATCAGCGTCCCGCCCGGAGCGGTCAGCCCGGCGAGCCTGGTGAGACCTTCGCGCAACGGCAGGTGGTGCAGGCTCGCCTCGGCGGTGACGACGTCGTACCGCCCGAGGTCGTGGGTGAGCACGTCGCCGTGAATCCATCGGACCTCGCTCGTGGTGGCGCTCGCCCGTTCGATCATGCGCGCACTGGCGTCGATCGCGGTGACCTCGCCGGCCCTGATCTGCCGCGCCAGGTCACCCAGGCCGCAGCCGACGTCCAGCGCCGATCCGGCCCGCGACGGCAACTGCCGGAGCAGCCAGCGGCGGTACCACTCGTTGTGGTTCCACCGCAGCTTCTCCGGCAGTTGGAGCTTGCGCTGCTTCTCGCGCACCGGCTACTTGATCGCGTCGCCCGGCTTCACGCGCGGCTTGGGCACGCGCAGCTTGCGGATCTGGCTCGCGCGGATGAACGAGTACCAGCCGATCGACAGGCCCTTGATCGGCTCGGTCGGGAACTTCGCCCGCACCTTCCGCGTGACGAGGCGGCCGAGCACGACGCCCTCGATGACCATCGCGATCAGCATGAACGTCGTCGCGAGCGTCGCGTACCGCTGCACGGCCAGCGACGGCGTCAGCAGCGCGACGAACACCAGGATCGCGAGCGGCATGAACAGGCCCATGAGGTTGCGCCGCGAGTCGACGAGGTCGCGGATGTACGCCTTCACCGGACCGCGGTCGCGCGGCAGCAGGTACTTGTCCTCGCCCGCCATCATGCGCTGACGACGCTCGGTGGCCGCGGCACGGCGCTCTTCCTTGCTCACCTTGTTGCCGCGCATCCGCTTGAACGCCTCGCGCTGCGTGCGGGGAGGAGGCGGCACCGGCCCGGAACGCCGGCCCTGCGCCTCACGCCGCTTGGGCGTGGGCCTGCCCTTGCCCGTGGAACGGGTGGAGTCGGCGACCTGGTCGGTCGACTCGGTGGCCGGGGCATCGGTATCGGCGGCGTTGCGGCGCAGGAACCTCACGACAACAGGGTAGGACAGTGGTTCTTCTGTACCTTTCGCGAGGTGCGCGTACTCATCGCCCCGGACTGCTTCGGCGGCACCCTGACCGCCCGCGAGGCCGCCGACGCCATCGCCACCGGCTGGCGCGACGCCAAGCCCGACGACGTCGTCGCCCAACGCCCGCTGGCCGACGGAGGCCCCGGCTTCGTCGACGTGCTGCACGCCGCCACAGGCGGCGACATCCGGCACATCACTGTGACCGGCCCGCTGGGAGAACCGGTCCAAGCGCGCTGGCTCAGCCTGCATGCAGGCGGTCGACGCGCTGCATACATCGAGTCCGCGGAAGCGTGCGGCCTCCACCTGATCCCGGCGGAACTCCGCCCGCAGACCTGCGAGACGGCGACCACGCGCGGCGTCGGCGAGCTCATCGCGGCAGCGACGGCGGACAACGATGTCATCACGGTCGGACTGGGCGGCTCCGGCACGACCGACGGCGGCGCCGGCATGCTCGCCGCCCTGTCGGACGCCGACGTGGACCTGACCGCCACATCGCTCGTCGCCGCCTCCGACGTGGAGAACCCGCTCCTCGGCCCGCACGGCGCCGCGCGCACGTTCGGCCCGCAGAAGGGCGCGTCCCCGGAAGCCGTCGAACGCCTCGAAGCCAAGCTGGCCGCCATGGACGTCCTCACACCCGTGTCCGACATGTCGGGTGCCGGAGCGGCGGGCGGCCTCGGCGCCGCGCTGCTCTCGCTGGGCGCGACGATGACGTCGGGCGCGGGCCTGGTCCGCGACCTGACCGGCCTCGACGCCGCCCTCGACGAGGCCGACGTCGTCATCACCGGCGAGGGCAGCTTCGACTGGCAGTCACTGCGCGGCAAGCTCATCACCGCCGTCGCGGCAGGCGCGGCCGAACGCGGCATCCCGTGCATCGCCATCGCGGGCCAGGTCAGCGTCGGCCGCCGCGAGATGGGCGCCGCCGGCGTCCAGGCCGCCTACTCGGTGTCCGACCACGTCGGCTCTGTGCACAAGTCGATTGCGGACGCCCGCAAAAGTGTCATTGCAACGGCCCAGTACGTGGCCCGGCAGTGGTCGCGCTGAACAGCGAGAACCTGGTTAGAAGGTCTAGCTGATATATCGGTTGGTTTGAGCGTGGTCTACGTGACAGTCGACACCTAGGGCGACAAGGGGCGCCGTTGTGGGACCATGGGAAGCGGAACAAGGCGGGGAACGCCCGTGTTGTTGATGGGTGAACCGCCCGCAAAGGACCTCTTAGGAGAGCCATGACGACCGCTCAGGATGCCGCTTCGACCGCTTCCGAGGCGCCCAGCCACGGCGTGACGCTGACCGATGCGGCCGCCGTCAAGGCCAAGGCGCTGCTCGACCAGGAGGGCCGCGACGACATGCACCTGCGCATCGCCGTCCAGCCCGGTGGTTGTGCCGGCCTTCGCTACCAGCTGTTCTTCGACGAGCGCGCACTCGACGGTGACGCGATGGTCGACTTCAACGGCATGAAGGTCGCCGTCGACCGCATGAGCGCCCCGTACGTCGAAGGTGCTGTCATCGACTTCGTGGACACGATCGAGAAGCAGGGCTTCACGATCGACAACCCGAACGCCGGCGGGTCGTGCGCCTGCGGCGACTCGTTCCACTAAGGCGAACACGCGGAGAGGCCGCGTTCCCGCATCGACGGGAACGCGGCCTCTCCGCGTGTGGACCGAAAACCCTGCCAGGTACTGCCCGGACGGACCGGTGAGCCGGACCCTGAAGCTAGACGCCGTATTCGGCGAGGCCTTCGACCTGGTGGGCGCACCGCTCGTCGACCTGCCACGGCGCGGCCGTGCGCGGGGCGGGAAGGGGGTGCTCGGGGTGGGTCAGAGCGAAGGGGAGCTGCGCGCAGTCCTCGATCAGTTCACTCATCGTGGTCGCCTCTGGGATCGTCACTTCCTGACCGTATGACGACGGTCTGACCTGCGGTAGCCCTACCAAACAGTAGTCTTCACAGCGGTACTCGTCCGGGTGAGTTGTCACGTAGCGCAACAAGAAAAGAGGAGCCGACGTGCCCCTAGCCGTGTGCGGCAGCATCGCGACCGACCATCTGATGCACTTCCCGGGTCGTTTCGCGGACCAGCTGGTCGCGGAGCGTCTCGACCGCGTGTCGCTGAGCTTCCTGGTCGACGACCTCGTGGTCCGCCGTGGCGGCATCGGCGCGAACATCGCGTTCGGCCTCGGTGTGCTCGGGGTGCGGCCGGTGCTCGTCGGTGCCGTCGGCAAGGACTTCGACGACTACCGCTCGTGGCTCGAGCGGCACGGCGTCGACACGTCGGGCGTGTACGTGTCCGAGGTCGCGCACACCGCGCGGTTCGTCTGCACGACGGACGACGACATGTGCCAGATCGCCTCCTTCTACGCCGGTGCGATGGCCGAGTCCCGCAACATCGAGCTCTCGCCCATCGCGAGCCGCGTCGAGAACCTCGAGCTCGTCGTCATCAGCCCGGACGACCCCGCGGCCATGCTCCGGCACGCCGACGAGTGCCGTCAGCGCGGCTACAGGTTCGCCGTCGACCCGTCGCAGCAGCTCGCCCGCATGGACGGCGAGCAGGCGCGCGCGTTCGTCGAGGGCGCCGAGTACCTCTTCAGCAACGACTACGAGTGGGAACTGCTGCTGCAGAAGACCGGCTGGACCGAGGCCGACGTCCTCGCCCGCGTCGGCAAGCGCGTCACCACGCTCGGCGCCAAGGGCGTCGAGATCGTCGACCGCGACGGCTTCGCGCTGCACGTCCCCGCCGTCCCCGAGGTCGCGAAGACCGACCCGACCGGCGTCGGCGACGGCTTCCGCGCGGGCTTCCTCGCCGGCATCATCGCCGGCCTGAGCATCGAACGCGCTGCTCAGCTCGGCTCGTTCATCGCGGTCGAGGTGCTCGAGACCGTGGGCACGCAGGAATGGGTGATCGAGCGCGAGTCGGCGCTCGCTCGCATTCGTGGCGCGTTTGGTGCCCAAGCCGCTGAAGAGATCGCTCCAGTCCTGCCATGATCGGACAATGGGGACGTACCTGTTCGGTGACTCCGGTGAGTCGCTCGACCCGAAGTTCGACGCGCTGAGCTCACTGCTCGACGCGGGCACCTTCGCCCGCGTCGAGCAGCTGGGTGTCTCGGACGGCTGGCGCTGCCTCGAAGTGGGAGGTGGCGGGGGATCGGTGGCGAACTGGCTGGCGGACGTCGTCGCCCCGGCCGGGCACGTCACGGTCACCGACATCGACGTCACCAGACTCGAAGAACGTGACAACGTCACGGTCCTGGAGCACGACGTGGCGTCCAACATCCTGCCCGGCAACGCGTTCGACCTCGTCCACGCCCGCCTGGTGCTCTTCTACCTCCCCGCCCGCGACCTCGTCCTGCGCAAGCTGCGCGACGCGTTGCGGCCCGGCGGCTGGCTCGTCCTCGAAGAGTTCGACTGCCTCCCGCTCGAAGTCCTCTCCGCAGCTCCGGACGACGCGAAGCTGATCATGCGGGTCAAGAACGCCCTGCTGACGTTGCTCGACCAGGCCGGCGCCGAACTGGCGTGGGGCGCCCGCGTCGAACGGGCACTGCGCGACGCCGGGCTGCACGACGTCAGCGGGTCCCGTGACGTGCAGGAGTGGGAGGGCGGCTCCGCCGGGTGCCGCCTGCTCGCCGCGACCGCTCGCCTGGTGCGCAAGAAGCTCCCGCTCACCGACGAGGAGTTCGACCGCTACCTGGAGCTGATGGCGTCCCCGGAGACCGTCGTCAGCTCGTACGCGATCTGCAGCGCGCAAGGTCGTCGCTGACAGCGTCAGGGCCCCTCCGCGGAGGGGCCCTGACGCTTCGGACCTAGAGCTTGACCGGGTAGTGCGGTTCCGGCACCGACGGCTGGATGCGGCCCTCGACGAAGATGCCGTGCCAGATCATGAACACCAGCAGCGCCCAGATGCGGCGGCTGTGGTCGAGCACGCCGGAACGGTGCTCCTCGATCAGCCGCAGCACCGCGGTCTTGTCGATGTACTGGTCGGTCTGCGACGCGCGCACGATGTCGACGGCCCAGTCGTGCATCTCGTCCTTGAGCCAGTGCCGGATCGGCACAGGGAAGCCGAGCTTGCGGCGGTTGAGCACGTGCGCCGGCACGATGTCGCGGATCGCCTTGCGCAGCGCGAACTTCGTGGTGTCCTTCGTGATCTTCAACTCACTCGGGATCTGCGACGCGATCTTGAAGACCTCGGGGTCGAGGAACGGGACCCGCAGCTCCAGCGAGTTCGCCATGGTCATCTTGTCGGCCTTGACCAGGATGTCGCCGCGCAGCCACGTGAACAGGTCGACGTGCTGCATGCGCGTCACCGGGTCCCAGCTGCGCGACTCGCGGTACGGCTGGGCCGTCGCGTCCATGTGCGACACCGCCGGGTCGTACGTGCGCAACACCTGACGCAGGTGGTCGTCGAGGAAGATGCGCGCGTTGCCGTAGTAGCGCTCCTCCAGCGTCAAAGCGCCACGACGCAGCAGGTCCTTGCCGCGCACGCCGTGCGGGATCTTCGTCGAGACCTTGCCCATGGCCTTGCGCAGCGCGCCCGGCACCTTCTCGAACCCCGCCAGCGACAACGGCTCGCGGTAGATCGTGTACCCGCCGAACAGCTCGTCCGCGCCCTCGCCGGACAGCACGACCTTCACGTGCTGACGCGCCTCACGTGCGATGAACCACAGCGGCACCAGCGCCGGGTCGGCCACCGGGTCGTCGAGGTACCAGGTGATCAGCGGCAGGGAGTCCATCATCTCCTGCGCGCTCACCGTCCGGACCACGTGCTTCACGCCGATCAGCGCCGCCGACTCCGCGGCCACGTCGACCTCGGAGAACCCCTGGCGCTCGAAGCCGGTGGTGAACGTGATCAGGTCGGGGTTGTGCTCCTTGGCCAGCGCCGCGACGACCGTCGAGTCGATGCCGCCGGACAGGAACGAGCCGACCGTCACGTCCGCGCGCATGTGCTTGGCGACCGAGTCGCGCAGCGCGGCGGCGATCTCGGCGTAGAGCGCCTCGGCCTCGCCCTCGCTGCGGACCGTGCGGATCTTGAAGTTGGCCGGGAAGTACCGCTCGAACTTCGGCGACTCGCCCGGGACCAGCGTGAACGAGTGCCCCGACTCGACGCGGTAGATGTGGTCGTGCAGCGAGGCAGGCTCCGGCACGTACTGCAGCGTCAGGTAGTGCTGCAGCCCCTTGACGTTCATCTTGGGCGCGATGCCGATCGCGGAGGCCAGCTCCAGGAGGGTCTTCTTCTCGCTGGAGAACGCGACGCCGCTCTGGCCCTGCGCCCAGTACAGCGGCTTGATGCCGAACGGGTCGCGGCCGCCGAACACCATGTCGCGCTCGGAGTCCCAGATCATGAACGCGAACATGCCGCGCAGCTTCGTGATCGCCGCGGGCCCGTAGTAGTGGTACGCGGCGACGATGGTCTCGGTGTCGCCGTCGGTGTGGAAGACCGCGCCGTGCTTCTCGGTGAGCTCGGCCCGCAGCTCCAGGTAGTTGTAGATCTCGCCGTTGAAGTTGATCGTGTAGCGGCTCGGCGACTCCGCCGGACCCCAGGTCAACGGCTGGTGGGAGTGCTCGATGTCGATGATCGCGAGCCGGTTGAAGCCGAACACGACCTCGTCGACCCGCCGGGTGCCGCTCTCGTCCGGCCCGCGGTGCCGCATGCAGCGCAGCGCCGCCTCCACGGCCGGGCGCGCGTTCTCAGCCTCGTTCTCGCTGGGGCAAACAAGTCCTGCCAGGCCGCACAAGGCTCTCGCACCTCTCAAAAGACATGAAGGGGAAGACCACGGGGAAGTCCCCAGTATGCCGAAGGGGCTCTGTGTGACCGAAACTGCACCGCAGCGGCGGTGCCCCCGAGGGGTGAGCGCGGTTGCGCTGGGCTACGCTCCCGCTTGATCCGTTGGCATGGAACGAGGAGGCGGGCGAGCAGTGGGCCTGAAGGAGGGCACCAGGGCATCCCGGCTGGTGAAGACCGCTGGGCTTGTGAGCCTGGTCGGCATCGGGGCCACCGGTTGCTCCACGGACGAGGTGCTGCGCTTCGGATGGCCGCAGGCCGTCACGCCGCAGGCCGAGAAGATGCGCGAGCTCTGGACCTGGTCCGTGATCGCCGCGCTCGTCGTCGGCGTCATCGTGTGGGGTCTGATCCTGTGGTCGGTGGTGTTCCACCGCAAGAAGTCCGAGGAACTGCCGCGTCAGACGGCGTACAACCTCCCGCTGGAGATCGTGCTCATCGTCGTGCCGACGGTGATCGTGGCGGTGTTGTTCTACTTCACCGCCGTGACGCAGAACTACGTCACGGACAAGTCGGGCAAGCCCGACGTGAACATCGACGTGATCGCGTTCCAGTGGAACTGGGAGTTCCAGTACCCGGACCACAAGACCGAAGAGGGCAACGTCGTCAGCACGGTCGGCACCTCGGGCGAGGTCCCGATCATGGTGCTGCCGGCCGGCAAGCGCATCCAGTTCACGCTGCGCTCGACGGACGTCATCCACTCGTTCTTCGTGCCGGAGTTCCACTTCAAGAGGGACGTCTTCCCGGAGCCGAAGAAGAACAACCAGGACAACGTCTTCCAGATCGACCAGATCGACCGTCCGGGTGCGTTCGTCGGCCGTTGTGCCGAGCTCTGCGGCTCGTACCACGCGGTGATGAACTTCGAGGTCCGCGCCCTCAAGGAAGCCGACTTCGAGAAGTACATCGAGCTGCGCAAGCAGGTCAACGAGAAGACGGGCAAGCCGTACACCACGGCCGAGGCCCTCTCCCAGGTGAACTGTGACGAGTGGTGCTCACCGCTGGCCACGACGACGACCCCGTTCAACACCGACCGGACGGCCCGCGAGGCCTCCGGCGCGGGCCAGAAGTAGGGACACGCCCCGCGATGAAGATCGAAGCTCGCGTTTTCGACCTGGTGATGGCCTTCTCGTTCCTGATGGCCGTCGTCTACGGCTACTGGACGCACCTGGCGACCGGCCACGTCGAGCCCACCGGCACGGTGGCGCTCGCGCTGACCGGTGGCCTGGCCCTCATCACCGGCACCTACTTCCGGTTCGTCGCCCGCCGCATCGAGGTGCGGCCGGAGGACAACCCCGACGCCGAGGTGTCCGACGGCGCCGGTGAGCTGGGCTTCTTCAGCCCGGGCTCGTACTGGCCGGTCGGTCTCGCCGCCGCGGCGGCGACCACGGGTGTCGCAGTGGCGTTCTGGCACGTGTGGCTGCTCGTGATCGCGGTCGTCCTGGTGCTGGTCGCGGTCGGTGGCCTGGTGTTCGAGTACCACACCGGTCCCAACCACGACTGACACCCGGCATCGGGTATCGCTCGACCGAGGCCCTCTCCGACGCGGAGGGGGCCTTCGTCGTCTCCGGCGAACCCCTGCACCGGATGTGCCACGAGAAAGGCCCCTTCCCGCCATCGCGGCGGAAAGGGGCCTTCGCAGGTCTTGCGCGGTGTTACGCCGCCGCGGCGACCGGGGTCTTCTGGTACGCGTCGACGTACTCCTGGCCGCTCAGGTCGAGAATGCGGTAGATGATCTCGTCGGTGACGCTGCGCAGCACCGGCAGCGAGTCCTGCATGCCGTCGTAGCGGCTGAAGTCGAGCGGCTCACCGAAGCGGACCGTCACCGGGACGATCTTCGGGAACCTGCTGCCGACGGGCTGGACCTTGTCGGTGCCGATGATGCCGACCGGGACGACCGGGGCGCCGGACTCGAGCGCCATGCGGGCCACGCCCGTGCGGCCGCGGTGCAGCCTGCCGTCGAGCGAGCGGGTGCCCTCGGGGTAGATGGCGAAGGCGTCCCCGCGCGCCAGGATCTCGGCGGCCGTGTCGAGCGCGGCGCGGGCGTCACGGCCGCTGCCGCGGTGCACCGGCACGTGGCCGAGCGAGGAGAAGAACCGGCGCGACAGCGAGCCCTTCAGGCCGGTGCCCGTGAAGTACTCCGCCTTCGCGAGGAACGACACGCGGCGCGGCACGACCATCGGGATGACCACGCTGTCGATGAAGCTGAGGTGGTTGGCCGCCAGGATGACGGGGCCGTCGGTGGGGATGTTCTCCAGTCCGTCCACCACTGGGCGGTAGACGAGACGGGCAGTGCGCGCGACGACGTGCTTCATCACCGGGTAGAGGAAGGCCATGTCTCCAGCATTCCAGGTGGCGATTGCCACGGCGTTACCACGTGGTGCGCATCTCGGGCCCATCACTCGCTCGGACTACGCCGATGCGGCAGCCGTGCGAGCAGGGTCACGCGCCGACGACGACGCGTGACCGGAACGCGCCTCGTCAGTGGCGTGGTTGGGGAGGTTGGCGAGCGCATTCACGCTCAGCAGCCTCCCCAACCACACCGCTAGCCCTTGAGAGCCTGCGAGAGCTCCACCCAGCGGTTCAGCAGCGTCGCCGCCCTGCCCGAGTCGATCGCGTCGGCCGCGCGGCTCAGCGATGCCGACAGGTCCGCGTGCAGGTCGTCGGAGAACCCTCCGTGCGCCGCGATGGCGCCCGCGGCGTTCACGAGCACCGCGTCCCGCACCGAGCCGGTCTTGCCGGCCACGAGGTCGCGGACCACCTGGGCGTTGACCGACGAGTCGCCGCCCTTCAGGTCCTCCTCGCGCGCGGGCTTCACACCGAGCACGGACGGGTCGATGGTCTCCGTGCGCACCACACCGTCCTGCGCTAGCCACGCGGACGTCGTCGTGGTGGTGGTGATCTCGTCCAGACCGTCGTCGCCCCGCACGACCAGCGCGGTGTTGTTGCGGCGCGCGAACACACCGGCGATCAACGGTGCCGCGGACGCCCGTGCGCAGCCGATCAGGCCGACGGTGGGCTGGGCGGGGTTCGTCAGCGGGCCGAGCAGGTTGAACGACGTGGGGATGCCGATCTCGCGGCGCACCGGGCCCGCGTGCCGGAAGCCGGGGTGGAACACCGGCGCGAAGCAGAAGCCGATGCCGAGCTCGCGCACGGTCTCCCGCACGCCGTCCGCGGGCAGGTCGATCGCGACGCCCAGCGCCTCCAGCACGTCCGCCGTGCCGCACTGCGACGACGCCGCCCGGTTGCCGTGCTTGACCACGGGCACGCCCGCGGCGGCCGTGATGATCGCGGCCATCGTCGAGATGTTCACCGAACCGGAATGGTCGCCACCGGTGCCCACGATGTCGGTCGCCCGCACGTCCACCGTGAACCGGTTCGCGTGGTTGAGCATCATCGTCGCGAGACCGTCGACCTCCTCCGGCGTCTCGCCCTTGGCGCGCAACGCGACGATGAACGCCGCGATCTGCGCCGAGGTCGCCTCGCCCGACATGACCTGGTCCATGCCCCAGGCGGTGTCGTCAGCGGTCAGGTCGACGCCGTCGAGCAGCCGGTTGAGCAGCGAGGGCCAGGTGCGCTGGCTCATGACCCTCAGCCCTTGACGACGGGAACAGCCGAGCCCCGCAGCACCTCGGCCACGGTCTCGGCGGCGGCCAGCGGGTCCAGCGGGTGCACCAGCACCGCGTCCGCCTGCGACCAGGTCGCGAGCCACCTGTCGTCCTTGCGGCGCACCGCGACGACGATCGGCGGGCAGTTCGTGATCTCGTCCTTGAGCTGGCGGGACAGGCCCATGCCACCGGTCGGCTGCGCCTCGCCGTCGAGGATCAGCAGGTCGACGGTGCCGGCGTCCGCCTCGTAGAGGACGTCCGCGATCGTCGCGGCCTCGACGTAGTCGAGGCGCGCGAGGTCGGGCGCGGGACGGCGGCCGACCGCAGTGATGATCGTCTCACGCACCTCGGGCCGGTGGCTGAACACCAGGATCTTCGTGGTCTGCGTGCTCATCTCTGGATCCTCCGCTGCGACTGCGACTGCGGTCCTGAAGAAAGTGACCAAGGTCGCCGTGATGCTATCGGGCCGGTCCGTCCGCCTTCTGCAGGGCGTCCCACCCCAGGGCCTCACCGCCGAGCCGTTGCGCCAGCGAGGCCATCCGCGACCGCTCCTGGGCGCAGTGCAACGCGTCCAGCTTCTGCACGCGACTGATATGCGATATGTCACCGGTCACGAGCACCCAGCCGTCCGGCGTGAGCAGTTCGCGCGCACGTTCTACCTGTTCAGCGGGGATGCGCAGGTGGTGCCGCAGCACCGCGGGCTCGTCGGCGCGCCACCGCGGGGAACGCGCCAGAGCGGCCGAATCGGCCTCCGCGATGTCGAACGCCTCGACCACCACGACGAGCGCGGGGTCGTCCACCGACAGCGCCGGCTCGTGCTGTCGGCGCAGCTTGTCCCGCAATCGGCCCAGCAAGCTCATTCGTTGATCTCCTCGCGATCACCCTGCGTGTGACCCAGCCGACCCATGATCTGCCCAGGACCCGATGGGCGGACGGAAATAGCGCAGGCAATAATGCTGCTCGTGACCACGGCAGCGCCTTCAATCGGCCAGCGCGTGCACTCGCTGAACCGCCCGAACATGGTCAGCGTCGGCACGATCGTCTGGCTGTCCAGCGAGCTCATGTTCTTCGCTGGCCTCTTCGCCATGTTCTTCACGGTGAAGGCCCAGAACGAGGGACCTTGGCCCCCGCCCCCCACGCACCTGAACATCCCCTACGCGTCGGTCTTCACGATCATCCTGGTCGCGTCGTCCTTCACCTGTCAGTGGGGCGTGTTCGCGGCGGAGCGGGGAGACGTCTTCGGTCTGCGTCGCTGGTACATCGTGACCCTGATCATGGGCGCGATCTTCGTCGGCGGGCAGGCAGGCGAGTACATCGAGCTGGTCGAGCACGGCACCACGATCCCGTCCTCGGCTTACGGCACGGTCTTCTACCTGACGACCGGCTTCCACGGCTTGCACGTCATCGGCGGTCTGATCGCGTTCGTCTACCTGTTGATCCGGACGAAGCTCAGCAAGTTCACGCCGGCACAGGCCACCTCCGCGATCGTCGTGTCGTACTACTGGCACTTCGTCGACGTCGTGTGGATCGGGCTGTTCGCCATCATCTACATCGTGCCCTGACCTGCTCCCCAGCCACGAGCTCCCGAACTGACAGCAAGGGTTGCCGCACACCATGACCACCACGACGAAACGCCCCCGCGGCGCCCGCACGAAGCTGCGTCGCCGGGTCGCCGGACTGCTCGCACTGGGCTTCGGCCTGCTGAGCGCCGGCATGCTGTTCGCCGCCTTCGCGCCCCAGGCGCAGACCGCCCAGGCACAGCAGCAGGACGCCCTGGTCCGCCAGGGTGAGCAGCTCTACCTGAACACCTGCTCCAGCTGCCACGGCAGGTCTCTCGAAGGCGTGCAGGACCGCGGGCCGAGCCTGATCGGCGTCGGCGACGCCGCGGTCTACTTCCAGACTTCCTCCGGCCGCATGCCCATGGCGCGGCAGGAGGCGCAGGCCATCCGCAAGCCCGCGAAGCTCTCCCCTGAAGAGATCAACGCGCTGATGGCCTACATCGACGCGAGCGGCGGCGAGGGCCCGAAGAAGCCTGCCGAGTCCGGTGAGGGCCTGCGCGGCGACAACCCCGCCCGCGGTGGCGAGCTGTTCCGCCTGAACTGCTCCAGCTGCCACAACTTCACGGGCCGTGGTGGCGCGCTGTCGTCCGGCAAGTTCGCGCCCGCGCTCGACGGCGTGTCCGAAGAGCAGATCTACACGGCGATGCTGAGCGGGCCGCAGAACATGCCGAAGTTCGGCGAGCGCCAGCTCACGCCGGAAGAGAAGAAAGACATCATCGCGTACGTCAAGTCGGTCACCGACGGGAACAACAACTCCGGAGGTAACCCCCTGGGCGGGTTCGGACCCGTTTCCGAGGGCTTGATCGCGTTCATCGTGGGCATCGCCGCGCTCATCGGCGTGACCCTCTGGATCGGAGCCAAGGCATGAGCGGCGACAAGCCGATCGAGCTGCCCAGCGAGGCGGAGCTCGCGGAGATGAGCCGGGACGACCTCGTCAAGCTCGGCACGAAGATGGACGGCGTCGAGCTCGTCCACTACGAGGAGAAGTTCCCGGTCCCCGGCACCCGTGCCGAGCGCCGTGCCCAGCGCACGGTCGCGCTGTGGTTCATGATCTCGGCGGTGGCGGGTCTCGCCTTCCTCGGCGTGTTCCTGTTCTGGCCGTGGCAGTACGAGTCCCCCTCGAACCCCGAGGGCCACCTGCTGCACATGCTGTACAACCCGCTGATCGGCCTGTTCCTGGGCCTGTCGGTGACGGGTCTGGGCGTGGGCGCGCTGCTCTACACCAAGAAGTTCATCCCGGACGAGCTCGCGGTGCAGCAGCGCCACGACGGCCCGTCGGCTCAGGTCGACCGCGCCACGCTGGTCGCCGAGCTCGCCGACGCGGGTGAGCGCAGCGGCATCGCCCGCCGCAGCCTGATCAAGCGCACCGCCGGCCTCGGCGCAGGTGTGCTGGGTCTCGGTGTCGCCGCAGTTCCGCTGGGTGCGCTCATCAAGAACCCGCACTCGGACAGCGAGACCAAGAACTCGCTGTGGCACACCGGCTGGAAGGCCGAAAAGGGCGAGAAGGTCTACCTCCGCCGCCACACCGGCAACTTCCACGACGTCTCCCTGGTGCGTCCCGAGGACGTCGAGCCGGGCGGCTTCGAGACGGTGTTCCCGTTCCGGGAGTCCGAGCGCGACGACGAGCACGCCCTGGTCGCGGCCCTCAAGCGGGCCGACGCGCCGGTCATGCTCATCCGCCTGCGCCCGAACCAGGCCGTCACCAAGCGTGCAGGTCAGGAAGACTTCAATTACGGTGACCTGTACGCGTACTCGAAGATCTGCACGCACCTGGGTTGCCCGACATCGTTGTTCGAGCAGCAGACCGGTCTGCTGCTCTGCCCGTGCCACCAGTCGCAGTTCGACGTCTTCGAATACGCCAAGCCGCGGTTCGGTCCGGCCACCCGTCCTCTGCCGCAGCTTCCGATCACTGTGGACGAAGACGGATACTTGGTAGCCCGCAGCGACTTCATCGAGGCTGTGGGTCCGGCGTTCTGGGAGCGGAAGTCATGAGTGCCATCACCACGCCGACGAAGCCGGCCAACGCCGCCGCGCGCGTCGCAGGGGCGGCGGCCAACGCTGCCGACGAGCGGTTCCACCCGGCCTCCGGCCTGCGCAAGCAGATCAACAAGGTCTTCCCGACGCACTGGTCCTTCCTGCTCGGTGAGATCGCGCTGTACAGCTTCATCGTGCTGCTGCTGTCGGGTACGTACCTGGCGTTGTTCTTCGACCCGTCGATGACCGAGGTCACCTACAACGGCGCGTTCGAGAACCTGCGCGGCATCGAGATGTCGCGGGCGTTCGCGTCCACGCTCGACATCTCGTTCGAGACGCGCGGTGGCCTGTTCGTCCGCCAGGTGCACCACTGGGCGGCGCTGCTGTTCATGGCCGCGATCGTCGTGCACATGTTCCGGATCTTCTTCACCGGCGCGTTCCGCAAGCCGCGTGAGATCAACTGGGTCATCGGCATCGTGCTGTTCATGCTCGGCGCGATCGAGGGCTTCCTCGGCTACTCGCTGCCGGACGACCTGCTCTCGGGCACCGGCCTCCGCGTCATGGCGGCGCTGCTGATCTCGTTCCCGGTCATCGGCACGTGGCTGAACTGGCTGATGTTCGGCGGGGAGTTCCCCGGCACGGACATCATCCCGATGCTCTACACCGCGCACATCCTGATCATCCCGGCGATCATCCTGGGTCTGATCGCGGCGCACCTCGCGCTGGTCTGGTACCAGAAGCACACGCAGTTCCCGGGCGTGGGCCGCAAGGAGACCAACGTCGTCGGCGTCCGCATCATGCCGGTGTTCGCGGCCAAGGGCGGTGGCTTCTTCGCCATCGTCGTCGGTGTCATCGCGATCATGGGTGGCGTCTTCCAGATCAACCCGATCTGGAACTTCGGCCCGTACAACCCCGCGCAGATCTCCGCCGGCTCGCAGCCGGACTGGTACATGGGCTGGACCGACGGCCTGGTCCGCATCTGGCCCGCGTGGGAGTTCTACCTGGGCAACTACACGATCCCGGCGCCGTTCCTGCCGTTCATCCTCGGTCTGCCGCTGCTGACCGGCATCGCGGCGATGTACCCGTGGATCGAGCGCAAGATGACCAAGGACTACGCGCACCACAACCTGCTGCAGCGCCCGCGCGACGTCCCCGTCCGCACCGCGCTCGGCTGGATGGCGATCACGTACTTCATGGTCCTGCTGCTCATGGGCGGCAACGACATCTTCGCCTACCAGTTCGACATCTCGTTGAACCTGACGACGTGGATGGGCCGGATCGGCATGCTGGTGCTGCCTCCGCTCGCGTACTTCATCGCGTACCGGATCTGCATCGGCCTGCAGCGCGGCGACCGCGAGGTGCTCGAGCACGGTGTCGAGACCGGCATCATCAAGCGCCTGCCGCACGGCGAGTTCATCGAGGTCCACCAGCCGCTCGGCCCGGTGGACGACCACGGCCACCCGATCCCGCTCGCCTACCAGGGCGCGTCGGTGCCGAAGAAGATGAACAAGCTCGGCTCGGCCGGTCACCCGGTCGCCGGCAGCACGTGGTCGCCGGACCCGGTCGAGGAGACCGTGGCCCTGGAGAACGCGCGCAAGGCGAAGCACGTCTCCGAGGGGACCAGCGCCCAGGACGAGGTCGGCGAGCTCGCGGGCAAGCCGTCCGACCCGAAGGCCTGATCCACCGCTGAACGCGACGAAGGCCCCCGTGATCTTCACGGGGGCCTTCGTGCTGTCTGCGGCTGCTGGGCCGGAAGATCGGGCCGGACTGTCAGGCGTCGTCCAGGCCGATGGAGAACGCGGCCTCGTCGTCGCGCTTCGAGTAGCTGCGGAACGCGATGTGCGTGTCGGTGTTCAGCACACCCGCGACCTTGCTGATCTTGCCGGGCACCAGCGCGGCGAGGTCCTCGTGCTTGCTGACCCGCACCAGCGCGATCAGGTCCACGTCACCGGCACAGGAGTACACCTCGGTGACTCCGTCGATGTCGGCGATCTCCTGCGCGGCCTCGGGAATGCGTTCGGCGGCGGCCTGGATCAGCACGATGGCGGTGACCACGGCGTCCTCCTCGGGTCTGGGCTCCGGTGTCTCAAGCACCCGTAGTCTGCCCTACCGCCTGATCACCTGCGTGAGGACGTCGCCGCTCACGAAGCCCGAGCCGCCCACACCCTCCGCATGTCTCTTTGTTGACATTCCAACTGATATATCGGTTGCCGCCACCCCGTCTGACCTGCTCTTACCCTCCTTATGCAAAAAACGTTTGCGGACGTCCGCAAACGTTTTTTGCATAAGGGCTGTGCAACGAGGTGCTCCGGGTCAGTTCCAGCGGTCGTGAAGGGGACGGGCGCCCGCGGCTTGTTCGGCCCACGGCACCCATGCCGCGGCGGCGCCGGCGGGGGAGGACCACGGCTCGTCCGCGTAGACCAGGCGGGTGCCCGGCTGGTCGAGCCAGCGCAGGACGACCGCGGCCTCTTCCGGCGGTGCGCCTCGCAGCGGGCCGGGGGTCGGAACGACCGTTTCCGCTGAGGCGACGAGCGCGTCGACCACCGGCATCGGGCGGGTGCCTCGGCGGGCGACTCCGGCGGAGGCGAGGCGGCCGTAGCGCACGACCGAGAACTCCCAGCCGCCTTCGCGGTCGGGCCGGGCGGCCACGAGCTGGGGAAGTGCCGCGAGGGCCGCCAGGCGCTGGGCGCGGTCCAGCGACCGGACCAGGCCTGCCAGGCGGTCGCGGCGGCGAGCGGCCTCCTCGAAGCGTTCCGCCGAGGCCAGGCCGCCGAGCTGGGTGATGAGCGTGCGTAACGGGTCCGCGCTGCGGCCCACGACCAGGTCGCGCACGGCGACCACGGCGGGGGAGTACTCCTCGACTGTCTGCCGGCCCGCGCAGGGGGCTTTGCAGCGGTCGAGTTCGGCCAGGGCGCACGGGGAGGCGCGTTGGTTCATGGCGGGGATCTTGATGGTGCACGAGCGCAGCGGCACGGCGTCCAGCAGTGCGTCCGCTACCGACTCGGCTGCCTTGCGGGTGCGGAACGGGCCCAGCGCGCCGTCCCGGGGGACCTTGACCAGCGAGATCCGGGGGAACGGCTCGTCGGTCAGGGTCAGCCACCAGGCGTGGTGGGGGTTCTTCGAGCGCCGGTTGTAGGCGGGGCGGTGGGCGCGCAGGAGCCGGAGTTCACGCACCTCGGCTTCGAGCGGGTGGGCGCACTCCACGGCGTCGACCCGCACGGCGAGGGCGACCATCTCGCGCAGCCTGCGCCTGCCCTCGCTCGCCGTGAAGTACTGGCGGACTCGGCGCCGCAGGTCCGACGCCGTGCCGACGTAGAGGACCTCCTCCTTCGGGCCGCGGAAGAGGTACACGCCCGGTGTGGACGGCAGGTGGGCGGCCAGGGAGCGTTTGCGGCGCTGTTCCGGCGTCACCTCGGGCAGGTACGCCAGCAGTTCTTCGAGCGAGTGCACGCCCACGTTGCCGACGCGCTCCAGCAGCGCGTGCAGCACCTCGACGGTGGTGCGGGCGTCGGCCAGCGCCCGGTGCGTCGGCTTGGTCTCCGTGTGGAACAGGTCCGAGAGCGCCGACAGCCGGCACGACGGCGCCTCGTCGCGGCTGAGCACTCTGCGGGCGAGCTTGACCGTGCACACGACCGACGGCTTCGGCCAGCGGTAGCCGTGCCGTTCGCAGGCGGCCTTCATGAAGCCGATGTCGAAGCCCGAGTTGTGCGCCACCAGGACCGCTCCGGCCGCGAACTCCAGGAACGCGGGCAGCACCGTCTTCATGGTCGGCGCACCCGTGACCATCAACTGCGTGATCCCGGTCAGCTGAGCCACCATCGGCGGGATGCCGCGCTCCGGGTCGACGAGCGTGGCGAACTCGCCGAGGACCTGGCCGCCGCGCACCTTCACCGCGCCGATCTCGGTGACGGCGTCCTCCTCGGCGCTGCCGCCCGTGGTCTCCAGGTCGAAGACGACGAACGTCGTGTCGCGCAGGGGCGTCCCGAGCTCGTCGAAGGACAGTTGTCCGGTCACGTGGCTGACGTTAGCGACGGGGTCTGACAATTTTTCGAGCTGATCTCCAGTGGAGCTCTGACCTGCGGTTGCTCCATTGGAGTGGTGTGCGGGTGATCTTTTCCAGATCGTTGTTACCCGGGGCGGACACGTCCGTGCGTTGATCGAGTGCCGGGGCTCTAGCCTGGTGGGGTGCCCGACCCGATGCCCGTGCCCGAGTTCGACCAGCCTGCCGATGAGGCAGGTGAGTCCACGGACGACTCCGCTGTCGAGTCTTCTGTGGACTGGTCGGCCCTGCCGGAGCCGTTGCGGGTCAGGCTCGCGGAGCTCGGGGCGGATGCGCTGGGCGAGATGGCGAAGGTCGACGTGCCGCAGCACCTGCGGCCGGTGGCGAAGTTCGCCCCGACCAAACGCGCCCGGCTCGGCGGCTCGCAGGTCGTGGCCGGCCTGCGGGACTCGGCGAACTTCCGCACCGCCGTGGTCGAGTGGCTGCGCAAGAACAGGCCGTCGACGCTCGAGGTGACCTCGCCGGACCCGGTGACGGCGGCCGCGGCGGCGGTGCTGACCGGTGACGAGGTAGCGCTGCACTACGTGGAGCTGGTGTCGCGACGGGTGGGCGACGCGACGCTGCGAGCCGAACGGGACGCCGCCGTCGCACGCGCCGAACGGCTGGAGAGCGAGCTGGAACGGCTGCGGTCCGAGCGCACCCAGCTCGACGGCGCCACCGAACGCGTCCGCGCGGATGCCGAGATCGAGCTGGAACGCCTGCGCAAGCGGTTGCGCGAGCAGGGCGTGAAGCTACGCGAGGCCAAGGACGCCGCCGAGGCCGCCGCCGCCGAGGTGCACAAGATCCAGGAGCGCACCGCGGACGAGGTCAAGCGCCTGACCGCCGAGCGCGACCGCGAGCGGGAACGCGCCGAGACCGAACGCGGCAAGGCGCAGCGGGCGATCGCCGACGCCGATGTGGCCCGGCAGTCCGCACGGGAGGCCCGGCAGGCCGACGAGGTGCGGCTCGCACTGCTCGTGGACACCCTCGACGGCGCCGTGACGGGACTGCGCCGTGAGCTGGCTTTGGGCGGCGGTACCGGTCCGCGCCCCGCCGACCTCGTGCGGGGTGCCAGCGCGTCGCAGGGGACCGTGGGACGCGTGGAGGACCCCGCGGCACTGGACCGGTTGCTGGCGCTGCCCGCGGTGCACCTGGTGGTGGACGGCTACAACGTCACGAAGACCGGCTATCCGGAGCTGTCGCTGTCGGACCAGCGCGATCGGCTCGTCCATCAGCTGGCGGTGCTGGCCGCGCGCACGGGCGCCGAGGTGACGCTGGTGTTCGACGGCGCTGGGGTGGTGGCCGTGCCCGCGGCGGCTCCTCGTGGCGTGCGCGTGCTCTTCAGCGACCCCGGTGTTCTGGCCGATGACGTGATTCGTGCGCTGGTCACGGCGGAGCCCGAGGGCCGGCCCGTGGTGGTGGTGACGTCGGACCGAGCGGTCGCGGACTCGGTGCGCCGCCGTGGTGCGCACCCGGTGCCGTCCGCGGTGTTGCTGGCCCGTCTCGGGCGCGTTTGATCACCCGGTAGCCTGACGCCGTCGATCTTGGCGGTCTTGTTCTGGCGAGGGGGATCGGCGACCTCATGTCGCGCAACTTCACCCGTGGTTTCCTTGTTCTCCTGCTGCTCCTTCCTGTCGCTCCGGCCGTGTCCTCGGCCGCGCAGCCGGCCGATCCCGCGCGCGCGTACGCGGATCTGACAGCGCAGGCGACCAAGCTCAACGAGGAAGTCCTGCGCGCGCAGGAGGACCTGGTCCAGCGCAAGGCCGAACTCGACCGCGCGACCGCGACAGTGGCGGCGGCGCAGCAGATCGAGCGGCAGGCCAAGCGCGACGAGGACGACTACCAGGGGCAGGTCGACCTCATCGCCCAGGCGTCGTTCGAGGGGGCGCGGTTCAACCAGCTGTCGGCGCTGCTCGTCGCGGACTCGCAGCAGGACTTCCTGAACCGCCTCGAGATGATGCGGGTGCTGGCCTCCGACAAGGCGGAGTCGCTCGCGCGGCTGTCCGCCGCCGTGGAGAAGGCCCGTCAGGCGCACCAGGTGGCGGAGAGCGCGCGGGCGCGTGCCGCGGAGACCACTGCGGCGGCCGAGAAGCTGAAGAGCGACCTGGACGCGCGCAACCAGGCGTTGCAGGCGCAGATCACCGAGGTGCGGACGGCGCTGACGCGGCTGCCCGCCCCTGTCGTGAACCAGTTGCGCGACCCCGGCGACCGCTCGCAGGTCAGCGTGCCTTCCGGGACCGCGGGGACAGCACTGAACTTCGCGCTGGCGCAGCGCGGCGACGAGTACAAGTACGGCGCCACGGGCTTCGACCAGTGGGACTGCGCCGGGCTGACGATGAAGGCGTACGCGGCTGCCGGAGTCACGATTCCGCGCACGTCCGGCGGCCAGGCCGGGGTCGGCCGTGCCGTGTCACGCGGTGAGGTCCGTGCGGGCGACCTGATCGTCTACTACTCGAGCCGGTCGCACGTGGCCATGGCCGTCGACAACGCGCGGGCGGTGCACGCCTCCACCGAGGGCCAGCCGGTGAAGATCGCGCCGATCGACGCCATCGGGCCCATCGCGGTGATTCGGCGCATCGAGGGCTAGCGTTGCGCCGGTGAAGCACCTCCGGACGTTGCTGGCGGTCACCGTCGCCATGACGTTCCTGCTGGGCGTCAGCGTTGCACTACGGCCCGTTGAGTTGCAGCCGACCGCAACAACCCATTGCAATGAGGCGGTGCTGACGGCTGCCGCAGGCACTGTGAGCAGCAGTTCTTGCGATGGTGCGTTGGCGTCGCGGGTGTTGGGATTGTTGGATGCCTCGGTGCGTGAGGTCACCGATATATTGGATATCACCTGGCCTCAGCGGGTCGCTGTTGTTGTCCCGGCGACGGACAGCGAACTCGTGTCGCTCGTCGGGCCCGCGTTCGCGGACATGGCCGGCGTCGCCATCAGGGACGGTTCCGGGCAGCGCGTCGTCCTCAACCGGGTGCGCGCCGCGGCGTTGTCGGACGTGGAACTGGGCGTGCTGCTGCGGCACGAGATCACCCATGTCGCGACGCGTGACCTGACATCGGACTCGGCGCCGCTGTGGCTGGTGGAGGGTTTCGCGGACTGGGTCGCGTTCCACGGCACGGGGTTGCCGCTTCGCCAGGCCGCGCCGCTGCTGAAGCCGGACGTCTCGGCGTTGCCGGTCGACTTCGGCGGCTCGGGGCGTGATCTCGCGTACCAGCAGGCGTACTCGATCATGGTCTACCTGGAGTCCAGGCTGGGGGAGCGGGGCGTCGTGGACTTCTTCCTGCGGCACGCGTCCTCGTCCGCAGTGGACGCCGGTGCCGTCGACGTGGCGGGCTGGCGCGAGTTCCTGAAAACGAGCATCGGATAGCGTTGAGTTCGTGCGCCGAACCTTGCTGGTGACCAACGACTTCCCGCCCCGCCCCGGTGGCATCCAGTCCTACTTGCACGCTTTGGCGACACGGCTGCCCGCGGACTCGCTCGTCGTCTACGCGCCGAAGTGGAAGGGCGCGGAGGAGTTCGACGCCGAGCAGCCGTTCCCGGTGGTGCGGCACCCCACGTCGCTGATGCTGCCGACGCCGGACGTCCTCGCCCGCGCGCGTGACATCGCCCGTGCCGAGTCGTGCGAGGCCGCGTGGTTCGGGGCGGCGGCACCGCTGGCGTTGCTGGCGCCGGCACTCGGTCTGAGCCGCTCGGTGGCGTGCACGCACGGGCACGAGGTCGGCTGGTCGATGCTGCCGGTGGCGCGGCAGGCGTTGCGGGCGATCGGGTCCGGAGTGGACGTGGTGACCTACGTCAGCCGCTACACCCGTTCGCGGTTCTCGGCCGCGTTCGGGCCGATGGCGGTGCTGGAGCACCTTCCGTCCGGTGTGGACACCGAGCAGTACCGCCCGGACCCCGCCGCGCGTGCCGAGATCCGCCGCCGGCACGGGCTGGGCGACCGGCCGGTGATCGTGTGCGTGTCGCGACTGGTGCCGCGCAAGGGGCAGGACGTCCTGATCCGCGCGCTGCCGCTCATCCAGCGCTCGGTGCCGGACGCCGCTCTGCTGATCGTCGGTGGCGGGCCGTACCGGAAGACGCTCGAGAAGATGGCCGCCGGTTCACGCGACATCGTGCTGACCGGCTCGGTGCCGTGGGAGGAACTGCCCGCGCACTACAACGCCGGCGACGTCTTCGCGATGCCCTGCCGCACGCGCGGCCGCGGCCTCGACGTCGAAGGGCTCGGCATCGTCTACCTCGAAGCCTCCGCGACCGGGCTGCCCGTCGTGGCCGGACGGTCCGGCGGCGCTCCGGAGACCGTCCGGGACGGCATCACCGGCAACGTCGTCGACGGGCTCGACGTCGAGAACGTCGCCGCACGGATCGCCTCGCTGCTCGCCGACCCCGAGACGGCGGCCAAGATGGGGGGCGCCGGCCGGGAGTGGGTCAGCGACCACTGGCGCTGGGACCAGCTCGCACACCGCCTCGAGAACCTCATCGGCTGACCAACGTTCAGCATCGACGTGTTGCGTTCGAGGCTGACCTGATACCCGGTATCGGGCGCGGTTCCGGCGATCAGATGTGTTCGTTCGGTATGCCGACTGCGGACAGTCGGCATGGCCGCTGTCGACGCACGTCATGCGGGTCGTCGACAGCCCGTATACGAGGTGTATGCGCGAATTGCCGCGCAGAAGACAACGTTGTCATCCAGCAAGCAACATGTGGCATGTCGCGGGCAATTCATCGGATGTCCGGGAGGGTCAGGCGAGTTCGCGGGCCCGGTTCTCCAGGACGCGCAATCCCAGTTCGGCACTGCGTCGCGCGGCCTGGTCGGCGGCGGACCGGGAATCGGCGGGACGGTCGAGGTCCCGCAGCACCACGGCCAGGTCGATCAGCGCACGGACCTCGCCCGAGGCGAAGCCGATCCGCCGGGCCGTCATCAGGGCCTGCTCGAACAGTTCGGCGGCGGTGTCGAAGTCGGACAGGGCACGGCGGGTCTCGCCGAGCGTGATCCGGACCGACGTCGCCACCTGCTGGTCGCCTCCGTCGGCCACGAGGGACAGCGCGCGCGAGGCCAGCGACAGGGCCGCGTCGGTGTTGCCGGAGGCGAGTTCCAGGGCGGCGAGGTTCTCCAGGGTCTCGGACTCGCCGGCGGGGACGTTGCCGATCTCCAGGGCGCGTTCGAGGTGGGCGCGGGCCTCGTCGAGACGGCCCTGCAGGCGCAGGGCCATGCCGAGGTAGGTGTGGCTGTCGGCGTTCGGCGCCAGAGTCAGCGCCTGCGAGAAGTGCTCGACCGCGCCGTCGATCTCGCCGAGTTCCACGGCGAGCTGGCCGAGGTTGTACAGGCCGGTGCTGACGCTGTCCGCCGGTGCCGACCGCAGCATCTCCAGGCAGCGGACCAGGGTGTCCTTCGCGGCGACCAGGTCCCCCGAGCGGCGGTGCACGAGGCTGAGGTTGTTCAGCGCGCCCGCCTCGGCGTCCTTGTCGCCCAGCTCCCGGTACAGCTCGATGGCGTGGTCGTGGTGCTCGACGGCCCGCGCGTACTCGCCCAGCCGCAGGTAGAGGGTGCCGAGGTTCGCGTGCATCGCGGCCTCGGCCGGGCGGTGCGCGGACTTCTGGGCGGCCCGCAGGCCGTGCTGCGCCGTCGCGAGCCATTCACCGACGTGCTGGCCGATCCAGAGGTAGCCGCGCAGCGCGTCCGCCAGCTGCCAGGCCATGACCACGGGGCCGTGCTCGGCCGCGTGCCGGATGGCGGCGATCAGGTTCGGGCGTTCCGCGTCGAGCCAGGCGAGGGCCTCGGCCGACGTCGAGATCCGCGGTGCCGGGCCCGTGGGCGACGACGGCAGCCGCACGATTCCGGGGTAGAGCAGCTCGGCGCAGCGCTCGACACCGCGCAGGTAGTGGTCGAGCAGCGACGTCCACGACGCCTCCTGCTCGGACGGGCTGTCCGCCTCCTCGCGCAACGTGGCGGCGTAGCGGACCAGTTCGTCGTGGAACCGGTAGCGGCCGGGAACCGGGGACACCACCAGCCGCGCGATCGCCAGCACCGTCAGCAGGCCGTCGGCGTCCACGTCGGCCAGCGCGGACGCGGCCTCCGGCGTGAAGTCCGGCCCCGGCACCAGCGACAACAGCCGGAACAACCGCTGCGGCGCGGGAGGCAGCGCGGCATAGGCGAGCTCGATCGGCGAACCGGAGATCGTCACGCCGTCGCGCCCGGCCAGGTACGCCGCCGCCACCCGCAACGCCAGCGGCAGGTGCCCGCACCGCGCCGCCAGCTCCGCGTGGTCACCCGGCCCGAGCAGCTTCTCCAGCAACGACTCCGACTCCGCCACCGCGAACACGTCCACCGGCACGGTCCGCGCGCCGTTCATCGCGATCAGGCCGCGCAGGTCGTCCCGCGACGTCACGATCACCCGGCACGACGCCGTCCCCGGCAGCAACGGCCGCACCTGGTCCGGCGCGGAGGCGTTGTCCAGTACCAGCAGCATCCGCCGCCCCGACAGCAACGACCGCAGCATCGTGCTCTGCTCGTCCGCGTCCGGCGGGATCTCGTCCGGCGGCACGCCCAGCGCACGCAGGAACCGCGACAGCACGTCCACCCCGTCCGCGGGCGCCCCCAGCGCGTAGCCGCGCAGGTCGACGTAGAGCTGCCCGTCCGGGAACCGGTCCCGCAGCAGGTGCGCCACGTGCACCGCGAGCGTCGTCTTGCCGACCCCCGGCTGCCCCGCGAGCGTCACGATCGGCACCGACCCGCCGGCGATCAGCCCGGAGACCCGCTCCACGTGCCAGGACCGCCCGGTGAAGTCCGTGATGTCGTCCGGCAGCCGCATCGGCGACGACGGCGCGCGTTCCGGCTCCCGCGCCACCACCGGCGCCGCCAGCTCCGGTGCCCCCATCAAGATCGCCTGGTGCAGCGACCGCAGCTCCTCCGACGGGTCGATGCCCAGCTGCTCGTCCAGCGTCCGGTCGAGCTGCCGGAACGCCTCCAGCGCCTCCGCCTGCCTGCTGCTGCGGTACAGCGCGAGCATCAGCTGCGCCCAGAACCGCTCCCGCAACGGGTGGTCCCGCGTCAGCGCGAACAGCTCCGGCACCAGGTCCGCGTGGTTGCCCAGCGCGAGCTCCACGTCGATCCGCTGCTCGTGCACCCTCATCAGCAACTCGGTCAGCCGCGGCGCGTGCTCCGAGTACAACGTCTCCGAAGGCACGTCCGACAGCACCGGCCCGCGCCACAGCTCCAACGCCTCGCCGAACGCCTTCCGCGCCGTGACCAGGTCGGATGACGAGGCGGCCGCACGTCCGCGAGCCGCCGCGTCAGCGAACCGGTGAGCGTCCACGGCCAGCGGGTCCACCCGCATCCGATAGCCGTCCGCAGCCGTCTGGATCAGCGAGGGATCACCCAGAGCCGCCCGCAGCCGCATCACGTACGTCTGCAACGTCCCACGCGTGCGCGCGGGCGGTGTGTCCCCCCACACGTGCTCGACGAGTTCCGTCACGGGAACGACGCGGTTCGGCCGCAGCAGCAACGCCGCCAGCAACGCCCGGTGCTTGCCCGCCCGCAACACGACGGCGGAGTCCTCCAGGCGTACTTCCAACGGGCCGAGCAGCCGGAACTGCGGACCCGAAGCCATTGCCAACCCCTCGTGCGAGCCAGATCTTCCCCGTCTGCCTCACAGCCTATTAGCGCACTGTCGCCGGGTGACATCGGCGCGTCAGCGATACGTCAGCGCCGTACGGCAATCTTCTTCATGTCCCGGTCGGGGGGCCGGGGCAACACACTTCTCGGGTTCTGCGGAAGTCTCCGCGGATCACGATCGCTGGGGGTCGAAAGGCCCAGGAGCTCTCTCTCAGCTCCTGGGCCTTTCGCGCTGTCCACCTGCTGTTACTTGGCGTAGATCGCGTCGATGTCGGACGCGAACGTCGTCGCCACGACCGAGCGCTTCAGCTTCAGCGACGGCGTCATCTCGCCGCCCGCCTCGGTGAAGTCGACCGGCAGCACCCGGAACTTGCGGATCGCCTCGGCCTTGGACACCGTCTTGTTCGCGTCGTCCACCACGGCCTGGATCTCGGCCAGCAGGTCCGCGTCCTCGATCAGGTCGGGGACCTCGGCCGACGCCGGCTTGCCGTGCGACTCCTTCCACGACGGGAAGAACTCCGGGTCGATGGTGATCAGCGCGCCGATGAACGGCTGCTTGTCGCCGACGACCATGCACTGCGAGATCAGCGGGTGCGCCCGGATCCGGTCCTCGAGCTGCGCGGGGGAGACGTTCTTGCCACCGGCGGTGACGATGATCTCCTTCTTGCGGCCCGTGATCTTCAGGAACCCGTCGCCGTCGAGCTCGCCGATGTCACCGGTGTGGAACCAGCCGTCCTCCAAGGCCTCCTTGGTGGCGGCCTCGTTGTTCCAGTAGCCGGTGAACACGATGTCGCCCTTGATGAGGATCTCGCCGTCCTCGGCGATCTTCACCGACGTGCCGGGCACCGGCAGGCCGACCGTGCCGACCTTCTCCTGGCCGCGGAACGTCACGCACGCCGCCGCCGACGTCTCGGTCAGGCCGTAGCCCTCGTAGACCGGGATGCCCGCGCCGCGGAAGAAGTGCGACAGCCGGGCGCCCAGCGGCGCGCCACCGGAGACCGCCGCGGTCGCGCGACCACCCAGGGCGGCGCGCAGCTTCGTGAACACCAGCTTGTCGAACACCGCGTGCTTGATCCGCAGGCCGAGGCCCGGACCGCCGTTGTCGAGCGCCGTGCTGTACGCGACCGACGTGGCCTCGGCGGCGTCGAAGATCTTGCCCTTGCCGCCGGCGTGCGCCTTCTGCTTCGCGCCGTTGTAGACCTTCTCGAACACCCGCGGCACCGCGACGACGAACGTCGGGCGGAACTGGCCGAGGTCCTCGACGAGGTTCTTCACGTCCGCGGTGTGGCCCAGCGTCGCCCGCGAGTACACGCACGCGAGGTACAGGGCACGCGCCAGGATGTGCGCCAGCGGCAGGAACAGCAGCAGCGAGTTGCCGGCCGTGAGGATCTCCGGGAACCGCGACAGCGCCGACCGCACCTCGGACAGCAGGTTGCGGTGCGTCAGCGTGCAGCCCTTGGGGCGGCCGGTGGTGCCGGACGTGTAGACCAGCGTCGCCGTGTGCTCCGCCTGCACCTGCTTGCGGCGCTCGTGCACCTGCTCGTCGGTGATCTCGGCACCGAGCGCGGTCAGCTCGTCGACCGCGGCGGCCGCGCCGTCGATCTGCCACACGTGGCGCAGCTCGGGGAGCTTGCCGACGACGTCGTCGACCATCGCGCGGTGCGAGGACGCTTCGACGAACACCGCCGTCGCGCCCGAGTCGGACAGGATCCACTCGATCTGGTCCGCCGACGACGTCTCGTAGATGGGCACCACGACGCCGCCCGCCGCCCAGATGGCGAAGTCGAGCAACGACCACTCGTAGCGGGTCTTGGACACCAGGCCGACCCGGTCGCCCAGCTCCAGACCGGCTGCTACCAGGCCTTTTGCGACAGCCATCACCTGCGCGGCGAAGTCACGCGCGGTGATGTCGACCCAGGTGCCGTCGATCTGCCTGCGGAAGCTGACGGCGTTGCCGAAGCGCTCCGCGTTGGCCCACACCATGTCGGTGAGGTTTTCCTCCGGAGCCACTGCGGCCGTGGCGGGGACGCTGAACTCGCGCACGTCAACCTCCGTACGGTGAAATGTTACTGGTGGGGAAACCTAGCGTGTGATTCCGGCGATACAAAGGCTGGTACGCCCTTCCGTTACCTTTTGTCGTCATGGCCAGCGTGGACGTCGTAGACGAGACTTTCCTCGCGGTACCACCCAGCGTGGTCGCCGCAGCCTTCGCCGCGCCCTCGTCGTGGCGCGAGTTCTGGCCGGATCTGGAGCTGGACGTCTACGCCGACAGGGGCGAAGAGGGACTGCGCTGGACGGTCGGCGGCGCGCTCGTCGGCACGATGGAGGTCTGGCTCGAGCCCGTGCTCGACGGCACCGTGCTGCATTACTTCCTCCGTGCTGATTCGCCCTCCGGGTCGCTCACGCCGCGCAACGCCCGCCGCGAGGTGCAACGGCGTCAGCTCGACGCGAAGTCCGTCTCGCTGGGGCTCAAGCTGACTCTGGAGGACGGTCGTCCGGCGGGCTGCCCGCCGCACGGCTGATCTTGCTCGACGTGCGCCTCACAAACCAGCCCCCGGCGCGTCAACTAAGTTGGAACCGTGCGGGTTCACGTGGTCTCGGATGTGCACGGCAACGCGGAGGCGCTGGCGCGTGCCGGCGATGGCGCGGACGCCCTCGTCGTGCTCGGCGACCTGATCGACTTCGTCGACTACCACGACCACTCCAAGGGAATCCTCGGCCAGGTCTTCGGCGCCGAGAAGGTCGGGATCTTCGCCGAGCTGAGGCGCGGCACCAGGCGCGCGGACACGGCGAGCTACATCCGGTCGCTGTGGGACGGTCTCGCCGACGCCCGTTCCGTGGTCGAGGAAGCGGTGCTGGAGCAGTACCACGCGTTGTTCAGCGCCATGTCCGCGCCGACGTACGCGACACCGGGCAATGTGGACAGTCCGCACCTGTGGCCGCAGTTCGCCGGCGCCGGCGTGCACGTCCTCGACGGTGAGGCCGCGGAGATCGGCGGGCTGAGGTTCGGCTTCGCCGGCGGCGGGCTGATGGTGCCCGGACTGGTCCGCAACCCCAACGCGCCGTGGTTCCCGTACCTGCGCACGGAGGAGGACATGGCGTCGGCGCTGGACCGGATGGGGCAGGTCGACGTGCTGTGCACGCACATCCCGCCGCTCGTCCCGGACCTGACCTACGACGTCGTCGCGCGCCGTCCCGAGTGGGGGTCGCGGGCCGCGCTGGAGAAGATCCAGCGCGAACGTCCGCGCTGGTCGGTGTTCGGCCACGTGCACCAGCCGCTGGCCAGGCGCGTCCGCGTGGGCTACACCGAGTGCGTCAACGTCGGGCACTTCCAGCGCAGCGGCAAGCCTCACGTCCTGAATTGGTAGCCACGCGAGTAACCTCCACGTCTATGGCCGACGAGTCCACTCAGTCCATCGTCATCGACGCTCCGCCTGAGAAGATCATGGCGATCATCGCGGACTTCCCGTCGTACCCGGACTGGGCGAACGGGATGAAGGAAGTCGAGGTCCTCGCCGCGCGGGAGGACGGCCGTGCCGAGCAGGTGCGGTTCGCGATCGACCAGGGGCCCGTGAAGGACGAGTACACCCTGAAGTACGACTGGGCCCCCGACGGTCTGTCGGTGAAGTGGGAGCTCGTCAAGGGCACCATGCAGAAGGCGCAGCAGGGCAGCTACGTGCTCGCGCCGTCGGGCACCGGCACCAAGGTCACCTACACGCTGTCGGTGCAGCTGGTGATCCCGATGATCGGGCTGTTCCGCCGCAAGGCCGAGAAGATGATCCTCGACACCGCGCTCAAGGAACTCAAGAAGCGCGCGGAGAAGGCGGCTTGAGCCGGGTCCTGCTCTTCACCGGCAAGGGCGGGGTCGGCAAGACGACGCTGTCGGCGGCGACCGCGGCCTCACTGGCCGCGCACGGCCGCAAGGCGCTCGTGGTCTCCACCGATCCCGCGCACTCGCTGGGCGACGCGCTCGACGTGCGTCTCGGCGCCGAACCGTCCGAAGTGGACGGCTCGGCCGGTTTGTTCGCCTGCCAGATCGACCCGCGCGGCCTCGTCGACGAGGCGTGGGGCGAGCTGCGCGGGCACCTGCGGACCGTGCTGGCGGGCGCCGGTGTCGACGAGCTCGACGCCGAGGAGCTGACCGTGCTGCCGGGCGTCGAGGAACTCCTCGCGCTGGCGGAGGTGCGGCGGCTCGCGGCGTCCGGGCCGTGGGAGGTCGTGGTCGTCGACTGCGGGCCGACCGCGGAGACGTTGCGGCTGCTGTCGCTGCCCGAGGCGTTCGCCGGCTATCTCGAACGGCTCTTCCCCACCCACCGGCGCGTGGTGCGCGGGCTCCTCGCGGGCGTCGCGGGCACCGGGACCGTCGAGAAGTGGGACGCGACGGCCGACGCGCTGAGCCGGCTCGCCGAACGGCTGGACGCGTTGCGCTCGATGCTCGCGGACTCCTCGTCGTGCTCCGTGCGGCTCGTGCTGACGCCCGAACGCGTCGTCGCCGCCGAGACCCGCCGCACGCTGACCGCGTTGGCGCTGCAGGGAATCCGGGTCGACAGCGTGATCGCGAACCGGCTGGTGCCCTCGCCGGGTGCCGCACGCGGTGCCGCCGCCTCCTGGCTGCGGACCCGCCGGCACGAGCAGGACGCCGTGCTGGCCGAGCTGACCGGGATCGGTGAGATCCGCACGGTCGACCACCGCGCGTCGGAGCCCGTGGGCGTGCCGGCGTTGCTGGAGGTCGCCGAGCAGCTCTACGGCGACTCGGACCCGTTGCCGGGTGCGGCGGTGTCGGAGTCGTTGCTGGAGGTGTCGGGCAGCGGGCGGGGACTCGACGCCCGATACTCGCTGCGGATCGCGTTGCCGCTGTCCGACGACACGGAGCTGGACCTCGCGCGCGTGAGCGACGACCTGGCGCTGACCGTGGACGGCCGGCGCCGGCTCGTGGCGCTGCCGTCGTTGTTGCGGCGCTGCATCGTCACCGGTGCGGAGATGGACTCGGGCGGCGTGACGGTGGGATTCCGGCCGGACCCGTCCCTGTGGCGCTGATCAGGAGCTCGTAGATGACCCAGGACAACACCGGCAAGCTCGCCGAGGAGCTGCGGCTGCTCATCGACACCGCCGCCGAGCGCATGCAGCCGTGGCTGCAGCGCGTCTCCGAGGCGGGCGACGGCTCGCACACGCCCGAGACGTGCGGCTGGTGCCCGTTGTGCAACGGCGTGGCGTTGCTGCGCGGCGACCGCTCCGAACTGGCCGCGAAGGCCGCCGAACACGCGGCGGGCCTCGTCGCGGTGCTGCGGGCGGCCCTGCGCGAGCCCGGCACCCCGCAGCCCTCACCGCCTGCCGGCGACGAACCGGATCCTGACGCCGGGCAGCGCGTGCAGCACATCAAGGTCGTCAGGAAGTCCGACTAGTGCTCACCGTCGGAGTGGACATCGGCGGCACCAGCGTGCGCGCCGGTGTCGTGGACCCGCGCGGCTCGGTCCTGGACACCTCGCGCGCCCCCACGCCCGCCGGCGAACGCGCGCTCGAAGACGCGATCGTCGCCGCCGTGGAGGAGGTGGCGACCCGCCACGCGGTGAGCGCCGTCGGTCTCGCCGTGGCGGGCTTCATCGCCTCAGACCGCCGCACGGTCCGTTTCGCGCCCCACCTGGCGTGGCGGCAGGCGGACGTGGCCGACCGCATGAGCGACCGCCTGGGCATGCCGGTCGTCCTGGAACACGACGCGAACGCCGCCGCCCTGGCCGAACACCGCTTCGGCGCGGCCCGGGGCGCCAAGACCGCCGTCCTCGTCGCCATCGGCACGGGCATCGGCGCCGCGCTGCTGCTCGACGGCGAGGTCTTCCGCGGCGCGTACGGCGTGGCCCCCGAACTGGGCCACCTGCGCGTCGTTCCGGACGGCCGCCCCTGCCCGTGCGGCAAGAACGGCTGCTGGGAGCGCTACTGCAGCGGCACGGCGCTGAGCGCGACGGCCGTGGAACTGCTCGCCAAGCACCCCGGCGTCTCGACCGTCCTGGCCCGCGAGGCGGCGGGCGACTCGCGCGCGGTGACCGGCCGCCGCGTGGCCGGAGCGGCCCGCGACGGCGACCCGCTGGCCAAGCGCGCGATGGCCGACCTGGCCCGCTGGCTCGGCGAGGGCCTGGCGCTGGTCGCCGACGTCTACGACCCCGAGGTGATCGTCATCGGGGGAGGCGTGTCGACCTCGGCACCGCTGTTCCTCGACGACGCCCGCGAGCGCTACTCCGCCGTGGTGACGGGAGCGGGCCACCGGCCGCTGGCCCGGATCCGCACCGCCCAGCTCGGCGACGACGCGGGCATCGTGGGCGCGGCGACCCTGGCCCGCGAGATGGCGACCCAGATGACCTCGCGAGTGGCCGAGAACCACTCGCGCAGGGCTTAGGCCCTGTCCTGCAGGTCCGTTCGATGAGAGTCACGGTCGAGTGACCCGCGACCATCGCGGACGAGACCTGCAGGACAGGGCCTAGTTCTTGAGCGGGTCGTTGCCCCAGTTCATCAGCGAGTGACGCCAGCGGCTGTCCTCGACGTCCCCGGAGGGCCGCTGGGCGAGGTGGCGGTGCACGTAGCCGACGACCTTGCGCATGTGCTGGTAGTCGCTGTCGGTCAGGTCGTCGCGCTTCGTCTTCAGCAACGTGACGATGCGGCGGCCTGACGCGTGCCCGGTCGACTCACCGGACGACTTGTCGCCCACTTCTTCGGACTCGTCGGTGCCGAGCCACTTCTCCAGCTCCGATGCGGTCATGTTGACCGCATCGGCGAAGTCCTTCCGGATCTGGTCCCGGTCGTCGCTCACTGGTCCTCTTCCTGGACGGATCGACTCGTCCGGTCGGGGGTATCCCGCGGGCATGACGAAGCATCCTTACAAGCAAGGCGACGAGGTCGAGTGGTCGAGCCACGGCTCGAAGACCCACGGCGAGGTCAAGGAGGAGATCACCACGGAGAAGGAGGCGGCGGGCCGCAAGGTCAAGGCCTCGAAGGAGGAGCCCCAGTACCGCGTGGAGAGCGCGAAGAGCGGCCGGGACGCGGTCCACAAGCCGGAAGCGCTGAGGAAGAAGAAGTGAGCGTCCGCGGCGAGCTCGTCGGGGTTGTTCGCTCGCCGCGAACACTCGGTCCGGGGTGGCTAGCGGCCGAGCAGGCGCAGGATGCGCGGGCGGCGGCGCTTGGCCCCGTCCTTCTTGCTCAGGGTCGCCATGGCACGGGCCATCATCAGGTGCTGCATCTGGTCCATGTGCGACACGGTAAGCACGACCGAATCGTTATCTGAAGGTTTGAGTGGCCGTTATCACGTCGTTACCCGGCAGGCCGTGACCCGTCACACCTGCGCGCCGTCGTCCCATCCCGAGTCCGGCGGCGGGGTGTTGCGCATCCGCAGGATCAGCCAGCCGACGCCCGCGCAGAGCGCCACCAGCGACAGCGGTGTGCCGATCCGCGACTGCAGGCCGAAGATGCCAGGCGCGACCAGCAGCAGGATGCCCAGCACGAACAGGCCGAGTGCCGCGAGAGTCGAGGCGCGCAGCACCGGGAACGGCGGCGGCTCCGGCGGGACGTAGTGGTCCTCGTCGGCCGGATCCCGGCGTTCGGGCTCGTCGGCGGGGTCCGGCAGGGGATCTTCCGCCACGACGGTGCGTGGCTCGGGCTCGCCGTGCCCGGTCACCGTGTTCGTCTCCGGGTCCGCCTCGTCGAGGTCGAGCCAGTCCTTGCCGACCCCGTCCCGTTCGAGACCCGCGACGATCTCGGCAAAGAGCTCGTCGACGTTCTCCGGTCCGTCGGTCGAGTCGCGCCGGGCGTTCATCCAGAGCCTCTCCACAAAGCCGCAACCCTCTGACCCCTCATCGTTGCACGGTCGGGATGTGTTGCGGGTTACGGCAGTCGGCCCAGTCACGTTCCCGGTCCCGCGTATCCGGCACGGGCCGTGACGCACTAACTCGGGACTCGTTGTGTGAGGTGCGGTCGGCTCCGTAGGCTGATTGTCGGGATCAAGGTTCGGGGTCTTAAGGGAGGCGCTTCCCAAGGTGCTGTACTGGTTGATGAAGCACGTCCTCCTGGGACCGATTCTGCGGCTGTTCTTCCAGCCGAAGATCATCGAGGGCGCCGAGAACATCCCGAAGGAGGGCGGAGCCATCCTGGCGAGCAACCACCTCGCCGTCTCCGACTCGTTCTTCCTGCCGCTGATGCTGTCGCGGCGCGTCACGTTCCCGGCGAAGATCGAGTACTTCACCGGCACGGGGATCAAGGGCAGGCTGCAGAAGTGGTTCTTCTCCGGTGTCGGCCAGGTGCCGATCGACCGGTCCAGCGCGTCCGCCGCGCAGGGAGCGCTCGACACCGGTGTGCGGATCGTGCGCGAGGGCAAGCTCCTCGGCATCTACCCCGAGGGCACGCGTTCGCCCGACGCCCGTCTCTACAAGGGCAAGGTCGGCGTCGCGTGGATCGCGCTGGAGTCCGGTGCGCCGGTCATCCCCGTGGCGATGTTCGGCACGGACAAGGCGAACCCCATCGGCTCCAAGATGTGGAAGCCGTACCCGATCCGCATCAAGATCGGGAAGCCGCTCGACTTCTCCCGCTACGAGGGCCTGTCCGGCGACAGGTTCGTGCTGCGCTCGATCACCGACGAGATCATGTACGCGCTGATGGAGCTCTCCGGCCAGGAGTACGTCGACGTCTACGCGGCGAAGGCCAAGGAACAGCCCGCCGGCGCGCCGGAACAGGGCAAGAAGGGCGACCGGGTGCCCGAGAAGAAGGCGAGCTGACCGCACCCCTAGGGTGTCGCGGTGCGGTTTTTCTACGACTGTGAGTTCATCGAGGACGGGCTGACGATCGACCTCGTGTCGATCGGTGTGGTCGACGAGGAAGGCCGCGAGTTCTACGCCGTGTCCACCGAGTTCGACCCCGATCGCGCGGGACCGTGGGTGCGGCAGAACGTCCTCAACCAGCTGCCCTCGCCCGCGGACAAGGCGTGGCGCAGCCGCGAGCGCATCCGCGAGGACCTGCTCGACTTCCTCGACGCCCGCAACGCCGCGCGCGACGAGATCGAGCTGTGGGCCTGGTTCGCCGCCTACGACCACGTGGCGCTCGCGCAGCTGTGGGGTGCGATGCCGGCGTTGCCGCGCTCGCTGCCCCGGTTCACCCGTGACCTGCGGCAACGCTGGGACGACGTCGGCCGCCCCAGGCTGCCGGCTCCTCCGGCGGACGCGCACGACGCCCTCGCCGACGCGCGGCACAACCTCGCGCGGTGGAAGGTGATCGAGGAGCAGCGCCGGAAAATCGGTTTTCCCGTCCGGTAAGTGAGACCCGCGTTGCTGCACCGATACAGCTCGTGACAGTCTGCGTGACACAGAACACGAGAGATGGGGAAGCAGATGCGCATCGGTGTGCTCACTGGCGGTGGTGACTGCCCCGGTCTGAACGCCGTGATCCGGGCCGTGGTCCGCAAGGGCATCAAGGCACACGGCTGGGAGATCGTCGGGTTCCGCAACGGGTGGCAGGGCCCGATCGAGAACCTCACCAAGTCGATCGACCTCGCGGACGTCGAGGAGATCCTCACCCGCGGTGGCACGATCCTGGGCTCGTCGCGCACGAACCCCTACAAGGTCGAGGGCGGTGTCGACCGCATCCGCGAGACCATCGCGGAGAACCAGATCGACGCCATCATCGCGATCGGCGGCGAGGACACCCTCGGTGTCGCCAAGCGCCTCACGGACGACGGCATCGGCGTCGTCGGTGTGCCGAAGACGATCGACAACGACCTCGGCGCCACGGACTACACGTTCGGCTTCGACACGGCCGTCCACATCGCGACCGAGGCCATCGACCGCCTGCGCACCACGGCCGAGTCGCACCACCGTGCGCTCGTCGTCGAGGTCATGGGCCGTCACGCCGGCTGGATCGCGCTGCACTCCGGTCTCGCCGGTGGCGCGAACGTCATCCTCGTCCCGGAGCGCCCGTTCAGCGTCGACAAGGTCGTCGAGCACGTCGAGCGCCGCTTCGAGAGCGAGTTCGCCCCGATCATCGTCGTCGCCGAGGGCGCGATCCCCGAGGGTGGCGCCGAGGTGCTGCACTCCGGTGAGCGCGACGCCTTCGGTCACGTCCGCCTCGGTGGCGTCGGCCAGTGGCTCGCGGAGGAGATCGCGGACCGCACCGGCAAGGAGTCCCGCGCGGCCGTCCTCGGCCACATCCAGCGCGGTGGCACGCCGACCGCCTACGACCGCGTCCTCGCGACCCGCTTCGGCCTGCACGCCGTCGACGCCGTCGCCGCCGGTGACTTCGGCACCATGGTCGCGCTGCGCGGCACGGACATCGTCCGCGTGAAGCTGTCGGAGGCGACGGCCGAGCTCAAGACGGTTCCGACCGAGCGTTACGAAGAGGCCGAGGTCTTCTTCGGCGCCTGATTCCGGGCCTGACCTGGCCTGATCCGGCAATATCCAATATCCGATATATCGCTTATGCAAAAGACGTTTGCGGACGACCGCAAACGTCTTTTGCATAAGGGTGCCGGTCCCGCTCGCTGGGACTCGCGCTGTGACCCGGCCCTCGCTGGCTGCGATGGTGAATTCACCATCCGTTGAGCAGTTGAGGGAGACCTGATGAGCGACGCGCGAGTCGTCCTGCCAGAGCCGGACGCGGACGAGACCGGGCCTTACACACACCTCGGGTTCGCGACCGCCAAAGCCGGTTGTGAGGACCAGGTCGAGGCGCTGCTCCTCGGCCTCGTGGAGCCGTTGCGCGCCGAAGAGGGCTCGATCGAGTTCCACGTCCACCGCGACCGCGCGGACCGGTCGCAGTTCGTGATCTACGAGATGTTCCGGTCGAAGCAGGACCTGGAGAAGCACCTCGCCGAGCCGTACGTGCAGGAGTTCGTCCGCGCGATCGGGCCGGTCGTGCAGGGCCCGCTGGTCCAGCAGTTCCTGCGCATGTCCAGCGACCTGCCGGCGGTGAGGTGAACCGTGGGCCTGCTGATCTTCGCCGTCGTCGCACTGCTGTTCCTGCTCACCCGCAGGACGTGAGGCAGGCTCACCGGCACCCTGTTGCCTCAGGTCACCGCTCGTCCCGGCAGCGGTCTCCTGGCCGGTCTGGGCAAGTCGAGGACCCGGCCGGAACCGACGGTCGCCCCACCGAAGAACGCCGGGCCGCGGCTGGCCCGCTACGACTGCGACGTGCTCGTCGTCGGCGCCGGCCCGAGTGGCCTGATGACGGCGGCGCTGCTGGTCCGCCAGGGCGTGAAGGTGTGCGTGGTCGATGCCAACACCGGCCCCGCCACGGAATCGAGGCGTTCGCCGTCCAGGCCCGCACCATCGAACTGTTTCGGAGCATCGGGCTCGCGGACGAACTGCTGGAACGCGGTGTCGTCACCACCGGATCCGGTTCCACATCAGGGGCAAGCACGTCGGTGGCCTCGACTTCGACCGTGCGAAGGCGGCGACCACGCCGTACCAGTTCATCCTGATGGCACCGCAGTCCGAAGTGGAGGAGGTGCTGCTCAGAGACCTCGCGCGGCACGGCGTCACGGTGCGCCGCGGCACGAGGCTCACCCAGCTCCACCAGACCGAGGACGCCGTCACCGCGTTGGTCGGAGAGTGCACGGTCACCGCCCAGTACGTCGTGGGAGCGGACGGGGCGCACAGCACCGTCCGGCAGCAGCTCGGGATCGGCTTCGACGGCGACAAGTACGGTCAGCGCTACCTCCTGGCCGACTGCAAGGTCGAGTGGCCGCTCGACCACGCGCACTTCCGGGTCTTCATGAACCGCGACCGCATCGGCCTGTTCCTGCCTCTCCAAGGCGCCGAGACCTCACGCGTGATGGTCACCGACTTCGGTGATCCGGCAGCGGACTTCGACCTGGAGAACCTCCAGGCAGAGCTGCGCAAGGCGATGAACCTGCCCGTCACCCTCAGCGCCCCGATCTGGACCAGCCGCTACCAGGTCCACCTGCGCGGCGTCGACGACTACCGGCTTGGCAGGGCTTTCCTCGTCGGCGACGCCGCCCACATCCACTCCCCGGCGGGCGGCCAGGGCATGAACACCGGCCTGCACGACGCCGCCAACCTCGCGTGGAAGCTCGCGGCGGCGATCAACGACGACGTGGACCTGCTCGACACCTACTCCGCCGAACGGCATCCGGCGGGCGTCAGGCTGCTGAAGTTCACCGACCGCCTCTACCGGGTCGCGGCGGCCCTGCGCGGCTGGCAGGCGTGGCTGCGCGACACCGCGGGGCCGTTCCTCGTCGGACGGATGTCGGCGGCCCCGATCCCGCACCGCAGGTCGTTCCAGCGCCTCTCTCAGATCAGCCTCGGCTACCGTCCCAGCGACATCAACGTCAACGAGCTGCTCTACTCGCTCCGAGGGCCGCTGGCGGGCCAGCGCGTCCCGGACGCCAGGATCAACGACCGCGAGCAGGTGTTCGACCTGCTGCAGGACTACCGGCTGCACGTCCTCGCGTTGTCCCGCAAGCACC
Source organism: Lentzea kristufekii (assembly GCF_033949925.1). NCBI lineage: Bacteria > Bacillati > Actinomycetota > Actinomycetes > Pseudonocardiales > Pseudonocardiaceae > Lentzea > Lentzea kristufekii. Next base: position 262,545 of record NZ_JAXAVV010000005.1, read on the forward strand.
TCACCGGCGACGAGATCGCCTCGCACACGGCGGCGCTCGCCGAACTCGATGCCGCGAGCCACCTCGTCGCGCGCGTCGAAGCGAGAAGAGACGACCGCGTGCACCGGGCCGACTCGGCGCAGGTGTTCGAGCACTACGGCCTCACCGAACCGGATTCCCAGGCCCTGTACGTGATCCGCCCGGACGGTCACTGCAAAGAACGTTTGCGGACGTCCGCAAACGTTCTTTGCATAAGGTTGATAAGTGCAGGTCAGAAGACTTTGACGTCGAGGTAGGCGCCGAACGTGCCGAGCCAGTGGTCGGCCATGTAGCCGTGCCCGCCGAACACGTACGTCCACCCGGCCTCGCGATGCGCCGACGAGGCCGTGCGAGCCAGCGACGCGTACCGGTGCCCGGTCGGCAGCGCCTCCGCGATCGCCTCCCAGTTCCAGGCGCGCGACAACGCGAGCCCGGCGAGGTGCGAGCCGTAGGGGTCGCTGGGGTCGTCGACCGGGAAGGGCTCGCGCAGCACGCGCCACCGTTCCGACTCGAGGTCCGGCAGGTACGCGTCGAGCCAGTCGGAGAACTCCGCGGTGTCCAGGGCCCGCCGCATGAGGTCGGCCGTCGTGAGCGCGGGGGACAGGAAGTCGGCGGCGTCCGGTTCGAAACCGCCGTACCCGGCCTCGTCCCGGTGCCACCGCAGCGCCGCGGCGGCGCACGCGGAGGCCAGTTCGGCGTCACCGGTCGCCTGGGCGGCGTCGAACACGAGGCCGGTCGCGAACGCGGTGTTGCTGTGGGTGCCGGTGCGGATCGGCAGGCGCGCCGCCGAGATCCACTCCAGCCACCGGTCGCGCAGCACCTCCGCGATCGGCGCCACCGACCACGGCAGATCGGAGGTGCGCAGTTCGGCGTCGAGCAGCAGCAGCCACGCCCAGCCGTACGGCCGCTCCCAGTGCCGTCCGGCCGGGGAGGCGAAGAACGCGGCCTCGGTGGCGCAGTTGTCGGGCGTGATCAGCTTGTCGAGGGCGTTGCGGGCCGTGTCCGCTCCCGAGAGAGAGGGACGCAGCCGCAGCAGACGCACGGCGAGCCACGTCTGGTGCACGCACGAGTGCCAGTCGAACGACCCGGCGAACACGGGATGCAGCACCCGCTGCGGCACGAGCCGGTCGTCACCGTCGATGACGTGCGTCCAGTGCACCGGGTGGTCGCGCTGGATGTTGTTGACCGCGATGCCCAGCAGCCGGGTCGCGGTGCTGTCATCCAAACGGGTGGCGTTCATGGCCCACATCATGCAATGCGATGTCTCAACTGGGCAGAGCCCGATAGTTGACAAGTAACAGACTTCACTCCGCCGGAGGTAACACCCGCTACCCCGGATGATGCCCAGGCCAAGACCCCTCCGGGTGCTGACAGGCCCGGCCCGGTCTCTCAGTGTGGGACAACTAGGATGAGCAGCGTGAACTGGACCGTGGACGTGCCCATCGACACGCTTCCCGAGCTTCCGCCGCTGCCTCCCGAGATGCGCAAGCGCCTGGACGACGCACTGTCGCGCCCGGCCGCCCAGCAGCCCGAATGGCCCGACGCCGAACAGGTGCGTCGCGTGCGGACCGTGCTCGAGAGCGTGCCGCCGATCACCGTGCCCGCCGAGATCGACCGGCTGCACACGCAACTGGCGCAGGTCGCGAACGGTGAGGCATTTCTCCTGCAGGGCGGTGACTGCGCGGAGACGTTCGCTGACAACACCGAGCCGCACATCCGCGCGAACATCCGGACCCTGCTGCAGATGGCTGTCGTGCTGACCTACGGCGCGAGCCTTCCGGTGGTGAAGGTCGGCCGCATCGCCGGCCAGTACGCCAAGCCGCGTTCGTCGGGCATCGACGCGCTCGGCCTGCCGTCCTACCGCGGCGACATCATCAACTCCCTGGTCCCGACGCCCGAAGCGCGTGTCGCCGACCCCGGTCGCATGATCCGCGCGTACGCGAACGCCGGTGCGGCCATGAACCTGCTGCGGGCGCTCACCGGCGCGGGTCTCGCCGACCTGCACCGCGTGCACGACTGGAACCGCGACTTCGTGCGCACCTCGCCCGCGGGCGAGCGCTACGAGGCCCTGGCCGGCGAGATCGACCGCGGCCTGAAGTTCATGTCGGCCTGCGGCGTGAACGACCAGTCGCTGCACGGCACGGAGATCTTCGCCTCGCACGAGGCGCTGCTCCTCGACTACGAGCGCGCGCTGCTCCGCCTCGACACGACGGGCGACGAGCCGAAGCTGTACGATCTGTCGTCGCACTTCGTGTGGATCGGTGAGCGCACCCGTCAGCTCGACGGTGCGCACATCGCGTTCGCCGAGATGCTGGCGAACCCGATCGGTCTCAAGATCGGCCCGACGACGACGCCGGAGATGGCCGTCGAGTACGTCGAGCGCCTCGACCCGTACAACAAGCCGGGCCGCCTGACGCTCATCTCGCGCATGGGCAACCAGAAGGTGCGCGACGTGCTGCCCGCCATCGTCGAGAAGGTCGAGGCCAGCGGCCACAAGGTCATCTGGCAGTGCGACCCGATGCACGGCAACACGCACGAGTCGTCGACCGGCTACAAGACCCGGCACTTCGACCGCATCGTCGACGAGGTCCAGGGCTTCTTCGAGGTGCACCGCCGTCTCAACACGCACCCCGGCGGCATCCACATCGAGCTCACGGGTGAGGACGTCACCGAGTGCCTCGGCGGCGCCCAGGAGATCTCCGACGACGACCTCGCCGGCCGCTACGAGACGGCGTGCGACCCGCGCCTGAACACGCAGCAGTCGCTCGAGCTCGCGTTCCTCGTCGCCGAGATGCTGCGGTCCTGAAGAGTTTCCTGAAGACGAGCTGAAGAACGAAGGGCCCCGCGTCGAGAACGCGGGGCCCTTCGCTTTGCCCTTGTCAGAGGCCGACGATCGTGATCTCGGTTCCTCGCTTCACCCGCGTGCGCGGCGGGATCGACTGGTTCACCACGGTCGCGTTGTTGCTCTTGTTGAACTCGACCTTCACCTTCAGGCCGGCCCGTTCGAGCTCCTCCTTGGCCTCCCGCACCTTCTGCCGGGTGACGTCGGGAACCTCGACCTCCTGGTTGTTCTGGTAGAAGAGCGTGACGCGCTTGTTCTGCGTCGGGTCCAGCACCGTGCCCGCGGGCGGGTCCGTCCGCACCACGCGTGACCCGTTGTTCTCCGGCGCGTCCTCGCCACCCGCGTCGACCGCCTCCAGACCGGCGCGCTGCAGCTCAGCGGTCGCCTCCTCCTTCGTCTTGCCCGTCACGTTCGGCACGGGCAGACGCGGAGGCGGGCCCTTGCTCAGGATGAGGGTCACCGGGGCGTTGAGGTCGAGCGCCGTGCCAGGACGCGGATCGACGCCGACGACCTTGCCGATCGGCACGGTGTCGTGGAACGCGTCCTTCGCGGGGTCCTTGACCGCCTTGAGGCCCGCGGCCTGGATCTCCTTGGTCACGGCGTCCTGCTCGGCCCCGGCGGTGACGAACGGCACCACGGGCCTGCCGCGCGACACGACGAGCTTCACCTGCTCGTTCTTGCGCAGCTCGGCACCAGGTCCGGGGTCGGAGCTGATGACCGTGCCGTTGGGGACGTCGTTGGACGGCACCTTCTCGACCAGCCCGGTCAGGTCGGCCTTCGAGAGCAGCAGCATCGCGTTCTGCTCGGACTGCCCGGCCACCGACGGCATCTCCGTGTACCGGTTCGCGCCGACGTACCAGGTGAACAGCCCGACGAGGACCACCACGACGGCGGCCACGGAACCCCAGATCGTGAAGAGCTTCTTGCGCCGCTTGCGCTCCGCCTCGACCGGGTCGACCTTCGGCTTGCGCTTCTGCGGGGGACGGCGGCGCGGCGGCTCCGGCCGCTGCATCGTGCGCGTCGCCGAGTTGCCGACGGGGATGCCGGGAGGCGGCGTCAGCGGAGGCCCGGTGCTGACCGTCGTCATCGCCGCCGAGTTCAGCGGCGGCTTCGGCACCACCGGCCTGGTCAGCTCGGCCGCCGAGGGAGGAGTGGCGCCGACCGCGACGGGGACCGGCCGCATGACGACCGTCCTGTCGTTCTCGGGCGCCGAACCGGGCACGGGCACCGGCTGCGGCGTGAGGCCCAGCTCCGAGCCCACGCGCTCCAGCTCGGCCAGGAACGCGTCGGCGTTCGCGGGCCGCAGCACCGGGTCGCGCCGCGTCGCCTTGCGCACCAGCGTGTCGAGCGCCAGCGGGATCTCCGGAACCGACGGGACGTCCGAGTTCACGTGCTGGTAGGCCACCGAGATGGCCGTCTCGCCGCGATAGGGCGCCTGGCCCGCCAGCATCTCGTAGAGCACGATCCCGGCCGAGTAGACGTCACTGCGCGCGTTCGCGGCGCCCGATTCCACCTGTTCAGGTGAAAGATAGGCGACGGTGCCCAGGATCTCACTGTCGCTCGTGACGCCGTTCTCGGCGATCGCACGGGCCAGCCCGAAGTCCGCCACCTTCACCTGGCCACCAGGCCCGATCAGCACGTTCTCCGGTTTCACGTCCCGGTGCACGAGCCCCGCGCGGTGAGCGGCGCCCAACGCCGACAGCACCGGCCCGAGGATGCTCAACGCCACGGCGGGAACGAGCTTGCCGCGCTGGTTGAGCAGGTCACGGAGGTTGCCGCCGTCGATCAGCTCCATCACCAGGTACACCTGGTCACCGTCGACGCCCTGGTCGTGCACGGACACCACTGCCGGGTGGTGCAACTGGGCCGCCGCACGCGCCTCACGTTCGAAGCGCGCCACGAACGCGGGGTCCGCGGTCAGGTGCGGATCCATCACCTTGATGGCCACATCGCGATCGAGGCGGGTGTCACGACCTCGATAGACGGTGGACATGCCGCCGCGCGCCAGCACGGAGTCCACCCGGTAGCGCTGCTCGAGCAGTCCACCCATCACGTTCGAAACCGACCTCTCCACAGTGCGAGATGGTAAAGCTCAGGATGACCCGGTTGGCGGAAGGGCGTTCCCAGTTCGGTTATGGCATCGTGACCCCCGTGAGTGCGATTCCTGCCGCTGCGGATGTATTGGCTGCCGACCTGGAGGTTCTTCCTCTCCCCGAGGTGGCCGACCGAATGGGACTTCCGGTCACCCGGGTCCACCAAATGCTGCGCGACGGGCAACTGCTCGCCGAGCGGCGGGCCGGCGTTCTCGTCGTCCCCGAGGCGTTCCTCGCTGCCGGTGGGGTGGTGAAGGGTCTGCCCGGCACCATCACGGTGCTGCGCGACCAGAACTTCTCCACGGACGAGATCCTGCGCTGGCTCTTCACGGAGGACGAAAGCCTCCCTGGCACTCCGATCGAAGCATTGCGCGGAGACCGTGGGCGTGAGGTAAAGCGCCGCGCGCAGGCCATGGGCTTCTAGTTCACCCGTTGCAGCGGTTCCGGGCGTCTCATCGAGCGCGAGACGCCCGGAACCTCTGAGCTGGTGCACATGATCACCAAGACTTTCATCGCGGGTCTCACCGCCCTCGGACTGCTCCTCGCGCCGGTCGCCGCGACCGCCGCGCCGGTGGTGCAGGCCAAGCCCACCACGCTCGAACTCGACGCGGGTGGCGCCAAGGTCAAGCTCAAGAAGGGCGACCAGCTCCAGATCAAGGGCAAGCTCGGCGCCAAGGGCGAGCGTCAGCTCACGCTGGGCCTGGACGTGTTCGCCCAGATCAGGGTGAGTGCCTCGGTGTGGACGAACATCTACACCCGCAGCTGCCAGCCGAACTCGACCTTCACCGCGAAGCTCAGCATCGACGCGTCCGCCGACCTGCGCCTCTTCTTCCCCGGCACGAGCGTCTACGCCTCCGCGACGTCGAACATCGTCGGCGTCGTCGTGATCTAAAGCGGGGTTCATGGCGTCGCCGCGCGTGCGAGCGAGGCCCGAGCGAGCAGTGCCCTGCCGGCGCCGGGCACTGCCACCGCGAACCGTCGTGCGTTCGGCACGGCCACACGCCGCCACAGCACCTCGCAGCCGACGAGGCCGAGGATGTCGCGATACAGCGTGTATGCAGTGCGTACACAGGGCCTGGACACCGCGGACAGCATCGCGATCCCCGGCTCCGCCGACCGATACAGCGCATATGAGTGCGCGACGAGGTCGTCCAGCACCCCTTGCACCCGGTCGTTTGCGCGCCGATGACGACGAACCCATTGCAACAGATCTCGGTCGACGCCGTGCGCGGCGAGCACGTCCTGCGGCAGGTACACCCGGCCGCGGTCGAGGTCCTCGCCGACGTCGCGCAGGAAGTTCGTGAGCTGGAACGCCGTCCCGAGCCGTGCCGCGTACGGTGCGGCCTCCTCGCGGGGCACCACGGTGCCGAGCACCGGCAGCATCTGCAGCCCGATGACCTCCGCGGAGCCGTGCACGTAGACACCGAGCGCGTCGAGGTCCGCGTACTCCGTCACGTCGAGGTCCATCCGCATCGACGCGAGGAAGTCGGTGAACAGCGACCTGTCGATGTCGTAGCGGCGCATCGTGTCGGCCAGCGCGAGCAGCACCGGGTTCGACGGCTCCTCGTCCAGGAGCCGCTCCACCTCGTCGAGTCGGCTCGCGCGGTCGGCCACGCCGGCGGCGTCCACGATCTCGTCGGCCCAGCGCGCGAACGCGTACAGCGCGTGCACAGCGGGCCGCTGCTCGGGCCGCAGCAGCGTCGTCGCCAGGAAGAACGTCTTCCCGTACCGCGCGTTGACCCGGCGGCAGGCGGCATAGGCAGAGCTCAGGGTCCCGGGGCTCATTCGTAGCGCGTGGACAGGCCGAACGGGTCCGGCTTCACCAGCGACCGCGCCGCGAGACCCGACACCGCCAGCGCGAAGAACAGGTAGCCCCACGAGTAGAGCGCCGTGTCGCCGTTCGGGAACGTCACGAGCAGCAGGAACAGCGACGCGACCGTCACCGTGACCAGCGCGCCCGTGCTCCACGCGAACCCGGCGGCCAGCGCCAGCGGCCAGCTGAAGTACCAGGGCAGCGTCGCCGGCGACAGCAGCGCCACGGCCAGCATCGTCAGCGCGCCGCGCCGGATGGCGTCGCGCACCTCACCGTCGCGGGCCGCCCACCACTGCGTGTACGCGATCCAGATCAGCACCACCGAGCCCAGCGCCCGCGCCACGCCGATGAAGATGCCGCCGTCGACGTAGACGAACCAGTTCACGACCATGCGCACGAAGTCGCCGACCGCGCTCGGCAGCGACAGCCAGTTGATGATCATCGACGAGCTGCGCAGCGCCGGGATCCAGCCGAGGTTCACCCCGGCGACGACCGTGCACACCGCGAACGTCCCGAGGAACGCGGCGAGGCCCGGCAGCAGCGCCTTGCGGAACTGGGTGCGTTTGTCGCCGTCCAGGCGCGCGGCCCAGATCCAGACGAGGAACGGCACGATCACGACCGCTGTCGCCTTCACCGAGAACGCGAGGGCGAGCAGCACGAAGCCGAGCACGTGCCTGCGGTCGAGCACCAGCAGCACACCGGCGGCCATCAGCCCGATCATCAGCAGGTCGTTGTGCGCGCCGCCGATCAGGTGGATCAGCACCAGCGGGTTCGCCGCGACCAGCCACAGCGCGATCGCCGACTTGCCGCCCAGGTGCCTGCTCAGGCCCGGCAGCGCCCAGCACAGCAGCACCAGTCCGCCCGCCAGGGACAGGCGCATGGTGACGACGCCGAGGATGACGCTCGCGTCCGTGACCCAGACGATCGCCTTGGCGATCAGGATGAACAACGGCCCGTACGGCGCCGGCGTGTGCTGCCACACCCAGCTGACGTTCTCGCTGAGCGTGCTCTGCAGGACGGCGGGCCCGACCGTGTACGGGTCGTAGCCGCTCAGCGCGAGCTGACCCTGGGCCAGGTAGCTGTAGATGTCCTTGCTGAACAGCGGCGGCGCGAACAGCAGCGGCAACGTCCAGACCGTGACCGCGACCAGCACCGCGAAGTCGCCGATCTCACCCCACCGCACGAGGCGGCCGAGCCGGATCCACGCCCAGATGACGAGGCCCAGCCCGAGGTACAGGACCATGCTCGCGAGGTCGCGGCCGTGGCCGTAGCGCAGCCAGCTCAGCCCGACCTGGGTGAGCAGCGGGTCGCGCTCCAGGATCGCGCCGGCACCCATGCCCCCGAGCGCGATCAGCGCCACGCCCAGCAGGCCGAGCATGGTCGTGCGGATGGGGATGGCGTAGGTGTTCGTGCGCACGACTGGTTGAAGCTCCTGTATCGACGCCTCGGAGCTCGTGCGGGGTAGGGACGGAGTTGCTGCCATCGCCCGAACATCGTTGCACAACGCGCGTAAGCGTCAGCAAGCAACGGCCCACACGGTCACGAGGACTTAATCAACCCCCGGCAAGAGACGCACATGATCGACTCAGAAGGTCCGCTTCGTCGAACTGATCGCGAGGTCCGCGAGCTTGGTGGCGGCCGGTTCGGCCACGGGAGCGTCGTCGAGGGCGGCCAGCGCGCTCTTGGTCAGCTCCTCGATGCGCTCCTCGACGGCGTCGACGGCGCCGACGTCCACGAGCGCGCGCCGGACCTGCTCGACGGTGGCGAGGTCGAGGTCGGGCTTGCCGAGAGCGGTGTCCAGCACATCGGCGCCGAACTGCATGCCGAGCGCGACGAGCAGCGTGCGCTTGCCCTCGGAGAGGTCGTCGCCGGCGGGCTTGCCGGTCACCTCGGGGTCGCCGAACACGCCGAGCAGGTCGTCGCGCAGCTGGAACGCGACGCCGATGTCGGCACCGAACGCGCGCAGCCCGTCGATCAGCTCGGGCGAGCCACCCGCCATCGCCGCGCCCATGTGCAGCGGCCGTTCGACGGTGTACGCGGCGGTCTTGAGCCGGTCGATGCGCAACGCGGCGTCGGGCGACGAGTCGCCCCTGGCCTGCGTCAGCACGTCGAGGTACTGGCCGGCGAGCATCTCGGTGCGCATGTCCCGCCACGGTTCGCTCATCCGGCGCAGCACCTCGGACGGCAGCCCGGCGGCGAAGAGCATGTCGTCCGCCCACGCCAGCGCGACGTCGCCGATCAGCACGGCCGCCGACATGCCGAACCGCTCCGACGAGCCGAGCCAGCCCTGCTCGCGGTGCCGTGAGCCGAACGCGATGTGCACGGTCGGCTTGCCCCGCCGCACCGACGAGGCGTCCATCAGGTCGTCGTGGATCAGCGCGCACGCCTGGATCAGCTCCAGCGAGCTGACCGCCGTGAGCACCTCTTCCGCGAGATCGCCGTCGGGATCGCCCCCGGCCGCGCGCCAGCCCCACCACGCGTACGTCGGGCGGATGCGCTTGCCACCGCCCAGCACGAAATCGGAGAGCGCGTCGACGGCGCTCGCAAAGCTCGGGTCCATCGCCTCGCCGGACGCGCGGCGGGAGGCCAGATACGTGGTCAACGCTGCTTCGACGTGCTGGGGCAACGCAACGTCGATGGGGTGGTGGGACACACGTCCATGTTCCGCTGTGTCCGGGGCCACCCGCATGTCGGGGCCTGCGTACCACATGGTGAGCAGGAGTCTCACCTGGCGGAAGACCCACTAGTGTTGGTCCCATGACGTCGGTGGTGGAGCGACTCCGGGGTGAGTCACCCAAGTTCTCGGTGGAGTTCCTGCCTCCCCGGGACGCGGAGGACGAGAAGGTCCTCTGGAAGGCCGTCCGCGAGCTGGAAGGCCTCGACCCGGCGTTCGTGTCGATCACCTACGGAGCCGGCGGGTCGCGCCGGGACCGCACGATCCGCGCCACCGGCCGCATCGCGCAGGAGACGACGCTGCTCCCCGTCGCGCACCTCACCGCCGTCGAGCACTCGGTGGCGGAGCTGCGCAACGTCATCGGCTGGTACGCGGCGATCGGCGTGCGCAACATCCTGGCGCTGCGCGGCGACCCTCCCGGCGACCCGATGGGCGAGTGGGTCGCGCACCCGGAAGGCCTCAGCTACGCCGACGAGCTGGTGCGGCTGGTCCGCGAGCTCGGCGACTTCTGCGTGGGCGTGGCGGCGTTCCCGTACGGGCACCCGCGCTCGGGCGACCTCGACACCGACCTCAAGTTCCTGCTGCGCAAGCTCAACGCGGGCGCGGACTACGCGGTGGCCCAGCTGTTCCACGCGCCGGAGCCGTTCCTGCGGATGCGCGACAGGGTGGCGGCGGCGGGCTGTTCCGCGGCGATCCTGCCCGGGATCATGCCGATGCTCTCGCCGCGCGGCCTGGCCAAGATCGTGGAGCTGTCCGGCGCCGATCTGCCGCTGGAGGTCTCACGCCGGCTGGAGCCGTACGCGGACGACGTGGCGGGGTTCCGGGCGACCGGCATCGACATCGCGACCGAGATGTGCCAGCGGCTGCTCGACGAGGGCGTTCCCGCGCTGCACTTCTACACGATGAACAGGTCCAAGGCGACGAAGGAAGTGCTGGGGCGCCTGGGCCTGGTGACGCGCGCCTAGAGCGTGACGTTGCGTTTGTGCGCGATGAGCGCGAGCACGACGACTATCAGCGCGGCACCGCCGGTGAGCCCGGCGACCAGCAGCGCCCAGCCGAAGAACGAGCTGGAGTTCTCGCCCGCGTACTGCACGGTGGCCTGCAGCATCGACGCCTGACCGGGTTTCGGAGACCACGCGATCGTGTTGTTCTCCTCCTCGCGGCCGTTGGTGTTCACGATCTTGCCGGGGAAGCTGACCTTGATCTGGATGTCCGCGCGTTCCACGGGCACCTGGGTGAGGTCGACCGACCCCGAGAGCGTGACAAGATCACCCGACCGGCGGAAGTTGAGGCTGTAGCGGCTGTTGGACGAGCTGGTGGACGTCGACAGCGTCCGCATCTCGTCGAACGACAGGCCGTTGAAGAACAGCTGCGTGCCCGCGTACGACTCCACCCGGTACGGCTTGGTGGTGACGCGGCTCGCGAGCTCCGGTGGCACCTTGAGCTGCGGACCGGGGTCGTTGTCCTGCGTCGGTGGCGTGGCCGCGACGATCTCACCGGAGATGCGGTCGTCGTCGGACACGGCCATGGCGGCGTACACGCGAACGCAACCACTCAGCGAAAACAGGGTGAGCAGCAAGAAGACCGGCAGCAGCAGTGCCCGGGAACGACGCACCCGGACATCCTGCCAGCACGGCCCAAACGACGCAGGTCCCCTTCGACGGTCGTGAGCTTGACTAACTACCTTTTGGTGTCGAGAAGCGCGAGGTAGCGTCTCGGCGCATGGCATCCGTGCACGAGATCAGCAACAAATTCGTCAGCGACTACGTGGCGCTCGACCCCATCACGGCCACGAGCCTGGGCTTCGCGGGTTCCGACGACCAGCTGACGGACCTCTCCCCGGAAGGGCACGCGGCGCGCGACGAACTCGCCGTCCGCGCTCTCGCCGCCGTCACCGCCGCACAGCCCGCGGATGCCTCCGAGGAAGCGGCACGCGCCGTCTTCCTGGAACGCACGGGCCTGGAACACGAGCTGTACGAGGCCGGTGAGACCGAGTCCTCGCTGAACGTCATCGCGAGCCCGATCCAGTCCGTGCGCGACATCTTCGACCAGATGCCGACCGACACCCCGGAGCAGTGGGCCACCATCGGCCGCCGCCTCTCCGCCGTGCCCGCCGCACTCGACGGCCTGCGCGCCTCTCTCTCGCACGCCGCCTCCCGCGGCCACGTCTCCGCATTGCGTCAGGTCACCCAGGTCGCCAAGCAGTGCGACACCTTCGCCTCGACGTTCTTCGGCCCGTTCGCCGCCTCCGCCGACGTCGACGGCTCCGTGCGCTCCTCTCTCGACGCCGGCGCCACCGCCGCTGCGGCCGCCTACGCGGACTTCGCCTCGTTCCTCCGCACGACGCTGGCTCCTCAGGCGCCGACGAAGGACGCGGTCGGCGAGGAGCGCTACCGCCTCGGTTCTCGCTACTTCACCGGCTCGCGGCTCGACCTGGCCGAGGCCTACGCGTGGGGCTGGGAAGAGTTCCTCGGCATCGAGGCCGAGATGAAGGAGGTGGCTTCACGGCTCAAGCCGGGTGCCACCCTGGCGGAGGCCGCCGCGTTCCTCGACGAGCACCCGCGCTACCAGGTGCACGGCCAGGACGGCCTGCAGGCGTGGATGCAGGAACTGTCCGACAAGGCCCTGCTCGACCTGCGCGACGTGCACTTCGACCTGCCGGACGCGCTGATGAACCTCGAGTGCAGGATCGCCCCGCCCGGCGGTGCCGTCGGCGCCTACTACACGCAGCCGACCGCGGACTTCTCCCGCCCCGGCCGCATGTGGTGGTCGATCGCCGAGGGCAAGTCGGTGTTCCCGACGTGGCGCGAGACCTCGACGGTCTACCACGAGGGTGTGCCGGGCCATCACCTCCAGTGCGCGACGGCGGTGTACCAGTCCGAGACGTTGAACGACTTCCAGCGCCTGATGTGCTGGGTGTCGGGCCACGGCGAGGGCTGGGCGCTCTACGCGGAACGCCTCATGCGCGAACTCGGCTACCTCGACGACGACGGCGACCTGCTCGGCATGCTCGACGCCCACCTGTTCCGCGCGGCGCGCGTGATCATCGACATCGGCATGCACCTGGAGCTGGAGATCCCGGCCGGCACCGGCTTCCACCCCGGTGAGCGCTGGACCCCCGAACTCGGCCTCGAGTTCATGATGACCCGCACCCTCTCGGAGCCCGCGCACATCCGCGACGAGATCGACCGCTACCTCGGCTGGCCGGGCCAGGCACCGGCGTACAAGATCGGCGAGCGCCTGTGGCTCGCCGCCCGCGAGGACGCGCGGACCCGCAAGGGCGCCGACTTCGACCTCAAGCTCTTCCACAAGGAAGCCCTGGAGATGGGCGCGATGGGCCTCGACACCCTTCGTGAACGGTTGGCCGCCCTCTGACGCGACGGCCAGGCGCAACGCTCTGACCAGCGTTTACTGACCCTTATGCAAAAGACGTTTGCGGACGTCCGCAAACGTCTTTTGCATAAGCTGATATATCGCGGTCTGGTATATCGGATATCAGTGGCCCGTTACGCCGGGTCGGCCCACCGGACGCGCACGCGGTTCGTGATCGGCTCCGGATCGTCGGTCCGCACGAACTCGAGCCACGGACCCGGCTCGGGCCGCACCGAGGCGAAGCCGTCGCCGCTGCGCACCACCGGGTGCCCGGTCGCCCCGGCCGACGCCAGCGGATCACGTGAGTCGACGACGACGGCCGCGATCACGCCGGGGTACTCGGGCCGGGGTTCGAGGACGCAGAACTCGTTGCCCTGCGGATCGCGCAGCACCACCCACGGCACGTCGATCTGACCGACGTCGGCGTGCTCGGCGCCGAGCTTCAACGCCCGCGCCACGACGTCCGCCTGGTGCTCGGGCGACGTCGAGGCCAGGTCGAGGTGCACCCGGTTCTTCTCGATCTTCGGAATGTCGCTCCACACGAACGTCAGCTCGATCTCGTCGCCGGCGAACTCGGACCAGAACGCGGCCAGCGCGGGGGGATCCGCCGCCTCGAACGTGATTTCCACTCGTGCGAGGGTACTGTCTCGCGCGTGGCGAAGCTGGTGCTCGGACCGCTCCTGAGATATGTCGACGCATCGTCTGCGACGGTGTGGGTCGAGACGGACGCCTCGTGCGAGGTCACTATCGCCGGTCACACCGCTCGCACGTTCCAGGCGGGCAGGCAGCACTTCGCGCTCGTCCGGCTGGAGGACCTGGGGCCACGAACCGAGTACGACGTGAGACTGGACGGCGAGAGCGTCTGGCCCGAACCCGGCAGCGGCTTCCCGAAACCGGTCATCCGCACCGGCGAGGTCCGCCGGATCGCCTTCGGGTCGTGCCGCGCCGCCCCGAACCAGCCGGTCGGCCCCGACGCCCTCGACGCGTTCGCGCAACGGCTGATGGCTACACCGGAACCGGAATGGCCCCAGGCGCTGATCCTGCTGGGGGACCAGGTCTACGCCGACGAACCCACCGAGGCCACCAAGCAGTGGCTGCGGGACAGCAGGAACGGCACGAAGGAACCCGACGGCGAGGTCGTGCACTTCGGCGAGTACGCCCGTCTCTACCACGAGACCTGGGGCGACCCGGAGATCCGCTGGCTGCTGTCGGTCGTGCCGACGTCGATGATCTTCGACGACCACGACGTGCGCGACGACTGGAACACGTCCGCGGTGTGGCGCAAGGAGATGGCGGACAAGCCGTGGTGGCGTGACAGGATCCGCGGCGCCATCTCCTCCTACTGGGTCTACCAGCACCTCGGCAACCTGGGGCCGGACGAGCTCGCGCGAAACGCCTTGTACGCCAAGGTGAAGGCCCAGGACACGGACGTGCTGCCGTTGCTGGAGGAGTTCGCCGAGGAAGCGGACAAGGAGGTGGAGGGCCGCAAGTCGACGTGGTGGAGCTTCCGCCGCGAGTTCGGCCGCGCCAGGCTGCTGATGGTCGACACGCGTTCCGGCCGCATCCTCGACGAGGGCAAGCGGCAGATGGTCAGCGACGAGGAGTTCGAGTGGATCGAGCGGAACACCGAAGGCGACTTCGACCACCTGCTGATCGGCTCGTCGCTGCCGTGGCTGATGCCGCACGCGCTCAGCCACTTCCAGTCCCTCAACGAGATCGGCGCGCGCAAGCCGGGCTGGCAGGGCAAGGCGGCGGAGGGGATCAGGCAGGCGGTCGACCTGGAGCACTGGCCGGCGTTCCGCGAATCGTTCGACCGGCTCTCCCGCATGATCGAGAAAGCGGCGAACAACGGCTCCGCCACGGTGTGCGTGCTCTCCGGCGACGTCCACCACAGCTACGTCGCCGAGGCCGAGTTCCCCAGGCCCACCAAGGCCTTGGTCGCGCAACTCGTGTGCTCGCCCATCCACAACGAGGCGCCGAAGTTCCTGCGTCCTGCGTTCCGGCTGTCGTGGTCCCGCGCGGCCTCGTGGGTGTTCCGCCGGCTCGCGACGCTGGCCGGTGTGCCGGAGGACCTGGTGCACTGGCGAAAGACCAGCGGCCCGCACTTCGGGAACTCCGTGGCACTGCTGGACTTCGACGGCCGCCGCGCCCGCTACCGGCTGCTGTCGGCAACGGGCGAGGAGACCGCGAGCGTGCTACTTGGTCGCGAGCCGCAGTAGCGCCCACAACTGCGCGATCGCGTCGTGGTCGCCGACCACCTCGACCATCCGGTCGGGCAACCGTCCCCACAGCCAGCGGTACATCGTCATCGGGCCCGCCGACACCTGCGCGTCGGCGCCGTGGGTGTCCTCCGGGTCGACCACGCGCCACGCCGACGCGCCGTGTGGTCCGCAGCGCGTGAGCCACAGGTGGTCCTCGACCTGGATGGTGACGAGGCTGTCCCGCGACCCCCGCACCCCGAGCACGTCCAGCTTGTGCCCCAGCCACAACGTGAGCACCTCGTCGACGCCGTCGACCGCGACCTCGTCGTCGACGGCACCGACCTCCATGCCCGCGGCACCTTGGACGTCCATGCGGTGCACCGTCGTCTCGTGCGCGAGCCGTCGCCGCCAGAACCCGTAGTTCTGCTGATCAGGCCACCACGTCGCGCACGGCTCGTCCTCGTCGTGCGTTTCGAGTTCCGCGATCACGGCCTCCGCGCCCGAGCGCATGAACTCCAGCGCGTCCTCGCCGGGCTCCGGAAAGTCCTGCCATTCCCCGACCTCAGGCTCACGGCCGAGCCTGATCCACGCCAGCGCGCCGCGATAGCCGCCGCCGATGTGCCGCACTGTCTCCCCGAGGTTCAGCCCAGGACAGGCAGGCACGCCCTTGTGCGGTGGCTGGCCGATCGCGGACATGACGAGCAGCTCCGCCTCACGACGCAGAACTTCCAGATGGTTCACGGCTGTGCCTCGCTCATCACGCGGTCGACGAGCGCCACGAACAGATGGGTCTGGCGCACCAGGTCGTCTGCAGTGCGCGCGTTGACATGTCTGGTGATTCCCGCGAGCACGGCGGCCCGTGTGGACGACCACGACGCGAAGAAAGCGGCCCACTCACTCATTTCCGGTGCCATCGCGGCGAGCAGCACCCACGCGCTGGTCGGCCTCGACCGTCCGCGGTGGGGCCGTCCACGCAAGGCGAGCACTGCGGCAGCAGCGCGCAACGCGGCGAGGTAAGCGGTCGCGAACCGCTCCGGGGGTTCGGGCGTGCGCTCCGACTCGGCGAGCGAGTCGTGGGCCTGCCGCAGCAGGACGAGCGCGGACGCGGGTGGCAACGGGATGGGGAAGGCTGCCGGATTCGAAAGATCGGCTGTCATCTCGGCCTCCTCGTGGCGTCGGTGAACGACGTCACCGCCGAGGGGAAGCCGGCGGCTCTCGGAGGTGGGGTGCTTCCCCCACCCCACCTCCGAGGCATGGTGAGACTCGAACACATGTTCGAGTCTCCCTCAGCGTAGCTGTCAGCCGATGGATTCCTCAACCCGGCCCACCGCGTGGGCGCGAGTCGTGGTCTCATGGAGACGTGAGTGCGCTCGAACACCCCGGAATCCGCAAGGTCGCGGAAGCCCTGCCGCCCGCCACCGCCGCACGCATCGTCGTGCTGCCGGACGCCGTGCGGACCGCGGCGGCCGCGGCGCAGGCGGTAGGTGTGCAGGTAGGCGCGATCGCGAACAGCCTGGTGTTCGCCGCGGTGCGCGACGGCGAGGCGGCCCCGCTGCTGGTGCTGACGTCGGGCGCGCACCGCGCGGACACGTCACTGGTCGCCGCACTCGTGGGCGCGGACGCCGTCAAGCGCGCCGACCCCGAGTTCGTCCGTGAGCACACGGGTCAGGTGATCGGCGGCGTGTCGCCGGTCGGGCACCCGGCGCCGATCGAGACCGTGGTGGACGAGTCGCTGTCCGGCTACGAGGAGATCTGGGCCGCCGCGGGCCATCCGCACGCCGTCTACCCCACGACCTTCGCGGACCTGGTCGCGCTGACGGGCGGACGCGTCGCGGCGGTGAAGGCATGACGGCCTCGCCGCGCCTGGAGCGCATCGTCGAGATCACCGCCTCGGAACTGAACGTGCGGCTGGGCGAAGCGCTCGCGCTGTACGTGACGGCGATGAACTACCCGCCCGCCACCGTCGAGCAGCGCGCCCCGATGTGGCTCGCCCACATGATGCGCGAGGACTGGCGCTGCGTCGTCGCGCTGGGGGAGCAGGACGAACTCGTCGGCATCGGCTACGGCTACCGCGGTGCGACCGGCCAGTGGTGGCACGAGCAGGTGCGGCGCGGACTGATGCAGGTCTCGCCGCCCGTCGTCGTCGACAGCTGGCTCACCGACTACTTCGAACTCACCGAACTGCACGTGCTGCCGCGCGCACAGGGCCGTGGCCTCGGCGAGGAGCTGCTGCGCCGCCTGCTGGAGGGCGTGCGGTCCTCCTGCGTGCTGCTTTCCACGCCCGAGGGCCCGAGCAAGGCGTGGAAGCTCTACCGCCGCGTCGGCTTCGAGGACGTGCTGCGGCACTACCAGTTCACCGGCGACCCGCGCCCGTTCGCGGTGCTCGGCCGCAAGCTGCCGATCTGACCGGCAGGCGCTCAGAGCCGGTCCGACTCCCCGTCCAGTCGATCACGTATCCAAGCCGGCAGCCGCTCCTCTCGGGCATGTCGTAGCCGAACGCGCACGCGGTCCGACCCGAATCGCGGCGCCGCGAGGCCGCCCGCTCTTCCGGCTCGATCACGCCGATCGAGCCGCCTTCATGCAAAAACGTTTGCGGACGTCCGCAAACGACTCATTGCAATGGCCCCTGGTGCGTGGCGCGGTGTGGGCCGCGAAGCTGTATATCGCCAGTTCAGACTGCTTTGGTTGCGATCACTTGACCCCGGCCCTAGTCTCACCAATATGCAATATATTGGATATGGGTCGTTGAAGGAACGCGCGGCGGCCGAGATCCGGTCGGCGATCGTGCGGGGCGATCTGGAGCCCGGCACGCCCATCAAGGACGTCGAGCTGGCGGAACGGCTGGGTCTGTCCCGCACCCCGGTACGGGAGGCGCTCGCCACGCTGTCCGATGAAGGTCTCGTCGAGACCAAGCCGCATGCGTACACCCGTGTCACCGCACTCGAAGCGGAGCCCGTGCGCGACGCGCTCGTCGTCGTGCAGACGATGCACGCCCTCGCGATCGGCCTGGCGGTGCCGAAGATGACGGCCGAGGACATCGCCGCGATGCGCGCCGCGAACAAGGCCTTCAAGAAGGCGCTCGACGCCGACGACGCTGCTGCCGCGCTGGCCGCCGACGACGAGTTCCACGCCGTGGCCGTCCGCTGCTGCGACAACTTCGCGATCGCCGCGACCATCGACCGCTTCACCCCGCTGGTGCGCAGGATCGAGCACAGCCGGTTCTCCTCGCCGAACGCACGGCATTCCGTGACGCAGCACCAGCAGATCATCGAGGCGTGCGAGCAGGGCGACGACCTGCTGGCCACGACCCTGGTCGACCAGAACTGGAACACCCTGAAGGAGGAACTGTGAACAGATTCCCGCTTCTCTTCGGTCCGTCTCCGGTCCACCGCCTGGACCGCCTCACGGCTCACCTCGGCGGCGCCTCCGTCTGGGCGAAGCGCGAGGACTGCAACTCCGGCCTCGCCTACGGCGGCAACAAGACCCGCAAGCTCGAGTACCTCGTCGCCGACGCCCTGGCCACCGGCTGCGACACCCTCGTGTCGATCGGCGGCATCCAGTCCAACCACACCCGCCAGGTCGCGGCCGCCGCGGCCCGCGCCGGCCTGAAAGCCGTGCTGGTGCAGGAGAGCTGGGTCGAGTGGTCCGACGTCGGCAGTGACCGCGTGGGCAACATCCTGCTCAGCCGCATGATGGGAGCCGACGTCCGGCTGGTGAACGCCGAGTTCGGCATCGGCGTCAAGCCCGCCTGGGAACAGGCGATCGACGAGGTCCGCGCGAACGGCGGCAAGCCCTACCCGATCCCCGCAGGCGCCTCCGACCACCCGCTGGGCGGCATGGGGTTCGCGAACTGGGCCGACGAGGTCCGCCAGCAGGAAGCCCAGCTCGGCATTTTCTTCGACACCATCATCGTCTGCTCCGTCACCGGCAGCACCCAGGCGGGCATGGTCGCCGGTTTCGCGAACGACACCAACCGCCGCGTGCTGGGCATCGACGCGTCCGCCAAACCCGCCGAGACCCTCGACCAGATCACCCGCATCGCGCACAACACCGCCAAGCTCCGCGAGGTCACGGTGTCCGAAGAGGACATCCTCCTCGACGACCGCTTCCACGCCGGCACCTACGGCATCGCCGACGAGTCCACACTGGAGGCCATGCGCCTCGGTGCCGGGCTGGAAGCGATGATCACCGACCCGGTCTACGAGGGGAAGTCCCTGGCGGGGCTCATCCACCTCGTGTCGTCGGGCGAGATCGACCGCGACTCCACGGTCCTCTACGCCCACCTCGGCGGACAGCCCGCGCTCAACGCCTACAGCTCGCTGTTTCCCGCCTGATCACGCTCGCAGGCGCAAGCCCTTCGGAGTGGCGCGGAAACCGGCCTCCTGCAGGACCGTCGCCAGGTGCGAGGTGAGCGCGATCTCGCCATCGGCTCGCTGGACCGCCAGCTGGCCCAGCCAGCCGTCGCGGACAGCCCGGCTCAGTGCGTTCGCGGCGGTGCGCAGGGTCGGATCGTCGTCGGTGAACGACAGCAGCGACTTGCCTCCTCGTTCCACGTAGAGCACCGGGGTGCCGTCGACCAGCACCGCCAGCGCGCCGGCTTTGCGAGCAGGCCTGTGCTTGCCCTCGCCCAGCGGATCCGGCCACGCCAGAGCGGCTCCGTAGGGCTGGGCCGGGTCGGCCGCGGCGAGCACCACCGCGACCTCATCGGCTTGTGAGGGCTGACCGGGCGGGCGCGACAACGCCCGCAGGCGGTCCACGGCGCCTCGTGCCGCGAACTGGGCGGCGCCCAGCCCCTCGACGACGTAACCGCGGATGACCTGGTTCGACTCCTCCATGGCCCGCAGCACCTTGTAGACACCGCTGAACCCACCCGTCACGCGTTCGGTGTCGAGAGCGCCCCTCGTCAGCACGCCGTGGCGTTCCAGGAAGGCCTCGGCACGCGCGTGCGCCCGGCGGGTCGGGTTGTCGGCCGGGGTCACCGCGAGAGACCAGCGACCGGCGGCGGTCGGCGGACCCGTGCGAGAAGGCATGTCGGGACGGGAACGCAGCCGGGCGTAGCGGCCGCGCGGAGCACTGCGGCGAGGTTTGTGCGCCGCGCCGCCACCGGACACCAGCGCGCGCAACGGCGACAACGTGTCGTTCGTGATCAGCCCCGCCCACACCAGATCCCACAGCGTGCCGACGACTTCGGCGTCCGTGCACGTCACGGACAGCGAGGCGCGGTCGACCACCTGGCGGAAGAACAACGCCCCGCCCGACAACGCCTCCAGGACCGCGGTGTGCAGCGGTGACTCCGGGATCGACTCCGGCACCAGGTCGGGCAGCAGCAGGTCGGCCACGTCGACGGGGGCGAGCGCGATCCACCCGTCGCCCCCGGCCAGCGCGCCGCAGCCCGTCCACGTCACCTCGCCGGACGCCGTCAGCTCGTCCAGCAACGCCGGGTAGTAACCGGGCAACCGGGACGGGAGCAGCAGAGATTCGAAGGCGCTCGCGGGAAGCGGTGCACCCGCGAGCTGTTCCACCACCGAGAACACGTCGTCGACCGTCGGTGCCGAACGCAGCCGCCGGCCCAGGCCGTGCCACTGCGGAAGGAACCGGCCCAGTGCGGCCGGTTCGACCGGCTCCACCTCGGACCGCAGCCGTGCAAGCGACGCCCGGCGCAGGCGGCGCAGCACGTCCGCGTCGCAGTACTCGGTGTGCGTGCCGCCGGGACGGAGCTCACCGCGCACCAACCGGCCGGTGGCCGCCATCCGTTCCAGCACACCCGTCACCACGGCCACGCCCAGACCGAAGCGGGCAGCGGGTTCGGAGGCGGGGAACGGCCCGTGAGTGCGGGCGTAGCGGTTCAGCAGGTCGCCCAGCGGATCCGCCACCGGTTCGGTGAACGCCTCCGGCACGCCGACCGGAAGCGCGACACCGAGCGCGTCGCGGACCTTGCCCGCGTCCTCGATCGAGATGCTGCGTTCCTCGCCGGCGATCCGGACGCGGATCACCCGGCGCTCGGCAACCAGCTCGTCCAGCCACTCGCGCGGCACGCCGCGTTCGAGCGCCTCCGCGTCCGAGAGGTCTCCCAGGAACCGCAACAGGTCCGCGGTGTCCTCGGCGTGCCGCGGGCGGCGGTCCTCGGAGAGGCGTTGCAGGCTGCGCTCGACCTCGGCCACGATCTCCGGGTCGAGCAGCTCGCGGATCGCCTCCGAGCCGAGCAGCTCGGCGAGCAGCGTCGAGTCGAGCGACAACGCCGCCGCCCGCCGTTCCGCCAGCGGAGCGTCCAGCTCGTAGAGGAACATGCCCACGTACCCGAACAGCAGGCTGCGGGCGAACGGCGACGGCGACGGGGTCTCCACCTCGACCACGCGCACCTTGCGCGCGCGGACGTCCGACATCAGCTCCTTCAGGCCCGGCACGTCGTACACGTCCTGCAGGCACTCGCGCATCGCCTCCAGGACCACCGGGAAGCTCTCGTACTTCGAGGCGACCGACAGCAGCTGCGCCGACCGTTGCCGCTGCTGCCACAACGGGGTGCGCCGGCGTGGATCGCGGCGGGGCAGCAGCAGCGACCGGGCCGCGCACTCGCGGAACCGGGCCGCGAACAACGCCGAGCCGCCCACCTCCGCGACCACGATCTGCTCGACCTCGTCGGGGTCGAGCAGCACGTCCTCCGCGCCCGCCGTCACCTCGACGCCCTCGTAGTCCAGGGCGTCGGGCAACCGCAGCACGATGCCGTCGTCGGAGTGCGCCGCCTGCACCTCGACACCGCGCTTCTCCCGCAGGCGAGCCGCGATCGCGAGCGCCCACGGCGCGTTGACCTGAGCGCCGAACGGGGAGTGCACGACGAGCCGCCAGTCACCCAGCTCGTCGCGGAACCGTTCCACCAGAACGGTCCTGTCGTTCGGCACGTGCCGCGTCGACTCCCGCTGCTCGCCCAGGTACGCCAGCAGGTTGTCCGTCGCCCACTCGTCCAGACCGGCGGACGTGGCGCGTTCGCGCGCTGCGGAATCCTCCATCGTGGACACTTCGCGCAGGAACTTGCCCATCGCCCGGCCGAGTTCGAGCGGACGCCCCGGAGCGTCGCCCTTCCAGAACGGCATCCGCGCGGGCTGGCCCGGCGCGGGCACCACGATCACCCGGTCGTGGGTGATGTCCTCGACCCGCCACGACGACGTGCCCAGCAGGAACGTGTCGCCGACCCGCGACTCGTAGACCATCTCCTCGTCGAGCTCGCCGACGCGGGAACCGGGACCGTTCTCCGAGGCCGGCGTCATGACCGCGAACAACCCCCGGTCGGGGATCGTGCCTCCGGACGTGACCGCCAGCCGTTGCGAACCGGGCCGGCCGCGCAGCTCGGAGTTCACCCGGTCCCAGGTGATCCGCGGCCGAAGCTCGCCGAACTCCTCGGACGGGTACCGGCCGGACAGCATGTCCAGCACCGCGTTCAGCGCCGACTCGGGCAGCCCGGCGAACGGCGCCGCGCGCCGCACCAGCGCCGTCAGCTCCTCGACCGTCCACGTCTCCATCGCGACCATCGCGACGATGTGCTGCGCCAGCACGTCGAGCGGGTTGCGCGGGAACCTCACGGCCTCGATCGCGCCGTCCCGCATCCGTTCCGCCACCACCGCGCACGACACCAGGTCGCCGCGGAACTTCGGGAACATCACGCCCCGCGACACCGCGCCCACCTGGTGCCCGGCCCGGCCGACGCGCTGCAGCCCGGACGCGACCGACGGCGGTGCCTCCACCTGCACCACCAGGTCGACCGAGCCCATGTCGATGCCGAGCTCCAGCGACGACGTCGCCACGACGCAGGGCAGCCGGCCCGACTTCAGGTCCTCTTCCACGGCGGTGCGCTGTTCCCGCGACATCGAACCGTGGTGCGCGCGAGCGACGGACGCGGTCTTCTGCACCGTCATCCCGGACTGGCCGATCGCCTCGGCCGGGAACGACTCCAGCTCCGCCGCCTCTTCGGCGAGCTCGTTCAACCGCGCGGTCAGCCGTTCCGCGAGCCGCCGTGAGTTCGCGAAGACGATCGTCGACCGGTGCGCCCGCACCAGCTCCAGGATCCGCGCCTCGACCGACGGCCAGATGGAGGTGCGCTGCTCGGCTCCGGCGGCCGAACCCGACACCTCACCCGTCGGCTGGCCGAGCAGCGACATGTCCTCGACCGGTACTTCCACCTCGACCTGGATGACCTTGGGCGTCTTCGGCTGCACCACCGACACCGGCCGCCCGCCGGACAGGAACGTGCTGATCTCCTCGACCGGCCGCACCGTCGCCGACAACCCGATCCGCTGCGCCGGCCGGTCGAGCAGCGCGTCCAGCCGTTCGAGTGACAACGCGAGGTGCGCGCCGCGCTTGGTGCCCGCCACCGCGTGCACCTCGTCGACGATCACCGTCTCCACGCCGCGCAACGACTCGCGTGCCGACGACGTCAGCAGCAGGAACAACGACTCCGGCGTCGTCACCAGCACGTCCGGGGGAGTGCGCCCGAACGCCCTGCGTTCCTCCGGGGACGTGTCACCCGTGCGCATGCCCACGGTGATCGACGGCTCGGTCAGGTCCAGCCGGTGCGCCGCCTGCCTGATGCCGGCCAGAGGAGCGCGCAGATTTCGTTCGACGTCCACCGCCAGCGCTTTCAACGGTGAGACGTAAAGCACCCGGCAGCGCCGTTTCGGCTCCGACGGCGTGGAGGAAGAAGCCAGCCTGTCCAGCGCCCACAGGAACGCGGCCAGCGTCTTGCCCGAGCCCGTCGGGGCGATGACCAGCGCGTGCTCGCCCGCCGCCGCGGCCGCCCACGCACCCGTCTGCGCCTGGGTTGGCGCGGCGAAGGCCCCTGCGAACCACTGCCTGGTCGCCGGTGAGAATGCCTCCATCACGTCCATGGCGACCATCATGACGCCGGGGTCCGACAATTTCTGATTACGCAGGTCCGAGCACTCGGCAAAGCCCGCTGTGGCACGATCACCACGTACGTCCTGCGAGGGGAGCACGGTGCGCGTCCTGTCCGTCGACCTGGGCACCGCCAACACGGTTGCGGTGCTGTCCGACCACGGTGTGGTGGATGTGGACGGTGGGCCCACGATGCCCTCGTCCGTCTACCTCGACGAGGACGGTTCCCTGCGCGTCGGGCGGGAAGCGGACCGGCGTTCGCGCCAGGACCCGTCGCGCTACGAGCCGAACCCCAAGCGCCACATCGACAAGGCGACGATCAAGCTCGGTGAGCAGAACCTGCCGACCAACGACGCGCTCGCGGCCATCTACGCGCGTGTCATGGAGGCCGTGACGGCGCTGCTGAAGGGCGAGCACCTCGACGAGATCCGCCTGACGCACCCGGCCGAGTGGGGCCCCACCAGGCGCAACAGGCTGCTGTCCTCGGCCAGGCTCGCGGGCATGACCGGCGAGCTCGTGCCCGTTCCCGAGGCCATCGCCGTGGCCTCGCTCGGCGGTGGCCGCCCGCTCGCCGTCTACGACTTCGGCGCCGACACGTTCGACGTCTCCGTGCTCGACTCCCAGCACCGCATCCTCGCGGACGGCAGCCTCAGCGACGTCGGCGGTCTCGACGTCGACCAGGCGCTGATGGAGCACATCGGCCGCACCGTCTCGCACAAGGACCCGGCCGGCTGGCAGCGGCTGATGCGCCCGGTCACCGTCGAAGACCACCGCGCCTGCCTCGGCCTGCGTGAGGAACTGCGGCTCGCGAAGGAGGACCTCTCCGAGCTGCCCCAGGTCGAGGTGCTGATGCCGGAGCCGTTCGAGAAGGTCGTCATCACGCGCGCCGAGCTGGAGGCGCTGATCAGGCCGAGCCTGATCCGCAGCACCGAGGTCCTGATCTCCACGGTCCGCACCGCCGGCGTCACGCCCGAACACGTCTACCTCGTCGGCGGCTCCTGCCGGATGCCGCTGGTCGCGCAGATCATCGCGGAGAAGGTCGGCATCGTCCCGACCAACCCCGACCACCCGGAGACGATCGTCGCGTCCGGCGCGCAGGTCGTGGACCGGGCGATGATCACGCTCAAGGCCGAGGACGACAAGCCCAAGTTCGTCGAGCCGCCCACGGTCGTCACCGCGCCGGTCAGCCCCGCCGTGACCGGCCCGCACCCGGTGAACCCGAACGTCAGCGGCCCGAACCCCGTGGTCAGCGGCTCGTACCCGAGCGGTTCGTACCCCAGTGGTTCCTACCCGAGCGGTTCGTACCCGAGCGGCGCGTACTCGGCGAGCGGCACCTATCAGGTGAACCCGAACACCAGCGGCAGCTACCCGGCGAACTTCCCGCAGCAGGCGCCGAAGAAGGACAACAAGAAGGTCCTCATCGGTGTCGGTGCCGGCGTCCTCGTGGTGGCGGGCGTGATCGGCGCCGTCTTCGCGCTGTCCGGCCCGAGCCTGCCCAGCGCCGACGAGTGCAAGGACGACACCTCGCAGGACGGCCAGGGCTTCACGAAGTGCCTGCGCCAACTCGCGGGCACCGTGCCGGACGGTGGCGGCTGCGAGAAGGCCGACTCCGCGCAGATCACCGGCATGGAGGAGATCAAGGGCACGGTCGTGAGCTGCACGATCCGCGACGGCTACGAGGTCCAGTACATCCTCACCGACAGCGTCACCGGCGCGGAGAACAACGCGGCCTCCATCGCGAAGTCGTTCCAGACCGACCGCGTCGAGGCCGACTGGACCGGCAACGGCCTGGAGGGCGACTACAGCGCGGCCACGTCGAGCGGCACCGGCGTGCTGGTGTTCACCGCCAAGGGCCGTCCCATGTTCGGCATCCTCACCAAGACCGCCGAGGAGAACGCGGACGAGCTCAAGGCGGACGAAATGGCCGACTTCTTCGAGAAGTCCGTGCAACCGGGGGAGTAACGCCCCTGATGGACCTGTCGGCGAGAGGTCCGGCCGTGTCACGATCGTGATCATGGTGACCGTCGCGCCGCAGGTCGAACGCGTGCAGCGCAAGGTCGTCCGCGTGCTGACCGGCACCCAGATCCTGGGGTCGGCGGCGGTGACGATCGGCCTCGCGTTCAGCACGTTGATCGCCGCATCGCTCTCCGGGTCCGAGGCCGTCGGCGGGCTCGCGCAGACCGCGGCCGTCGCGGGTGCCGCGCTGCTCGCCCTGCCGGGAGCCCGGCTCGCGCAACGCAGCGGGCGTCGGCCCGCTCTCATCCTCGGCTACGGCATGGGCGGGCTCGGCGCGCTGATCGCCGCTGTCGCCGTGGGCCTCGGGTTGTGGCAGGTGCTGCTGGTAGGTCTCCTCCTGTTCGGAGGGGCGTCCAGCGCGAACTACGCGGCTCGTTACGCCGCAACGGATCTGGCCCATCCGCATCGCCGTGCGCGCGAACTCTCCCGCGTGGTGTGGGCGGCCATGATCGGCGCGATCATCGGCCCGAACCTGGCCGATCCCGCGGGGCGAGCGGCCGGCGCACTGGGTCTCCCGGCGGGCGTCGGGCCGTTCCTGCTGGCGGCCGTGGTGCTCGCAGCCGCGGTGCTGGTGATCCAGTTCGGGTTGCGGCCGGACCCGCTGGTCGTCGTGAAGAGCACACGACCGGTTGAATCCGCGGACTGCTGCGCCGGAGGCGCCAGCGGCGAGAGTCCCCGCGGTCTGAAGATCTGGGCGACGCTCGGGCCGATGGCCCGACTTGCACTCATTGGTGTGATGTTGTGCCACACGGCGATGGTCGGGCTGATGTCGATGACACCGGTGCACATGAACCACGCAGGGTCGTCCTTGCGCGTGGTCGGCGTCGTGATCAGCCTGCACGTCGCCGCTATGTACGCCGCGAGCCCGCTGTTCGGGTGGATGGCGGACCGGCTGGGCCGCGTGCCGGTGCTCGCGATCGGCGCGTCGCTGGTGGTGGCGGCGTCCGGGGTCGCGGGAACGGCGCTCTCGCACGACGCTCCGCAACTCGCCGCGGGACTGGCGCTGCTCGGCTTCGGCTGGTCGGCCGGGCTGGTGGCGGGATCCGCGTTGCTGACGGAGTCCGTGCGGGTCGAGGACCGGCCCGCCGCGCAGGGGCTGTCCGATCTGATGATGAACGTCGGCGGTGCCATCGGTGGAGCGGTGGCCGGGATCGTCGTGACGGCGTGGTCGTACGCGGCGCTCGGGCTGATCGTCGGGTTCACCGCGCTGCCGCTGCTGGTCGTGTGCCTCCTCGCATCGCTGCGCAGGCCCGTTCGTTAGGGTCTTCCGGTGCGCATCACCATGTTCCGCAAACTCATGGCAGGGGAGTTCGGCCAGGTCAGGGCCGAGATGATCGCCCATGACCACGTGCTGTCGTCGCTCGGGGGCCGTACCGCCGACGAGGCGCTGGAGGCCGGAACCGAGGCCAAAGAAGTCTGGGTCGCGGTCTGCGAAGCGTTCGACGTTCCGGAAAATCGCCGCTGAGCAGGGCGCCGGGAGTGTCGCGTGTGCTCGAACACGTGTTCGGCTACAGTGGCTGCGACCCCCGGCTTCGCAGAATTGTCAGACCCCGCCAGTAGCGTCAGGTCCAACATGACGAAGCAACGGCAGACGACAAAAGGTGGACCCAAGATGGCACCCGCAGCACCCGACCGGGACAAGGCGCTCGAGCTGGCCCTGGCGCAGATCGACAAGCAGTTCGGCAAGGGCTCCGTGATGCGCCTCGGTGAAGAGGGCCGCGCCCCGATCGCCGTGATCCCGACCGGCGCGATCGCCCTGGACGTGGCGCTCGGCATCGGTGGGCTGCCGCGTGGCCGGGTCGTCGAGATCTACGGTCCGGAGTCGTCGGGTAAGACGACGGTGGCGCTGCACGCCGTGGCGAACGCGCAGAAGGCCGGCGGCATCGCGGCGTTCATCGACGCGGAGCACGCGCTCGACCCGGAGTACGCGAAGAAGCTGGGCGTCGACACCGACGCACTGCTGGTGTCGCAGCCCGACACCGGTGAGCAGGCGCTCGAGATCGCGGACATGCTGGTCCGTTCCGGCGCGCTCGACATCCTGGTCATCGACTCGGTCGCCGCCCTCGTGCCGCGCGCCGAGATCGAGGGCGAGATGGGCGACAACCACGTCGGTCTGCAGGCCCGCCTGATGAGCCAGGCGCTGCGCAAGATCACGGGTGCGCTCAGCAACTCCAACACGACCGCGATCTTCATCAACCAGCTGCGCGAGAAGATCGGCGTGATGTTCGGCTCCCCGGAGACCACGACCGGTGGTAAGGCGCTGAAGTTCTACGCCTCCGTGCGCCTGGACGTGCGCCGCATCGAGACCCTGAAGGACGGCGGCGAGCCCGTCGGCAACCGCACCAGGGTCAAGGTCGTGAAGAACAAGGTCGCGCCGCCGTTCAAGCAGGCCGAGTTCGACATCCTCTACGGCAAGGGCATCAGCCGCGAGGGCTCGCTCATCGACATGGGCGTCGACCAGGGCATCCTGCGCAAGTCCGGCGCCTGGTACACCTACGAGGGCGACCAGCTGGGCCAGGGCAAGGAGAACGCCCGCAAGTTCCTGCTGGACAACCCGGACATCGCGAACGAGGTCGAGAAGCGCATCAAGGACAAGCTCGGCATCGGCGCCACCCTCGACGCCGACGAGACGGTTCCCGTCGCTCCGGTCGAGTTCTGAGGTCGTGAGGGTTGGACGAGGCTGAAGAGCAGCGCAAAGCGCGGGACATCTGCTACGCGCTGCTCACCGCTCGGGCCCGCTCCCGGCAGGAGCTGCACGACGCCCTGCTGCGCAAGGGGATCAGCGCCGGCGCCGCCGAGGTCGTCCTCGGCAAGTTCGACCGTGCCGGCCTGATCGACGACGCGCAGTTCGCCGAGATGTGGGTGCGTTCCCGGCACACGTACAACGGCCTGGGCCGCCGCGCCCTGGTCATGGAACTGCGCCGCAAGGGCGTGGCGGACGAGGTGGTGGCCGAGGCCGTCGCCGCGGTCGACAGCGAGGCCGAGGAAGAGCGTGCCCGCGAACTGGTCCGCAAACGCCTGCGCACCATGTCCGGCGTGGACGAGACGGCGAAGATCCGCCGGCTCGTGGGTGCGTTGGCGCGCAAGGGTTATGCGGAAGGCCTCGCCTATCGCGTGGTGCGCGACGAGCTGCGCGACGCGGGGGCCGAGGCCTCGGCACTGGACGAGCCCTGGTCGTAGGCCGGGGCCGGTCCTCGTTCGAGGTGCCGTAACCGATCACGCCGCTGGAGCGGTTGGCTCCGAGTAGCCTGAAAAGCGTGAGCACTACTCCCGACGCGCCGTCCGCCGTGACTCCCACGGTCTCCGACCTGCTCTGCTTCGACCTCTACACGACGTCGCGAGCGGTCACCGGCTTCTACCGCCCGATCCTCGACAAGGCGGGCATCACCTATCCGCAGTTCCTGGTGATGCTGCTGTTGTGGGAGAAGGACTCGAGGCCGATCCGGGAGCTCGTGCAGGAGCTCGACCTGGAGTACAGCACGCTCTCGCCGTTGATCAAGCGGCTCGAGAAGAGCGGTCTGCTGGTGCGTGTCACGCACCCCGACGACGAGCGTTCCGTGCTCGTCCAGCTCACGGACAAGGGTCGTGACCTGCGGTGGATCGGTGCCGAGATGTTCAACCAGCTCGGCAAGGCGCTCGGCATGACCCTCGAGGAGATCACCATCCTCCGCAAGGCGTTGAACAGGGTGAAGCACGGCGCGGAGCGCCAGTGAGCTGAAACACATCGCGTACGAGGTAACTCGTCGGGTAACTTACATCGTGCACGATCTAATCGAGCACGATGCACCACCGTCACGGTGGCCGACGAGAGAGTGAGAGACCAATGCGAGTTCGCAAGGTGTTCGCGGTTCTGGGGACGCTCCTGGCGCTGGCCGCCGTTGTTCCGTCCGGTGCCGGTGCGGCGGAGGACGCGGAGAAGCAGGGCGCCAAGAAGCCGACCATCGTGCTGGTGCACGGCGCGTTCGCGGACGCGTCCAGCTGGAACGGTGTCGTGGAACGCCTGCAGCGCAAGGGGTTCCCGGTCGTGGCGGTGGCGAACCCGCTCAGGTCCATCACCGGTGACGCGAACTACCTGCGTCAGGTGCTGGCCTCGATCGAGGGGCCGATCGTCCTCGCCGGACACTCCTACGGCGGCATGGTCCAGTCGGCCGCGGCGCTCGGCAACCCGAACGTGAAGGCGCTCGTCTACGTCGCGGCGTTCGCGCCGGAGAAGGGCGAGAGCGCTCTCGAACTGTCGAACAAGTTCCCCGGCAGCACCCTCGGAGACACGCTGTCCACCATCGACATCGGTGACGGCAGCAAGGATCTGACGATCCAGCAGGACAAGTACTGGCAGCAGTTCGCGGCCGACGTGTCCCGCAAGGACGCGACACTGGCGGCGGCGACACAGCGACCGATCAACGACACCGCGCTGACCGAGAAGGCCGGCGAGCCCGCGTGGCACACCGTTCCGTCGTACTTCGTGGTGGCGGGCAAGGACAAGAACATCCCGATCGCCGCGCAGAAGTGGATGGCCGAGCGCGCTCACGGCCGTGCGGTCGTCGAGGTCAAGGGCGCCTCGCACTCGGTGGCCGTGTCGCACCCGGACACCGTGGCCGACCTGATCGTGCGCGCCGCACGGTAGTGAAAGGCCGAGAAAGCCGGGACGCGGGCAGGGGCGTCCCGGCTTTCTCGTGTTCGTGGCCGGCTAGGGCTTCGCGATCTGGCAGCCGGGGAGCGTCAGGTCCAGCGTCGTGCGGGGACCGAAGCAGGAGACGAAGCCGAAGGTCTGCTGGCCGTAGTTGGTGCCCCGGCGGACGGTGATCTTGCCGGCGGCGTCGACCTCGCACGGGTTGTTCATCGTGCAGCGGCCGCCGCTCTCGTTGCCGGTGTTGTTGACGCCGACGACCTTGCCGCTCGCGTTGTCGATGATCGGCGAGCCCGACGTGCCGCCGATGGTGTTGCACGACGGCGTGTAGCGCAGCGAGTCGCGCCAGGTCCAGCTCGCTTCCTTGACCTCGTGGACGAAACCGTCGAGCTGACACGAGTAGATCTTCGTCCAGTAGCCGGAGACGATCCGGATCTCCGACTTGGCGACGGGTCGCGACGCCGACAGTTCCAGCGCGCGGCCGCCGTGTTGCTGCTGGATCTGCTGGTACGTCTTGTCGAGCTGGTAGAGCGCGGCGTCGGTGCCGGTCATCGTCGCGTAGACGAGCTTGGCGCTGTGCAGCTTCGCCATCTCCGCGCCGGATCCGCCGAGCAGCGTGAAGGTGCGGTCCACCGGCTTGCCGACGAGCACCTGGCCCGGCTTCATGAGCTCGACGCAGTGCCCGTTGGTGAGCACGAGCGCCTTGTCCGCCGGCGCTGAACTGGGAAGGCGGACGACCGAGCCGGAGCAGTTGTCGAGTTTCACCGTGCCGGTGAAGTCGACGGAGGCATGTGCGGGTGTCGTGGTCACGCCGAGTGCGGCGATCACTGCCAGCAGGGTTCCGGCGAGTCGTCGAGCCATGTACGGATCGTAGTCGGTTCGCTACCTTCGGCAGTCGGCTGACTGGCCGGTCATAACTCGATCGGGTGACGCTGATGGTTGGGGCTAACGGGTGAACCGGACCGATCGACGTCGTGGTCACACATCGCAACCGCCAGGAGACGTGATGACCTTTCCGACGCCGCCCGTCTACGCCCAGCCTCCGGTCGCACCGCAGAAGCCGACACGGTTCGGTGCGCTCGCCTGGGCCGCGGTGATCCTCGGGATCGTCGGCGTGGTCGGCTCGTGGGTCATCTTCCTCAACAACCTCACGGCTATCGCCGCGTTCGTCGGCATCGTGCTCGGCGTCATCGCGTTGTTCGGCACTCGCAAGGTTCTCGCGGCGATCGGCGTCGTCCTCTGCGTCATCGCGATCGTGCTGACCGTGGTGGCGCAACAGGCCGCGGTGAAGGAACTCGACAAGATCCTCGGAGACGTCAGCCAGGGTCAGGTCGAGGCTCCCGGCGAGACCGCGAAGCAGGACGCGCTGACCGAGAACCCCACCTGGGGCAAGCGGTTCACGTGGGCGAACGGCCTTTCGGTCGACGTCGCCGCGCCCACCGCGTGCACGCCCGGCCAGTACTCGGCGCCGTCGAACATCGCCCGCGCGGTGAGGTTCGAGATCACCATCACCAACGGGACGAGCGCCGCGTTCGAGACCGCGTTGATGTCGGTCGGCACCGACGCGCAGTTCAACGGCCAGAAGGCCGAGATGGTGTTCGACTCCAGCGGCGGCTGTGACAGCACGTTCGACTCGGCGACCGTCCTGCCGGGCAAGACCTACACCTTCCACGTCGCGTACTCGGTCGGCGCGCAGCCCGGTGAGATGCAGCTCGTGTTCGAGCCGACCTTCAACTCCGACAAGGCGGCGTTCGTCGGTCAGGCGTAAACCGTTCGCTCGCGGGCGCACGGACGGGATACAAATCGGGGCATGTTGCGCAAGTACCCGCGAACGCCCCACCTCGAGGGCTCGCGCCTGCAACCAGGCGACGAGGACCTCGACCAGGTGCCGTTCCGCGCGATCGCGGGGCGGCACCTCGTCGTCGAGGAGAAGCTCGACGGTGCCAACGCGGGCATCAGCTTCGACTCCGGCGGAGTGCTGAAACTCCAGTCGCGCGGCCATTTCCTGACGGGCGGGCCGAGGGAACGGCAGTTCGCGCCGTTGAAGGCGTGGGCCGCGACGCACCAGGGCGTGCTGTGGGAGAGGCTCGGCACGCGGTACGTGCTCTACGGGGAATGGTTGTACGCCAAGCACACCGTGTTCTACGACGCGCTGCCGCACCACTTCTGCGAGTTCGACGTGCTCGACCGCACGACCGGCGAGTTCCTGTCCACGCCGGAACGCCGTCACGTGCTCTCGGGTACGCCGGTGGTGTCGGTGCCGGTGCTGCACGAGGGACCGTTGCGTCGCCTGAAGGACCTGACCGCGTTGCTGGGCCCGTCCACTTGCCGCACTCTTCGGTGGCGCGACGCGCTGGTCGACGCGGCGCGGGCGGCGGGGCAGGACCCGGAAGTCGTTGTCGCGGAAACGGATTCGGACGACGACATGGAAGGCCTCTACATCAAGGTGGAGGAGGACGGGCGCACGGTCGAGCGCTACAAATGGGTGCGGCCGACGTTCCTCACCGCCGTGCTGGACTCGGGCAGCCACTGGCAGGACCGCCCGATCCTGCCGAACCAGGTGGTGGCCCGTGTTTGAGCAGTTGTGCCCGGCCGGTCCGCGATGGACTCTCGACTGGGACGCCGTGCGCTCGGCGTTCCCGTGGGTGCGCGCACTCGAAGGCGTGCCGCAGGACCCTGTGCACCACGCCGAGGGCGACGTCGCCACGCACACCCGGATGGCGTGCGAGGCCTTGGTGTCGTTGCCCGAATGGCGGTCGCGTCCCGAGGCGGATCGAGTGCGCCTGTTCGCGACAGTGCTGCTGCACGACGCCGCGAAGCCGTTCCGCACACAGATCGCCGACGGCCGCGTCACCGCGCACGGCCACTCCCGCGCCGGCGACCTGCTGGCGCGCAAGCTGTTGTGGGAGATGGGACGCCCCATCGCCTGGCGCGAGCACGTCGCCGCGCTGGTGCGGCACCACCAGGTGCCGTTCTGGGCGCTGGAACGACCGGACCTCGACCGCATCGCGTTCCGGGTGAGCCTGCTCGCGCGCAACGACGACCTGGCGACGCTCGCCCGCGCCGACATCCTCGGCCGGATCTGCGCCGACGCGGACTCGGTGCTGGAGAACATCGCGCTGTTCGAGGAGTACTGCCGCGAGCGCGACTGCCTGGACCGGCCGCGTGCCTTCCCGTCCGACCACGCCCGGTTCCAGTACTTCCGCACACCCGGCCGGGACCCCGGTTACGCCGCCTACGACGACACGCGCGTCGAGGTGACGGTGCTGTCCGGCCTGCCGGGCGTCGGCAAGGACCACTGGATCACCGCTCACCGGCCGGGCTGGCCGGTGGTGAGCCTCGACGCGGTGCGCTCGCGACTCGGCATCGCGCCCGACGGCGACCAGCGCGCGGTCGCCGCCGCCGCGTTCGAGGAAGCCCGAGCGCTGTTGCGGGCGGGGGAGCGGTTCGTCTGGAACGCGACCAACATCTCCCAGCAACTGCGCGAGCGCTGCATCGGACTCGCCGCCGACTACCGCGCCCGCATCACCCTGATCGGACTCGAAGCGCCGAAGAACGTGATCCACGCTCGCAACCGCGCCCGTCCGGAGCCGGTGCCGGCCGTCGTCATCGACCGGCTCGTCGGCAAGTGGGAGGCGGTCGACCTGACCGAGGCGCATGTCGTCGAACGTGTGGACACGGCGCTGCCCTGGTCCCGGTCTTGAGCCCGCCGATCCCTCTCTTCTGGCAGGGATCGGGCAGCCGGTCCGGTGGAGCAGCCAACAGCTAGGTTCTCGGCGCGTTCGCGCGTTCACCTTCGTTATGTCAACCCAACATCGTGCTGACCTGCTACTTAGCAATGACTCTTTTGACGACGTCGTCAAAAGAGTCATTGCTAGGGCAGTGGGGGCGGGCTGGCGGAGGGCCCGTCCGGCGCTGCTGCATCGGTTGGCGAGGGCGGCAGCCGATATATCAGTGGGCACGCGTCAGCGGCGGTGTCCTCCGCGGTGGCCGACCGCGCGGACCAGCCAGAGGGTGCCCGCGCCGGCGACCACCAGGACGGCGATGCCGGTCAGGAAGCCGACGCTCGTGGACGAGTCGTCGGGTTGTGGTGGCGGGCTGCTGTTGGGCTTCGGCTGGGTGAGAGCCGGGATGTCGGCCATCTGCAGCGAGTTCGCCTTCACCAGGCCGGTGCCCTCCAGCAGGAGCATGTGCTTGAGCAGGATGGTCAGGGCCGTCTGGGCGGCGATGCGCGCGGGGACGTTCTTGGTCGTCGCGCGCGCGTGGGCCACCTGGCTGATGAGCGAGCCGTCGGCGGCGCGTGACAGGTTCGCGTACATGCTGTCGAGGTCCTCACCCGAGCTGGACGAGATGGCGTTCGCCCACGACTTCTGTTCCGTCGTCGGCTCGGTGGGGAGGTCCACGCCGATCTGGCGGGCGGCCTCCGTGACCGCCTGGGCCAGCTGGGCGTGCTCGGCGGCGAGCTGGCCCGCGACCTTGCGGACCTTCGCGTCGCGGGCCCGGTTGGAGCTTTCGCGGCTGGCCGGTTTCTGCCACAACGAATGCTGGGTGAGCAGTACGAGCAATTCCCGGTCCGACGGTTCGATGTTCTGGCCGATTACGCGGACCGCGTTCACCTGTGCCTTGGCGGTCACCAGATCGAACGCGGACGGGTCGGCCTTGCCGGTGTTCTCCAGAACCGTCATTGTGCGAATCAGCATTTGCGCGGCCTGGTGAGCGAGCGTTCGAATTGTGGTGTTCTGAGTTGTCGCTCGCGTTTGCGCGGCCATTACGAGAAGTCCGCCCTGCGCCTGCCGGACGATCGTCGCGTAGGCGCGGTCGTGGTTGTCCCCGGTGCGTCCTGCCATCTCATCGACGAGTGACTGGTGTTCACTGCTGATGTCGTTCGGCAGGACCACTCCCAATCCTTCGGCGGATTTCAGGAGATCGATGTCGAGCCGTGAATGCCCTTCGAAGACGTCCCGTCCGGCGTTGCTTATACCGGCGTTCGTGGAACGCGCTGGCGCATCTTTGCTCACCGGCACCAGCCAAGAATTCGCCTGCCTCAGGGAAACCATGAATGAGCGGTCTGATGGTTGTACTTCTGTCGATTGCGCATTGGCCGGGACGGCTCCGATGAAAGCCCCCAGAAATACGACGGACAGGATGGTGAACAGCGCTGCATGCTGTCCCAGCGTGTCCAAACGGTGACGCATAGTGCCCGTTCCCTCCCGCGATCGAGCTGCCTTCAAAGGTGATACGCGCTGGTAGGGTCAGGGTTCACGGGGCATAGGCAAGGATGCATGTGACGTGCATCACAGAGAAATTGGCGAACCATTAGGTCCTGATTTACGTACCCGAGAGCTTTTCGCGTTCGCGATGTAGTATCTGGGCGATTCCGTGCTCGGCCACCGAGTCGCTAGGACTGCCGCCCGAAGCGAACCTGTCGCCGATATCTGGGGAGGTCGTCAGCTTCATGGTTGATCAGGGCAAGGTCGCACAAGCCCATCAGGATGAAGAATTGCTCACGTTGCTCTACGGGCAGTTCCAGCGGATGTTGTTCTCGCAGGTCCTGTGCCTGACCAACTACGACCGCCAGTGGACGGAAGACGTCGTCCAGGAGACGTTGATCAGGGCTTGGCAGAACTCCGCGCATCTCGTTCGTGAGCCGGGTATGTTGCGCGGCTGGCTTTGTACTGTGGCTCGTCGCATTGTGATCGACGGATGGCGGAGCCGGCAGGCGCGCCCGCAGGAAGTTGAATTGTTGCGTCCGGACATCGCCGAATCTCCGGACGACACAGAACAGACACTTTCGGTAATGGTCATCACCGATGTAGTACGCCAATTGAGTGATGAACACCGTTCAGCGATCTACGAAACGTATGTCATGGGTCGAACGGTGAAGGAGGCCGCGATCGTTCTCGGAGTCCCGGAAGGAACCGTCAAGTCCCGGTTGTACAAGGCCATGCACACGATCCGCCGGGCGCTGCAGGACAGGAGCTAGTGATGGTGACCCGTCAACCACATCACGAGCACGCGGAAGCAGGACCGGACCAAGATCAGGACGACGAAAACCGCACGAGCCCGGAAGGGCCGTGCGGTGATGTGGCGGCGTATGTGCTGGGCGTGCTCGACCCGGCAGAGCACGTCAGCTTCTCCCGGCACCTAGCCGGGTGCGAGGACTGCCGGAGTGACGCGGCCGACTTCGGCATGTTCGCGCCGGTGTTGCGGCCGGCGCTGACCGAGAGCCCACCCGGCAAGCGTGAGCCGTGCTCTGTCGCCCGCAGCATCCTGCTGGTGGCGGCGGGCGTCGTCGTCGCCATCGCCGCGGTGCTGTCGGTCGTGGACTCGCTGGCCTCCCACGCCGACAACCCCGTCGACGTCGGCACTCTCACACGTGCGGAAACTGTCCACGTCGAGAGGTTTCCGCTGGTGTGGCAGATGTGAACCCCGGCGGGGGCCGATGAGCAGGCAGGCGAGGCGCAGCCACCCGCGCACGAGCCCGGCGAAGATCATCGCGTTACACCCGCTCACCACTGCGAACAGCTCACAGTTCCGTTAGCCGTTACCTGTGGGTAAGTTTGCCCGACGACGAAGCGCAGGTCTCTACGGTCGGCACCGAAGGAACACCGAAACCTTCGACCTGCGGTCCTCTCGGTACCGAAGGCAGGGGCAGACAGAGGTGACATCTCCACTACTCGGCCGGGACTGCGAACTCGCGACTCTCGGACGTCTGCTGGACGACGCGGTTCGGGGAAGCGGCTCGTGCGTCGTCGTCACCGGTGAGTTCGGCATCGGCAAGACGGCGGTGCTCGACGCGCTCGCCGCCGACGCCCGCGAACGCGGGTTCACCGTTCGCCTGGCCAAGAGCGCCCGCCTGGAGAGCCACCTCCCCGGCGCGGTGGTGCGGCAGCTCGCGCCATGCCTCGCGAACGAGCACGACCTGGAAGAGCTGTACGCGCGCGCTGCGAACTCCGCGCGCAAGGGGCCGATCCTGATGGTCATCGACGACGTCCACGTCGCCGACACCTTCTCCAAGCGTGCGCTCGCGTACCTGCGCCCACGGCTGCAGGAGATGCCGGTCGTCATCGCGCTCGGCGCGTCCCAGGGCTACCTCTCCACGGACGAGGTCACGCTGCCCGAGATCGCCGGCGCCCACCCGAACCGCCTCGACCTCGACGGTCTCGACGTCACCGCCGTCGAAAGCCTCACCGAGAACTTCCCGGACCGAGACGCGAAACGCTGCCACGAACTCACCGGCGGCAACCCCTACCTGCTGCAAGCCTTGCTGCGCGAGGAAGGCGAGGGTTCGGCCGCGGTCGGCGAGATGATCGGCATGCGGCTGCGCGAGTACACCGGCGCCGCCGAGGTCGCCCGGTCGGCGGCCGTCCTGGACGGCGACGCCGGCCTCGAACTGCTCTCCGCGCTCACCGGCTTCGACGCGCTGCCCGCCGTCGACATGCTCGTCCGCCTCGGTGTGCTCGCCGACACCGACCCGCTGACGTTCCGGCATCCCTTCGTGCGCAACAGCATCCTCGCCGACATGCCGGTCGCGGTCCGTTCCGCCGCGCACGCCCGCGCGGCCTGGCTGCTGTTCGAGTCGGACGCCCCGGACGAGCGAGTCGCCGAACATGTGCTCAAAGCCAGGTCCGTGCGCTTGCCGTGGTCCGTCGACCTGCTGCGTGAGGTCGGAGGCATCGAGCACCTCGAACGGGCGCTCGACGAGCACCTGTCCGACGAGGACCGGCTCGCGGTCGAGGTCGAGCTCGGACACACGGAACACCTGCAGGACAACGCACTAGGCCGCGACCGGGTCCGCGACGCGCTGATGCGGTGCGAGGACCCGCACCTCGCCGCGACCGTCGCGCTGGCGTTGATCAAGCGCATGTGCACGGGCTCGGACGCGCACTTCGCCGTCTCGCTCGCGATCATGGTCATCGCCCGCCTGCTGCCGGAAGACCGCGACCTGGTCTGGAACCTCGTCTGCACCACGTATCTGCTGGCGGCCAACCGCGACACCCACATGGCCAACTGCGCGGGCAAGTACTTCGAGGACCTCGTCGGCGACATCCCGCAGGACCCGAACCTCAAGCGTGCCCGGTCGGCGTTGCTCGCGGTCGGCAACGCCCGCAGCGGCGACTCGTACCCCGAAGCCGTCGAGTACGCGCTGGAGGCACTCGACGGCGAGTGGGTCGACGTCTTCGGCGCGTCCTACGTCTTCACGTTCCTGGTGCCGGTGCTCGGCGACAATCCCGAGCACATCAACAAGTTGTGGCTCTCGCACAGCACCGCGCCGGTCTCGTACGACCCGCATCTGCGCCGCGGGATGCTCAGCATGATCGCCCGCGCCGCAGCCTTCCACAACAGCGGCGACCTGGCGCGCGCGTACACGTTCCTGACACCACCGGTCTCGACGGGCAACAGGGAGTGCCCGGCCGTCGTGCTCGCGACCGCGAAGCTCGCCGAGGTCTGCATCGAGATGGGCCAGTTCGACGAGGCCGCCCCGCTCGTCGTCGAGGACGGCACCCTGTTGCAGCACATCAACATCGTCTACGCCCGTGGCCGGCTCAAGCTCGCGTCGTGCCACGCGGAGGGTGCGCTGGAGGACCTGCTGGAAGCGGGCCGTCGGCTCGCCGAACGCGAGATGCCCAACCCCGCGCTCATCGCGTGGCGGCACCACGCCGTCCGCGCGTACCTGGCGTTGGGCAACCGGGACGACGCCGCCCGGCTCGCGCACGAGGAACTCGACCTGGCCAAGCGGTGGGGGTCGACGAGGGTGATCGGCACGGCGTTGATGAGCGTCGGCATGAGCACCGACGACATCGACGTCCTCACCGAGGCCGAACAACTTCTCGCCTCGTCACCGCACCGCCTGCTGCACGCCCAGTCGTTGTACTGGCTCGGCCACCACCTGCGCCGCAAGGGCCGGGCCGAGGAGGCCGCGGCACACCTGCGGCGGTCGTTCGAACTGGCCCGCCGTCTGAGCGCGCACCCGCTGGCCAAACTCGCGGGCAACGAGGTCCGCGACGAGGACGACCAGGTGCAGGGCCTGACCAAGCAGGAGAACCGGGTCGCGCGGATGGCGGCGCAGGGCCTCACGAACCGGCAGATCGCCGAAGCCCTGCACCTCACCCGGCGCACGGTGGAACTGCACCTGTCGAGCGCCTACCGCAAGCTCGGCATCACGGGACGAGCTGAGCTCGTCGCCGCCTTGTGGTCCTGACGGCGACCAGCAGGCCCGCCAGCAACGCCATCACGATCACCGTGACGACCGACGACAGCACCAGGAACTCGTCGAGCCGTCCACCGGTGAGGTAGGCGCCGAGCGCGATCGCCACGACCGCGCACACGGCACGGTCCATGATGGACTCCATCGACAGGAGCGTTGCGCGGTAACGCGAGTCCGGGATGGCGTCGTTGAGCAGCTTCTTCTGGATGGGGAAGCTCATGCCGGCTGTCACGGAGAACAGGCACAGCAACACGATCGTCATCACACCGCCGGACGGCACGACGAACCCGATCGCCAACGCCATCACGACCGTCAGCAGGAACACCGACTTCGCCGGTCCGATCCTGCGCGAGAGCCAGTGCGGACGTGCTGCCGCGATCGCCTCGAAGATCGTCATCGCGGCGAGCACCGAGCCGTACCAGCTGACCGGTACGTCCTTCGACTCCAGCACCGGCTGGAACAGGTTCACCTGCAGGATCCGCACCAGCGTGAACATCGCGATGCCCTGGATCATCAACAGCAGCAGCCAGCGGGACCTGCCGAGGGCCTGGAACGCGCCACCGACACCCGCGAGCAGCTTCGACGTCCTGCCCTCCGGCCGTTTCCAGCCCGGGATCGGCGGGAGCCTGAGTGCCAGGCCGACGGCGATCGCCGCGTTGATCGCGGTGAGCCAGTACGGCGACGGCATGTTCCACTGCATCAGCAGACCGATCACCGGCCAGTACACGATCTTGCCGACCAGGCTGTACGACCGTCCGACGCCCTCGACCTTGAGGTAGAGGTGCCCGGCGTCGTGCGCGTGGAGGTACTCGTACAGGTACGCGCTTTGCGCGCCGGAGATCAACGACCTGGCCAGTGCGATCAGCAGGAAGTGCACGAGGAACCCGGTGTAGTTGCCGGCGAGTACCGGCACCAGGTTCGCCACGACCAGCACGCTCGCGCCGAGCCACAGCGACGTGCGGTAGTCGAAGCGGTCCGCGACCATGCCGGTCGGGATCTCCAACAGGCAGAACGCGATGTAGTAGATCGACTGGATGCCGAAGATCTCGGTGTCGCTCAGCCCGAGCTGCTTCTGGTACTCGTAGAAGACCGGGATCCACAGCAGCAGCCCGAAGAAGAACTGGAAGCCGTACGTCAGGCGGACGGCACGCGCCACTTCCGGAGTCGCCGGTACGCGAAGACCCGGCATCAGATCGAGTACGGCCGCAGCTGCAGGACGTACAGCAGGTCGTCGGTGGCGAGCCACTCGATGTCGACAGGCGAGTCGAACGTGTAGTCCGGCGAGAAGTGCGACTGCAGCAACCTGCCGACGATCGCGAGCCGTTGCAGCTGCGCGTGGGCCTTGACGCCCAGGTCTTCCTTCGCGTCACCGAGGGAGACCGTGCGGCCGCCACCCTCCACAGTGGAGTAGAGGTACTGCATCGGCTGCTTCGAGCCCTCGACGACGTCGGTGACGTTCGGCGAGACGTTGACGTAGACGTTGCGGAAGTCGTTGCGGTTCATCGGGTTCGTGGTGACCATGACCCCGCCGAAGTCGGCCCTGACCTGTTCCTGGACCACGACGCCCATGAAGCAGTCGTCCAGCGAGATACCGGCCTGCTGCCGGAGCCGCACGCTGCGGGCGGACACGAGGGACGCCCACACCTTCTTGACCGACTCCACGATCTTCTCGGCGCTAGTGACGTGGTTGTACGACTCGTAGATGCCCGCGGCGGAGAACCCGGCGAGATCTTCGGCGTTCGACGAGCTGCGCACCACGAAGGTCCGCACACCCGCGAGGTTCTCGACCAGCGCGGTGTCCAGTTCGGACAGCAGGTAGTCCGGCACGCGCGTCTTGCGGATCAGCTGCTGCAGCTCGATGCACAACGGCTCGATCTCGCGGGCGTTGAGCTCCAGCGCCATCTTCAGCTTGCCGATGGCCTGCTGGATCTTCGGCGACGACTCCAGGAAGCCCTGGTGCATCGAGAACGGCAGGGCGACCCCGCGCGGCACCCGCACCCGTTCTGCGAGCAGTTGCTGGGCGGCACCGAGCAGGTCGTCGGTGTCGCTGCCGAGTAGTTTCGCCAGGTAGGGCATGAGGTTGTCGCGCGGCGGACGCGGTACCGAGAAGAACCCGAGAAGGCGGCGCGGCGACTCGGTGGCGAGCACGTGGTGCAGCTCGCCGAGGTTCGCGGCCTTCGTGCCGTAGCGATGGCTGTCGTTGTAGCGGATCCGGCCCAGGGGCAGGATCGGGTTGTAGGTGTGCTCGGGCTCGTCCAGCGTGACGCGCTGCGCGTACCAGGCGGGCCGCTGGCCGGCGTCCTGCGGTTCGTCGATCAGCCGCAGCCCGACCTCGGCCCGCTTCGGCGACACCTCGTACTCGACCCACTGACCGTCGAGGTCCTCCCGGTCGATCAGGTCGAACGCGCCGATCTGGATGGCGTTCGGGATGGACCAGCCGGTCGCGAGGACGTTCGTGTGCGACAGCGGAGTGGTGTGATCGGCGTTGATGATGCCGGCGAGCCGCGGAATGTCGTCCGGAACGCGGTGCATCACCACGATGTCGAACCACTCGAGCGTGTTCTCCCGGTATTCCTGCTCGCTGCGGAATGCGCGCAACCGGCCTTTCGTGACGCCGGGGTTCAACGCCACGAACTCGGCGGTGGAGAACAGTTCGTGCGCCAGAATCCGCGGCAGCCTTTCCGCGGGAAGCTCCGCCACTGCCTGTTCCTGGAGGTGGTTCGCGGGCTTGAAGAACAACGGTGTCGCGGCATCGATGTTCTTGCGCACCTCGGCGTAGAACAACTCGATCATGTCCGCCGACATGGTGTCGACCTCGACCGTCTCCAGCGAGAACATCCGCCTGTCCTCGCGCTTGTGCAGCGACAGGATGCCGAGGAAGAACCGCCGGTCAGAGGCGTGGTAGAAGCTCTGGTTGAACTCGTCGATCCGCGCTCGCATCTCGCTTTCGGCGATGCCCAGGATCTCAGTGCCGATGTAGAGCGCGTGGAACTCGTGCCGTGCGTTGTTGAGGAAGTGAATGGTCTCTTCGTGCCGGTCGACCACCACCTTGACGAATGAATAACCACCCAGACTGCCGGACAGCTGGTTGAATGCTGACATGGTCAGCTGTTCCCCGACCAACCCCGCCACATCGGCTTCCTGGACAGCCACATCTGCTCCTCTCGTGCGCCATTGCAACGAGCAGTGTGACACCTAGGAGGTTGGGGTTGTTCCGGTCGGAATCTCAATTGGCGGCAGTTCTGCGCGCCTTTTCTCAAAACCCTGTCAATTGGAGACCGGCGTCACCTCCTGTTGGGTGAAGCTTCCAACGTGGTGGGACGCCGGTCTCGTGATGTGAGCCGAACTTCCGGTTCGTGAGCTGGGTTACCCGAGCTGCGAGGCCTCGCGGGCAAGGGTCTCGACGCGGTCCCAGTCGCCCTGCGCGAGGGCGTCCTTGGGGGCCAGCCACGAGCCGCCGACGCAGCCGACGTTCGGCAGAGCGAGGTAGTTCGGCGCGGTCTGCGGGGTGATGCCGCCGGTCGGGCAGAACCGCACGTGCGGGACCGGACCGCCGATCGACTTCAGGTAGTCGACCCCGCCCGCGGCCTCGGCGGGGAAGAACTTCAGCGCGGTCAGCCCGCGCTCGGCCAGCCGCAGCACCTCGGACACCGTCGCCGCGCCCGGCAGGTACGGCAGCCCGGTCGCGTCGGCGGCGTCGAGCACCCGGTCGGTCGTGCCGGGAGTGACGAGGAACGCCGCCCCGGCCTTCGCCGCCTGCTCCGCGTGCTCGGGTGCCGTGACGGTGCCCGCGCCGATCACGATCTCCGGGACCTCGCGCGCGACGTTCTCGATCGCGGCCAGTGCGGCAGGGGTGCGCAGCGTGAGCTCGATGACGCGCACGCCACCGCGCAGCAGTGCCTGGGCGAGCG
Source organism: Lentzea kristufekii (assembly GCF_033949925.1). Classification (NCBI taxonomy): domain Bacteria; kingdom Bacillati; phylum Actinomycetota; class Actinomycetes; order Pseudonocardiales; family Pseudonocardiaceae; genus Lentzea; species Lentzea kristufekii. The sequence continues at coordinate 306,203 of NZ_JAXAVV010000005.1, forward strand.
GCACCGCGTGGTCGGCGTCGTCGACCACGACGACGGGGATGACGGGCGACAGGCCGAGGAGGTCCGCGCCGGTGGTCACCCGAAGATTGTCACCGTTGGTCACTGCTGCTCTCCTTGCCGAACTGGGCCGACGCTGAGGTCGGATCTGAACTGAAACCGATATATCGCATATCAGCCTGCCTGTCGCCGCGTGCCGGCCGCCTCGGCCCTGCCGATCTCGCGCCTGCCGTCCTCGCCGGGATGCAAAAAACGTTTGCGGACGAAGTCAAAAGACTCATTGCAATGGCATCCGGGCTGGCGGCACAGGTCGTCGCGAGGCGGCTTGGAGGTGAGGTCGGCGCGGTCTGCGGGTGGGTTCGCGGGCTGGACTGGTCGGGCTTCACCGCGCCTTTGCAATGGGTCTTTTGACGACGAAGTCCAAAGAACCATTGCTAAGGTGCAGGTCAGCTGTGGTGTTAGGACCAATATATTGGTGGGGCGGGACGGGACGGCTAGTGGTGGGTGACCGGTGCGAAGTGGTCGGCGGTGATCGGGCCGAACACCGTCGCGCCGCGGTCGGCCGGTCCGACGCTACGGCGCAGGGCGGCGAAGAGCTCGCGGCCCGTGCCCATCCACTCGCGGCTGGTCGGCGGGAAGTCCACCAGCGGGCGTGTCGCCAGCTCCTCCGCGGGCACCTGGACCCCCAGGGTTCCGGCGGTGGCGTCCAGCCGCACGACGTCGCCGTCGCGGACGCGGCCGAGCGGGCCGCCGACCGCGGCCTCCGGGGTCAGCTGGATGGCGGCCGGGATCTTGCCCGAGGCGCCGGACATGCGGCCGTCGGTCACGAGGGCGACCTTGTAGCCGCGGTCCATCAGGACGCCGAGCGGCGGGGTGAGCTTGTGGAGTTCGGGCATGCCGTTGGCCTGGGGGCCCTGCTGGCGGACCACCACGACGACGTCGCGGTCCAGCTCGCCCGCCTTGAAGGCCTCCTGGAACGCCTCCTGCGTGGTGAACACGCGGGCCGGGGCCTCGACGACGTGGTTCTCCGTTGCCACGGCCGAGACCTTGATGACGGCGCGGCCCAGGTTGCCGGCGAGCATGCGCAGGCCGCCGTCCGCGGCGAACGGGTCGGAGGCCGGGCGCAGGACTTCGAGGTCCAGGGAGTGGCCGGGGCCGTCGACCCAGATCAGTTCGCCGTCGGCCAGCATCGGTTCCTGGCGGTAGCGGTCGAGGCCGTGGCCGGCGACGGTGTTGACGTCGGCGTGCAGCAGGCCGGAGTCCAGGAGGGTGCCGACGACGAACTGGACGCCGCCCGCCGCCTGGAAGTGGTTGATGTCGGCGCCGCCGTTCGGGTAGACCCGCGCGATCAGCGGCACGACCGAGGACAGGTCGGAGAAGTCGTCCCAGCTCAGTTCGATGCCCGCGGCGGCGGCGATGGCGACCAGGTGCATCGTGTGGTTCGTCGAACCGCCGGTCGCGAGCAGCGCGACGACGCCGTTGACCACGGCCTTCTCGTCGACGACGTGCGCGATCGGGGTGTAGCCCTCGCCCTTGGCCATCTCGACGGCGCGGCGGCCCGCGTGCTCGGTCAGGGCGCGGCGGAGCGTTGTGCCGGGCGGGACGAACGAGGCGCCCGGCAGGTGCAGGCCCATGACCTCGACGACCATCTGGTTCGAGTTCGCGGTGCCGTAGAACGTGCAGGTGCCGGGCGAGTGGTACGAGGCGGCCTCGGCCTCCAGCAGGTCCTCGCGGGACGCTTTGCCCTCCGCGTACAGCTGCCGGACGCGGGCCTTCTCCTTGTTCGACAGGCCGGACGACATCGGGCCCGCGGGCACCAGGATCGACGGCAGGTGCCCGAACGACAGCGCGCCGATCAGCAGGCCCGGCACAATCTTGTCGCACACGCCGAGCAGCACCGCGGCGTCGAACATCTCGTGCGACAGGGCCACACCGGTCGACATCGCGATGACGTCGCGGCTGAACAGCGACAGCTCCATGCCCTCGCGGCCCTGCGTGATGCCGTCGCACATCGCGGGCACGCCGCCCGCGAACTGGGACACACCGCCCGCCGTGCGGACCGAGTCCTTGATCCAGGCCGGGTACTCCTGGAACGGCTGGTGGGCCGACAGCATGTCGTTGTAGGACGACACGATCGCGACGTTGGACTTGCGCAGCGCGCGCAGCGCGGCCTTGTCGCCGCCGGTGATTCCGGCGAAGCCGTGCGCGAGGTTGCTGCAGGCGAAGCCGGACCGGGACGTTCCGTCCTGCGCGGCGGCGGCCACGCGCTCGAGGTAGGCACGGCGTGAATCGGCGCTTCGGGCGGCGATCCGGCGTGTCACCTCTGTCAGAACAGGATGCAGTTCGGTCATGGGGGTCTCCGGGTCATCACGGGCCGTGGTGGGGCCCTTACGAGACGACAACGGTGGCGTCCCACAGACGGGCGTGACGCCACACACAGTAAGTCATGGCTGGTCGCGGACACAAAAACGATTCAGTAGATGGGAGGCGACCAGTTTTGAATCTTGGCGTGTGGTGCTTGTCACATGGCTTGAGATTGGGCAGAGTGCGGGGCACGACCTTGGAACGGAGGTGTCCCATGAACTCCACGGAGATCGTCGAGCTGCGCCGGGTCATCGGCCAGATGCGGCATGCCGTCAGCAACCTGCGCACCAGGTACGGCGATGTGGCAGCCGTGCAACGCCTGGCCAACGACGTGGAACGCATGGACATCGACGCCACCGAACTCGTCGACCTGAGCACCCCGAGGCAGCGCGAAGCGCCTCAAGTGGAACGCGAGGTCGTGGTCGTGCCAGACACGCCTTACGACGAGTCGCTCTGGAAGGACGCGGACGACGAAGGACTCGGTGGGTACCGGAACCGGACCTGACCCAGCCCCTACTTACGGCCCTCGCAGACCGCGGGGGCCGTTACGCGTTTCCTCCACAACGACGTGGACCCCCAGAAAGGTGAGCAATGGCGAGGGCAGAGATCGCCGCCAGGACTCTGCGCACGGACCGATGGTGGTTGCCGCCGCTGACGACATTCGTCGGCCTGCTGCTCATCTCGATCTACGCGGCGTTCCGCACGTTCCAGGGGGACTACTACTGGGTCGACCAGTACCACTACCTCACACCGATGTACTCGCCGTGCCTCACGGAGGAGTGCATCCCGGCGGCCTCGCACTTCGGTCAGTGGTTCCCGGCGCTGCCGGGCTTCCTGACCCCGCCGCTGCTGATCATCCCGTTCCTGCTGGGCTTCCGGATCACCTGCTACTACTACCGCAAGGCCTACTACCGCGCGGCCTGGGCGTCGCCGCCCGCGTGCGCGGTGGCCGAGCCGCACAGCAAGTACACCGGTGAGACCAGGTTCCCGCTGATCGCCCAGAACCTGCACCGCTACTTCTTCTACGCGGCCTCACTCCTGCTGCTGATCAACATCTACGACGCGGTCCTCGCGTTCGGCACCGGCGTCGGCCTGGGCAACATCATCCTGCTGGTCAACGTCGGCCTGCTCGCCGCGTACACGCTGTCGTGCCACTCGTGCCGGCACATCGCGGGCGGGCGGCTCAAGCACTTCTCCAAACACCCGGTCCGGTACTGGGCGTGGACGCAGATCTCCAAGCTGAACAACCGGCACATGCAACTCGCGTGGGCCTCGCTGATCTTCGTCTGCCTCACGGACCTGTACGTCGCGCTGGTCGCCTCGGGAACGATCTCCGACCTCCGCTTCATCAACTAAGGAGTGGTTTTGCCCGAGCTGGAAAGGCATTCGTTCGACGTTCTCGTCATCGGCGCGGGTGGTGCCGGTCTGCGGGCCGCGATCGAGGCCCGTGAGCACGGCCTGCGCACCGCCGTCCTCTGCAAGTCGTTGTTCGGCAAGGCCCACACCGTCATGGCCGAGGGCGGTATCGCCGCCGCCATGGGCAACGCGAACGAGAGCGACAACTGGCAGGTCCACTTCCGCGACACCATGCGCGGAGGCAAGTTCCTCAACAACTGGCGCATGGCCGAGCTGCACGCACAGGAGGCGCCGCAACGGGTCTGGGAACTGGAGACCTACGGCGCGCTGTTCGACCGCACCAAGGACGGCCGGATCTCGCAGCGCAACTTCGGTGGCCACGAGTACCCGCGGCTCGCGCACGTCGGCGACCGCACCGGCCTCGAACTGATCCGCACGCTGCAGCAGAAGATCGTGTCCTTGCAGCAGGACGACTTCAAGGAGTTCGGCGACTACGACGCTCGCCTGCGGGTGTTCCAGGAGTTCACCGTCACCGAGCTCGTCAAGGACGGCGACAAGATCGCCGGCGCGTTCGGCTACTGGCGTGAGTCCGGCCGGTTCGTGCTGTTCGAGGCACCCGCGGTGATCCTCGCGACCGGCGGCATCGGCAAGTCGTTCAAGGTCACCTCGAACTCCTGGGAGTACACCGGCGACGGCCACGCGCTCGCGATGCGCGCCGGTGCCTCGCTGATCAACATGGAGTTCATCCAGTTCCACCCCACCGGGATGGTCTGGCCGCCGTCCGTCAAGGGCATCCTCGTCACCGAGTCCGTCCGCGGTGACGGTGGCGTGCTGAGGAACTCCGACGGCAAGCGGTTCATGTTCGACTACATCCCCGAGGTGTTCAAGGACAAGTACGCCGACAACGAGGAAGAGGCCGACCGCTGGTACACCGACCAGGCCGGCAACCGGCGCCCACCGGAACTGCTGCCGCGTGACGAGGTCGCCCGCGCGATCAACTCCGAGGTCAAGGCCGGGCGCGGATCACCGCACGGTGGCGTCTTCCTCGACGTGTCGACACGCCTGCCCGCCGAGGAGATCCGCCGCCGGCTGCCGTCCATGCACCACCAGTTCAAGGAACTGGCCGATGTGGACATCACCGCGCAGCCGATGGAGGTCGGCCCGACCTGTCACTACGTGATGGGCGGCGTCGAGGTGGACCCCGACACCGGATCCTCCTCGGTACCAGGGCTCTACGCGGCCGGTGAGGTCTCCGGCGGCATGCACGGCTCGAACCGGCTGGGCGGCAACTCGTTGTCGGACCTGCTCGTCTTCGGGCGCAGGGCCGGTGCGGGTGCCGCTGAGTACGTGCGGGCGATGGGCGAACGCCCTGTCGTGTCGGAGGACATCGTCACCGAGGCGCGGGCCACGGCGCTCAGGCCGTTTCAGCAGGAGGGCGGTGAGAACCCGTACACCCTGCACATGGAGCTGCAGCAGTCCATGAACGACCTCGTCGGCATCATCCGGAAAGCCGGTGAGATGGAAGAGGCGTTGCAGCGGCTGGAGAAGCTCAAGGAACGCGCGCAGGCGCTGACCGTCGAGGGCCACCAGCAGTTCAACCCCGGCTGGCACCTCGCCCTCGACCTGCGCAACATGCTGCTGGTGTCGGAGTGCGTGGCGAAGGCGGCGTTGCTGCGCACCGAGTCCCGCGGCGGCCACACCCGCGACGACCATCCCTCGATGGACGCGGAGTGGCGCCGGAAGCTGTTGGTGTGCAAGGCCGACGGTGACGGGGCCGAGGTGACGGAGAAGGCGCAGATCCCGATCCGGCACGACCTGCTGGACCTGTTCGACCGCAGCGAGCTGGAGAAGTACCTCACCGCCGAGGAGTTGGCATGAGCTACCAGGGGAAGTTCCGGGTGTGGCGCGGTGACGACTCCGGCGGCGGGCTGGAGGACTTCACCGTCGAGGTCAACGAGGGCGAGGTCGTCCTCGACATCATCCACCGGCTGCAGGCCACACAGGCCCCGGACCTCGCGGTGCGGTGGAACTGCAAGGCCGGCAAGTGCGGCTCGTGCTCGGCGGAGATCAACGGACGGCCGCGGCTGCTCTGCATGACCCGGATGTCGATCTTCCAGGAGTCGGAGACGATCACGGTCACGCCGATGCGGACGTTCCCGATCATCCGCGACCTCGTGACCGACGTGTCCTTCAACTACACCAAGGCACGCGAGGTCCCGTCGTTCGCGCCGCCGAAGGACCTGGCACCGGGCGAGTACCGGATGCAGCAGGTCGACGTCGAGCGCTCGCAGGAGTTCCGCAAGTGCATCGAGTGCTTCCTGTGCCAGAACACCTGCCACGTGGTGCGTGACCACGAGGAGAACAAGGAGGCGTTCTCGGGGCCGCGGTTCCTCATGCGGGTCGCCGAACTGGAGATGCACCCGCTCGACACCGCGGACCGCGTCGACCAGGCGCAGGACGAGCACGGGCTCGGTCTCTGCAACATCACCAAGTGCTGCACCGAGGTGTGCCCCGAGCACATCCACATCACCGACAACGCGCTCATCCCGATGAAGGAGCGCGTCGCCGACCGCAAGTACGACCCGATCGTCTGGCTCGGCAACAAGCTGTTCAAGCGGTCTTAGCGACGGCCTGCGGTATGACCAGCCCGGACTCGTACGCCATCACCACGGCCTGAGCCCGGCTGGTCAGCCGCAGCTTTGTCATCACGCGGTTGAGGTGTGTCTTCACCGTGCCCTCCGTGACCGTCAGCCTGGTCGCGATCGCCGTGTTCGTCAGCCCGGTGCCGACCAGCCGCAGCACCTCGCGCTCGCGGTCCGTCAGCTCGTCCAGGCCGACCGAACTCCAGGGCGAGACAGCCGAATCGCCCCTCAGGTACGCCGCCACGAGCCTGCGCATCACCGTGGGGCTGAACTGCATCTCGCCCGAGGCGACGGCGGTGATGGCGGCGATCAGGCGAGCGGGTTCGGACTCCTTCAGCACGAACCCGGCCGCGCCCAGCCGCAACGCCTCGTGGACGTACTCGTCCAGGTCGAAGGTGGTCAGCACCAGCACCCGCGCGGACGCCGTGACGCTTTTGAGCGCGGCCAGCCCCGGCAGGCGGATGTCGAGCAGGATCACGTCCGGTCTCGACGACTCGGCCAGCGCGGACGCGGTCACGCCGTCCCCGGCCTCGCCGACGACGGTCAGATCAGGTGCAGCGTTCAGCAACGCGACCAGGCCGGCCCTGAACAACGGCTGGTCGTCCACTACAAGCACGCGCGCCACAATGCCCCTAACTCATGTGACGTCACCGCGGTAGATCCCCCACCACGAGCGTACCGCGAAAGTTGACGGGAGATCCACTCTTCGTGAGACGACCCGGTTCCGCTTCCGCCGATACGTTCCGCGCCATGCGCACCGCATCCGCCGACCTGCACGCCGTCCGCACGATCACCGTGGACGGCTCGGACGTCTACCTCCGGGTCACGGCCAGCCCGGTCGACCTGGAGATCCGGTGGTCCCGCGACGGCGACCACCGGGTGGCGGGAAGCCCCGTGCTGTTCCCCGCGGGCGACCGCTCGCGCCGGCTGCTCGGCACGAACTTCCGCGCCGGCACCACGTTCTGCCTCGACGTCGTAGGGGAGGCGAGGCAGGACTGGTGCGGTGTCGTCGACTGGAACGTCTGACCTCCGAAGGGATTCTCGATGAAACGCGCTCTCGCCGGTCTGCTCGCCGTGGGCTTCGCGATGCTGTCCGCGACGCCCGCCCAGGCGGCGTCGACGACGATCACGGTGCCGTTCAAGGAGAACCAGATCACCTGGTTCACCACCGCCCGCACGATCACCGTCGCCGGGTCGGACATCGACGCCAGGGTCGCGCTGGGCGGTGTCATGCAGCTCGCCTGGTACAAGTGCGGCGACCGCAACACCCGCGGCGCGTTCGTGCGGATGGAGGAGACCCGCAAGCACGTCGGCACGAACTTCAAGGCGGGCACCAAGTTCTGCCTCGCCTCGAACAGCCCGTACACCTCGGGCACCGTCGGAGGAACGCTGTGGTGGAGCGGCAACTGAGCGGACTGCTCGCCGTCGCACTGCTGGCCGGGTGCACCGCGGCACCTCCGGCGGAACCCCGGCTGGTCGACCAGGTGCAGTACACGCGGGACATGCGGGACGGTTCCGCGAAGTTCACCTGGCCGGACGGCCGCGAACCCGACCTGGTGGTGCTCGCGGAGAAGTCGGGACCGGGCCCGGACAAGGCACCGGCCGGCAGCGAGCGGATCGTCCTGGAGATCACCAACTCGTGCGCCTGGTACCTCGGCTGGCAGGACGCGCGCGACCGCGGCGACCGGCAGGCCGAGAGCGCCGCGCTGAAGGTGATGGACGAGGTGCTGCCGACGTTCTCACCCGAGGACCCCGACGGGCAGCGCTACGCCCGTGAGACGGCCGCGAAGGCCAGAGCGGGCGACGGCTCGCTGGCCGCGGGCTACGTGACGAACAACTGCGAGTCCGTGCGCTGGAAATAGCGAACGGGGCGTGTCCGATGTGGACACGCCCCGCTCGCACGAACCGGCGGATCAGACGGTGATCCCACCGCCGACGACCGACGTGGACGCGTTGCCGAGCTGGACCTGCCCGGCGTCGTCGTTGTCGAGCTTGATGACCTTCTTGTTGCGGCGGTTGCGCTTCTCGAGGTAGGTGGCGAGCCACGTCAGCAACAGGCACAGTCCGATGTAGACCAGGGCGACCACGATCATCACCGAGATCATCGGACGGCCGAAGTTGACCGCGTCACCACCGATGCGCGTACCCCACCGCAGCAGCTCCTCGAAGGTGATGAGGAAGCCGAGCGCGGTGTCCTTCAGCAGCACGACGAGCTGGCTGATGATGGTCGGCAGCATCGCCCGCAACGCCTGCGGCAGCAGCACGAACGTCATCACCTGGGTCTTGCGCATGCCCAGCGCGTACGCGGCCTCGCTCTGGCCCTTCGGCAGCGAGTTGATGCCGGCGCGGAAGATCTCCGCGAGCACCGAGCCGTTGTACAGCATCAGGCTGATCACGACCGCCGTGAACGCGCTCAGCTTCACCCCGGCCACGGGAAGGCCGTAGTAGAAGAAGAACATCATGATCACGAGGGGGATCGCGCGGAAGACCTCGACGATCACCGCCGCGGGAGCGCGCACCCAGGCGTGGTCGGACAGCCGTGCCGCGGCGAAGATCGCGCCGAACACGAGGGCCAGCACCGCGCCGACGGCGAACGCGCTGAGCGTGTTGGCGATCGCCTCGACGAGCGAGAGCTGGATCTGCTTGTAGTTGATCCAGTCGAGCCTGCGGGAGGTGAACTGGTCGGTGACGACGAACCTCATCACCACGTACACCAGCGCCGCGGCCACCGCCGCGATGCCGATGACGGCCATGATCTTGTGACGGATGCGGGCCTTGGGACCCGGGACGTCGAACAGCACCATGCTCATCGGGCCACGCTCCACCGCTTCTCGAAGACCTGCTGGACGTACGTCAGCGGCATCACGAGGATGACGAACCCGATTGCGACCCACACGAGTCCGACGAGGACGTTGTCACCCTGGTCCGACAGCTGCTCGCGGATGTTGCCCGCCTGGAAGACGGCGAAGCCCGACGCGACCGTCGTGTTCTTCAGCAACGCGATCATGGTGCTCGTCATCGGCGGCACCACCGACCGCAACGCCTGGGGCAGCACCACGCTGCCGAGCATCTGCGTGAACGTCAGGCCGAGGGCGCGGGACGCCTCCGCCTGGCCGACCGGCACCGTGTTGATGCCCGACCGGACGACCTCGCAGACGAACGCCGCCGTGTAGAGCGACAGCGCCACCACCGCGGCGGTGTACTCGTCGATCTTCAGGATCTCCAGCAGCGGGTACGCGAACACGAAGAAGACGAAGACCAGCGTCAGCGGCGTGTTGCGCAGGACCGTCACGTACGCCGTGCCGACACCGCGGAACACCGGCACCGGGCTGACCCTCAGCGCCGCGAGGAACGTGCCCAGCACCAGCGACAGCACCGCGGAGACGGCGAAGAGCTGGAGTGTCTGACCAAAAGCGCGCAGGAACAGATCTAGGTTGTTGGTGAGGACGCTCATCGGTTTCCTTGCCGTCCGTCCGCCTTCAAAGGAACGGCCGGTGGACCCACGTGGGATCCACCGGCCACGTGAGGAACCGTCAGTACCGGTCGATCTTCGGCTTCTCGGCGGACGAGCCGGACTTGCCCAGCGTGCCGTCGTAGATCTTCTGCCACGAGCCGTCGTCCAGCGACGTCTGCAGGATGTCGTTCACCTTGTCGCGCAGGGCCTTGTCGTCCTTCGGCAGGCCGATGCCGTACGGCTCGCTGGAGAACGTCTTGCCGACGACCTTCAGCTTGCCCTCCTCGGCGGCGGCGTAGCCCTTGAGGATCGCGTCGTCGGTGGTGACCGCGTCGACCTCACCGTTGAGGAGCTTGGTGACGCACTGCGAGTAGCCCTGGAACTCGAGGACGTTGCCTTCCTCGGTCAGCTTCTCGTCCTTGATGCGCTTGGCCGGCGTGGAGCCGGTCACCGAGCACACCTTCTTGCCCTTGAGGGTCTCCTTGCCGGTGATGTCGGTGTTGTCCTTCTTCACCAGCAGGTCCTGGCCGGCGACGAAGTACGGGCCCGCGAACGCGACCTTCTCCTTGCGGCCCGCGTTGATCGTGTAGGTGCCGACGTAGTAGTCGACGTCACCGTTGATCAGCGCCTGCTCGCGAGCGGCCGACTGGATCGTCTTGAACTGGATCTTCTCGGGGTCGAAGCCGAGCTTCGCCGAGACCAGCCGCGCGATGTCGATGTCGAAGCCGCTGTACTTGTTGGTCGTCGGGTCCTTGTAGCCGAGACCCGGCTGGTCTTCCTTGACGCCGACGATCAGCGAGCCGCGGGTCTTGATCTTCTCGAACGTGGGCGAGCCGTCGACCTTGACGTCCTTGGCGACCTCGAACAGGCCGGCGGGCGCCGCCGTGTCGGTCGGGCTGCCCTCCTTGCCACACGCGGTCAGGGCCAGTGCGCCCGTCAGCAGCACCGCCGCAAGGGTGCGAACCCTCATCGTCCTTCTCCTGCCATTCGTTCGAAAGTGGGCTGACTACTAGTGAGTCAGGATCTTGCCAAGGAAGTCCTTCGCGCGGTTGGACTTCGGGGCCGAGAAGAACTCTTCGGGTGTCGAGTCCTCGACCACCTCGCCGTCGGACATGAAGATCACCCGGTCCGCGGCCTTGCGGGCGAAGCCCATCTCGTGCGTGACGACCAGCATGGTCATCCCGTCCTTGGCCAGGCCCGTCATGACGTCCAGGACCTCCTGGACCATTTCCGGGTCGAGCGCCGAGGTCGGCTCGTCGAACAGCATCACCTTGGGCTTCATCGCGAGCGCGCGGGCGATCGCCGCACGCTGCTGCTGGCCACCGGAGAGCTGTGCGGGGAACTTGTCGGCCTGGTTCGCGATCCCGACCCGCTCCAGCAGCTCCATCGCGGTCTTGCGCGCGTCGGCGGCGGGCGTCTTGCGCACCTTCACCGGAGCGAGCATGACGTTCTCGACGATGGTTTTGTGCGCGAAAAGGTTGAAGGACTGGAACACCATGCCGACATCGGCACGAAGGCGGGCCAGTTCTTTTCCTTCGGCGGGAAGCGGCTGCCCGTCGACCTCGATGACGCCCGAATCGATCGGCTCGAGGCGGTTGATGGTCCGGCACAGGGTCGACTTACCGGAACCCGACGGCCCCAGCACGACCACGACCTGCCCCTTCGGCACTTCCAGCTGCACGTTCTTGAGCACGTGCAACGGGCCGAAGAACTTGTCCACACCCGCCACACGAATCATCGGCGGTGCAGAGGCGGCAGTCATCCAGTCCTCCATTTGGGGTCGTCGGCGTTGGCGGAAACCTAGGTGTCCGCCACCACACCAGTCCAGGACATTGAGCAAGACTTAGGGTCTCAACTCTGTCACAGGCAGACATCGGTTGCCCGGGAGGTAGCGAAAGTGCGCGTGCTGCTCGTCGAGGACGACGACAGGGTCGCCGAGGCCTTGGTCCCAGCCCTGACCAGACGGGGTTTCCACGTGGACCGGCAGGCGACGGGCCGCGGCACGCTCGACCGCCTCGCCGGCGTCGACGTGGTGCTGCTCGACCTCGGCCTGCCCGACATGGACGGCGTCACCCTGTGCCGTGCCATCAGGGCCGCTTCGGACGTCGCGATCATCGTGGTGTCCGCGAGAGGAGAGATCGACGACCGGATCCTCGGCCTGCACGCCGGGGCCGACGACTACCTCGTCAAGCCTTACGACGTGGGAGAACTCGTCGCGCGCGTGCACGCCGTCCGGCGTCGCCGCGGTGCGGATCCGGTCGGTGTGGGCGCGGTGTCCACAGAGGTGTTCGAGACCGGTGACGTGCGCGTCGACCTGGGACGTCACGAGGTCACGGTCGCGGGGGAGTCGGTCGCCCTGTCCCGCAAGGAGTTCCAGGTGCTCGCCCTGGTGATGGCCGCGGGTGGCGCGGTGTGCACGCGCGAGCGGATCCTCGCCGAGGTGTGGGGCCGCACGTGGTCCGGTGCGAACCGGACGCTGGACGTGCACGTCGCCACGCTGAGGACGAAGCTGGGCAGGCCCTCGTTGCTGGAGACGGTGCGCGGCGTCGGATACCGGCTGGGGCAGGTGTGATCTCGATTGGGTGATTTTCCGTGGGCGTGTCGCGATCGGGTGGGGTGACGGCCTGTGAGGTCCCGACTGCTGGGCGTGGTGCTCGCCCTGATCGTGCTGGTGCTCGTGGGCCTCGGCGTGCCGCTGGGCCGCAACGTGGCGGCCGCGGAACAGCAGGAGATGTTCCTCGACCGGCTCACCGACACCAGCCGGTTCGCGTCGCTGGCGCAACGGCCGCTGATCGACGACAGCCCGCACCTGCTGCGCGCCGAGCTGGAGCGCTACGACGAGCTGTACGACATCGGCGTGGCCGTGGTGGCCCGCGACGCACCGACCGTGCCGCTGGTGGCCTCGCGCAACGACCTCGCGCTCGGTGACCCGGCCGTGCAGGACCTGATCAGCAAGGCGCTGGCCGGGCGCCTGCCGGTCGCACCGGAGCTGTTCGCGCCGTGGAGCGACGCCAAGGTCGTGCTCGCCGAACCGGTGCTGGTCGACGGCGAGGTGCGCGGCGCGGTGATCACGTTCTCGCCGACGGCCAAGACCCGCTTCGAGGTGCTCGCGTGGTGGGCCTTGCTGCTCGCGGGAAGCCTGCTGGTGCTGGCGCTCGCGGTGCTGCTGGCGCTGCCGGTGGTGCGCTGGACGTTGCGGCCGGTGCAGGCGCTGGACGAGGCGACGGGCAAGCTCCTCGCCGCGGTGGTGTCGGGCCGGCCGGTGCCACCGGTGGGCGCGGAGTCCGGGCCGCCGGAACTGCGGCAGTTGTCGCGGTCGTTCGACCAGATGGCCGCGAACGTGAGCGATGTGCTTGCCGCGCAACGGGCCTTCGTCGCCGACGCGTCACATCAACTTCGCAACCCGTTGACGGCGCTGAAACTCCGGCTGTCCAACCTGGAGGGTCACGTCGACGCCGAGGCGGAGGTGCACCAGGTCGAGGCGCTCAGCGAGACCGACCGGCTCAACCGCATCCTCGACGAACTGCTCTCCATGGCGCGCGCCGAGTCCAGTTCCGTGGACCCGGTGCCGGTCGACGTCGACAAGTCCGTGGCGGCGCGGTTGTCCGCGTGGTCGTCGGCCGCGGCGGCGAAGGAGGTGCACCTCGTGCTCGACGGCGAACGGGTCGGCATGGCCCTCGTCCCGCCGCGCGGAGTGGAGACGATCCTGGACGCACTGCTCGACAACGCCCTGAAGTTCACCGCGGAGGGCACGCTGATCGTGGTCGACGCCCGCAAGTCCGGCGGCGTCATCCGGCTCTCCGTCGCCGACCACGGACCCGGCCTGCAGCCCGACGAGCTCGAGCGGGCCACCGACCGGTTCTGGCGCAGCCCGGCTCACCAGAACGTGCCGGGCTCCGGCCTGGGGCTCTCGATCGTGCGGCTGGTGGTCGAGCGCGTCGACGGCACCGTGGCCCTGGAATCCCCGGAGGACGGCGGTCTGAAGGTCGTGGTGACGCTGCCGGCCGTCTAGACCTTGGAGTCGCGGTAGTAGCGCATCGCGCCGTTGTGCAGCGGTACCGGTGACGTCTCGATCGCCGACCGCTGTTCTATCGTGCGCGCCGCCGAATGGGCCTTCACGAGCTCGGGCTGGCCCTCGAACAGCTGCCGCACGAGCGCCTCGGCCACGTCGTCGGGCATCGACTCGTCGACGAGCAGGAAGTTGCGCACGACGAGGGTGATGACCGGGCCGGACTGCAGGTTGTAGATGGAGGCGGGCAACGTCGCCGACCCGTACACCGGGTACTGCTGGCGGAACTTCGGCAGTTCGTCCTTCAGGTCGAGCATCCGCACGCCGAGCCCCTTGGTGAGGTCGGTGATCCTGCTCGTGGGCAGGCCGCCCGACCAGAAGAACGCGTCGATCCTGCCCTCCTGCATCGCCTCGGCCGAGTCGTTGAGGCTCAGGTTCACCGCCTGAGGTGTCACGTTCTCGGCCTGCAGCAGCCGGCTCGCGATGATCTCGACGCCCGACCCGGTCGCGCCGATCGACACGCGCAGTCCCGACAGCTCGCGCAGCTTCGTCACCGGGAGGTCACCGCGGACGATGACCTGCAGGTAGTCGTCGTGCATGCGGGCCAGCGCGCGCAACCGGGAGGCACCCTCGACGCCCTCGACCGCGTCCGCCTGCGAGAAGCCGACCTGGGCCTGGCGGTTGACGAGCCGGGTGACGTTGTCCTTGGACCCGTCCGTGCGGACGACCTGGGGCCGCACGATGCCGAGCCGCCCGCTCCAGATGTCCGCCAGGCCGTTGCCCAGCGAGTAGTAAACGCCGCTCTCGCTGCCGGTGGCCATCGTTATCTTGATGTCCGACACCGTGCTGCTACAGCCCGTCAGGACCGTTGCAGCGGTCAGCAGGCTCACGGCGGCATGCACTCGTCCCAGCACCAACGCATCGTGCCACGGGGGTGGTGCGCGATTGCACCCGACAAAGGTCCTGCCTGGTCACGGTGCGGATGGGCCCGCCTTTGTGCGGTCCGCGGAACTCGGGCCACTGACCAGGAGTTATCGTGTTCGTGTGAGTACCGCGCAGGTTCGCAAGAGCTTCCAGATCCGCACGTTCGGGTGTCAGATGAACGTGCACGACTCCGAGCGGCTCGCCGGTCTGCTCGAAGACGCGGGCTACGAGCGGGCCACCGAGGCCGAGCAGGCCGACGTCGTCGTCTTCAACACCTGCGCGGTCCGCGAGAACGCCGACAACAAGCTGTACGGCACGCTCGGCCACCTCGCCCCGCAGAAGGCGGCGAAGCCCGGCATGCAGATCGCGGTCGGCGGCTGCCTCGCGCAGAAGGACCGCAGCGAGATCGTCCGCCGCGCCCCGTGGGTGGACGTCGTGTTCGGCACGCACAACATCGGGTCGCTGCCGGTGCTGCTCGAACGCGCCCGCCACAACTCCGAGGCGCAGGTCGAGATCCTCGACGCGCTGGAGACGTTCCCGTCGTCGCTTCCCGCCGCGCGTGACTCCGCCTACTCGGGCTGGGTGTCGATCTCGGTGGGCTGCAACAACACCTGCACGTTCTGCATCGTGCCGTCGTTGCGCGGCAAGGAGAAGGACCGCCGTCCCGGAGACGTGCTGGCCGAGGTGCAGACGCTCGTGGACGAGGGCGTGCTGGAGGTGACGTTGCTGGGGCAGAACGTCAACTCCTACGGCGTCGAGTTCGGCGACCGGCTCGCGTTCGGCAAGCTGCTGCGCGCCTGCGGTGAGATCGACGGGTTGGAGCGCGTGCGCTTCACCTCGCCGCACCCCAAGGACTTCACCGACGACGTCATCGCCGCCATGGCCGAGACGCCGGCGGTGTGCCACAGCCTGCACATGCCGCTGCAGTCCGGTTCCGACCGCCTGCTCAAGGCGATGCGCCGCTCGTACCGCACGGAGAAGTACCTGGGGATCATCGAGAAGGTCCGTGCCGCCATGCCGGACGCCGCGATCACCACGGACATCATCGTCGGTTTTCCCGGCGAGACCGAAGAGGACTTCCAGGGCACGCTCGACGTGGTGCGCCAGGCCCGTTTCTCGTCGGCGTTCACGTTCCAGTACTCGAAGCGCCCCGGCACCCCGGCCGCCGATCTGCCGGACCAGCTGCCGAAGGCCGTCGTGCAGGAGCGCTTCGAGCGGCTCGTGTCGCTGCAGAACGAGATGACGCACTCGCTGAACGTCGAGCAGGTCGGCCGCACGGTCGAGGTTCTCGTCGCCACCGGCGAGGGCAAGCGCGACGCCGAGACGCACCGCATGAGCGGACGTGCGCGCGACGGCCGTCTCGTGCACTTCGCGCCGGGAACGACGGTTCCGCGTCCCGGCGACGTCGTCGAGACGGTCGTGACGTACGGGGCCCCGCACTACCTCGTCGCGGACGGCGAACCGCTGTCGTGGCGCCGCACCAAGGCCGGTGACCGTTCCGAGGCCGGCATCAAGCCCAAGACCGCGGGCATCGGCCTCGGTCTGCCGTCGTTCGGGGCACCCGAGCCCCTTCCCGCCGTCTCGGGGTGCGCGGCCCAGTGAGTGATGAGGACTTCTTGCGCAAGGAGATCGACGCCGTCGAGCACCAGGCGGCCAAGCGCATCGACCCCGGTACGGGCGCGCTGACCATCTCGATCGCCGTGCTGGCCCTGCTGGTGTCGCTGATCCTGCCGTGGGTCGGGGAGCACACGGGGCTGGCGGTCGTGCTCGGTGAGTCGGACCTGTTCCTGCCGCGGTTGTTCTCGTACCTCGCGCTGGGCGTCGGTGTGCTCGGGTCCGGCATCACGCTCGCGGTGCGGCGCTGGGGACTCGCGTGGGTGTGCTCGCTGGGCCTGTTCGCGGGCTCGATCATCGGCGTGCTGTCGATCTGGACGCAGCAGACCACGACGAGCAACAAGACGATCGGTCCCGGCCCCGGCATCGGGCTGATCATCGCGGTGATCGCCGTGATCGTCCTGCTGGTCAAGTGGGTGAAGATCGCGGCTTCCCGCCCGCCCCAGCTTCCCGACGCGGAGCACTGACGGCCAGAAGCCGCGCATTGCCCGCCAGAAACACCTGAGGGCCCCTCTCCGCACGGGAGAGGGGCCCTCAGTGCATCTGAAACTAGCGGGTCGCCAGGGCCTGCTCAGCGGCGGCGAGCCACTCGCGCCACTGGGCGGCCTGCGCCTCGGCCTGCTCGGTGCGGCGCTTGTCGCCCGCGGCACGGGCCTTCGCGGCCTGCGCCTCGAACTGCTCCACGCGCTCGCGGAACTGCGCGACCCTGGCCTCGGCCTCGGGGTCGGACCGGCGCCACTGGGCGTCGACCGCGCCGCGGACCCGTTCCTCGATGGCGCGAAGCTTGCCCTCGAGCTCACGGATGCGCTCGCGCGGCACCTTGCCGATCGCGTCCCAGCGCTCCTGGATCTTGTAGAGCTGGTTGCGCGCCGCCTCGAGGTCACCCGTCGGGTCGATGCCCTCGGCCTCGGCGAGCAGCTCCTCCTTCAGCTTCGCGTTGGCCGAGAACTCGGCGTCCCGCTCGCTGAACGCCTCGGAGCGCTTCTGGAAGAACGCGTCCTGCGCGGCCCGGAAACGCTGCCACAGCGCGTCGTCGGCCTCCTTGGGCGCACGCCCGGCGGCCTTCCACTCGACCATCAGCTCCTTGTAGCGAGCGGCCGTGGTGCCCCAGTCGTCGGAGTCGACGAGCTTCTCCGCCTCTTCGACCAGCGACTGCTTGGAGGTCTTCGCCACCGAACGCTGGCGGTCGAGGTCCGCGAAGTGCGAGCCGCGACGGCGGTTGAACGCGTCGCGCGCCTTCGAGAACCGGCGCCACAGCTGCTCGTCGGTCTTGCGGTCGACGCCGCGGATGGTCTTCCACTCGTCGAGGATCTGGCGCAGCCGGTCGCCCGCGACCTTCCACTGGGTCGACTCGTTCGCGATCGACTCGGCCTCGTCGACCAGCGCCTGCTTGCGCGCCACGGACTGGGCTCGGGCGGCCTCCTTGGCCTCCTTCGCCTTCTCCATGCCGGCCTCGGCCTGGAGGAGCACGTACTCGACGCGGGCGGCCAGCGCCTTGAGGTCACCGACGACGGCGGCCTCGGCGAGCTGCTCCTTGACGTGCTTCGCGCTGGTCAGGGCGTGCTTGGGGTCACCGGCGCCGGACTTGAGCCGCGACACGAGCAGCTCGACCTCGGTGCGCAGGTCGTCGAAGCGCCGCGCGAAGTGCGCGAGGCCCTCGACCGGCTCACCGGCCTGCCACGACCCGACAGCACGTTCGCCGTCCTCGGTCTTCACGTACACGGTGCCGTCGGCGTCCACGCGCCCCCAGCGGTCAGGGTGGTCCGACGCCACGGGGACGGCCGGAGGCGTCGCCTGCGCGGTCTCCTTCGGCGTTTCCTCGACCACACCCTCGGCTACGACCTCCACGGGGGTGGCCTGGGCCACGGCCTCCGGTGTGCTGTCCTGCTCCGACATCGCCGGTTCCTCCCATCTGACGCCCGTGCCTGCCACGGGCGCCCCGCCGTTGGCGGGGCCGATGCAATACGGGCGCTGGAGGGTCTCCCGTCCCCAGTTCCCCGCGCGCATTCAAACAGGTCAGAGCTCGACTCGGTACTGGGAGTCCACGATAGGTAGCCTCGTTCGTTGTGATCACCCGCGCTGTGGTGGTGCCGCACCCACCCCTCCTGGTGCCAGAACTGGTCGTGGGAGCCGCCCTCGAAACCGAGCCCGTGCGCGCCGCAACCCTTGCCGCAGCAGGAAAACTGCCCGGTCCGTGGGTCGCGGTGGCGGTGGGTGATGGTGATCGTGCTACGTACGTGCCCCCGTTGTCGGGAACATTCCTCGGTTATGGGGTCGATCTGCCCGTGTCACTCGGCGGTGACCTGCCGCCGGATGCCGACGTTCCGTTGCCCGTGCTGGTCACCGCGTGGCTGCGCGAACGCTGCGCAGTCGAGGTGTCACGCGTTGAACTCGTTCCCCGTGACCTGCCCGCTTCCGACTGTGTCTCGTTTGGACAACAACTCGCGGAGGAGGACTGCGGCTTGCTGGTCCTCGGTGACGGCTCCACCCGCCACGGTCCCCGCTCGCCCGGATCCGACGACGAGCGTTCGGGACCTTTCGACTCTTTGGTCCACACTTTGCTGGCCACCGCCGACGTGGACGGCCTGCTCGGCCTCGACCTCGAACTAGCCCGCGAGCTGGGCGCGCAGGGCCGCGCGGCGTGGCAGGTCCTCGCCGGCGTGCCCGGACCGTGGCGCTGCTCCGGAGCCGAGTTCTTCGCACCGTTCGGCGTGGGCTACCACGTCGCTGTCTGGGAGCGCCCTTGATCACGCCCATCGCCGTCGTCGGCCCCACCGCGACCGGCAAGTCCGACCTGGCCGTCGCGCTCGCGGAGCGGTTCGGGGGAGAGGTCGTCAACGCGGACGCCATGCAGCTCTACCGCGGCATGGACATCGGCACGGCGAAGATGCCCGTCTCCGAGCGCCGGGGCGTGCCGCACCACCTGTTCGACGTCCTGTCCGTCACCGAGACGGCGTCCGTGGCCGCCTACCAGCGGGAGACGCGGGCCGTCATCGAGGACCTGCTCGCGTCGGGGCGCCCACCGATCCTCGTCGGTGGTTCGGGGCTTTACGTGCAGGCGGTGCTCGACGACCTGAAGTTCCCCGGCACCGACGACGCCGTGCGCCTGCGTTTCGAGGCCGAACTGGCCTCCCATGGGTCCGAGGCGTTGCACCGGCGCCTGCAGGAGCTCGACCCGGCCGCCGCGATCGCGATCCTGCCGTCCAACGGCCGCCGCATCGTGCGCGCGCTGGAGGTCATCGAGCTGACGGGGCAACCGTTCTCGGCGAACCTCCCCAAGCCCGGCCCCGCGCGCTACGGCACCGTCCAGATCGGCGTCGACCGCGAGGTGTCCGAACTGGACGCGCGGGTCGACCTGCGGGTGGACCAGATGTTCGCCGATGGCCTGGAAGCCGAGGTGCGCTCCCTCGTCCGGATCGGCCTGCGCGACGGCAAGACCGCCTCGCGCGCCCTGGGCTACCAGCAGGTGCTGTCCGCAATGGACGGAGCCTGCACGATCGACTTCGCCGCGGAGGAGACCAAACGCGCCACCCGGCGGTTCGTGCGGCGGCAGCGGTCCTGGTTCCGGCGTGACCAGCGCATCACCTGGCTCGACGGTGCTCGCCCGGATCTCGTGGACGCCGCCGGTAACCTTGTCCCGTGGAGTTCGTGAAGGGGCACGGCACGGAGAACGACTTCGTCGTCCTGCCCGACCTCGATGACCAGCTGGAGCTGACCGTCGCCCGCGTGCAGGCGCTGTGCGACAGGCAGCGCGGCCTGGGCGCGGACGGCGTGCTGCGCGTCGTGCGCGCAGGCGCCGAGTCCGGGGCCGAGTGGTTCATGGACTACCGCAACGCCGACGGCTCCATCGCCGAGATGTGCGGCAACGGCCTGCGCGTCTTCGCCCGCTACCTGGTCGACGCGGGCCACCAGCCGCAGGGCTCGTTCGTCGTCGCCACCCGCGCGGGGAACAAGACGGTCACCACGCACCCGGACGGCTCCGTCACGAACGACATGGGCCCCGCACGGGTCACCGGCACGTCCATCGCCGCGGTCGGCGGTGCCGGCATCGGCGGCTTCGCGGTCGACGTCGGCAACCCGCACCTGGCGTGCGTCACCGACGTCCCGGTCGACAGCTTCGACCTGACCGTGCCGCCCGGCTTCGACCCGGTGATGTTCCCGCACGGCGTGAACGTCGAGCTCATCAACGTGCTCGATCCCGAGTCGGCTCGCGGTGGCGCGCTGCGGATGCGCGTCTACGAGCGCGGCGTCGGCGAGACCCGCTCGTGCGGCACCGGCACCGTCGCGTGCGTCGCCTCCTGGCTCGCGGGCCAGGGCAGGACCACCGGCTCGGCGACCGTCGACGTCCTCGGCGGCCAGGTCTTCGTGACCATCGAGCCGACGACGTCGACGCTCACCGGACCTGCCGTGCTCGTCGCCCGCGGCGAACTCGACAAGTCCTGGTGGGACGCCCTCGCGTGAACTGATATCCGATATATCAGTTCAACTTGTAGATCTCGATCTTCCCGAGCCTCTCCGGCCTGACCACGCTCGGGTTCGAGTCCGGTGCCGTCAGGCACACGAGGTGGTCGTCGACGACCGCGACGGCGAACACCGTCTGCGTCGTCTCGACCCGATGCGTGATCTTGCCGCCCTCGGTCACCCGGAACGCCGCCGGCTGCAACGCCGGCGCCACCCACACGCCGTCCCCGTCGCCCGCGATCCCGTCCGGCGCGATCCCGAACTCCTTCACATCGGCCCACAACCTGCGGTTTTGCAACGATCCGTTGCGGTCGACCGAAAACGAAGTGAGTTTGAATGCAACGGTCTCGGCGACGACGAGGATGTTGCCGCTCTCGGACTGGCCCGTCGGGTCGGGCAGCAGCGCCATGCCGTTCGGGAACTTGAGGTCCTCGGCGACGACGCTGACGGAGCCGTCGGGCTGGACGAGCGCGAGCGCGGCGCCCTGCGGGTCGAAGTCCGGTTCGAGCAGTCGCGGGATGCCGACGTCGTCGATCAGGCCGTGCAGGTCGAAGCCGAAGTTGCCGACGTACGCGCGGCCCTCCGCGTCGACGAGCATGTCGTTCGCGTGGAAGGTGGCGATGTCCGACAGGTCGGCGTGCAGGACGAGGTCGTCGCCTTCGAGGCGACGGACCGTCCGGTCGAGCATCGACACGACGAGCAGGCGTCCGTCGGGCAGCCAGCCGAGGCCTGAAGGCTGGCCGTCGAAGGCGACGACGACCTCGTCCTCGCCGGTCGTCAGGTCGAGGGCGTGCACTTCTCCCGCGTAGAAGTCGGAGTAGAAGAGGCGTCCGTCGGGGCCGCGTCGCGGTCCCTCGCCGAAGTGGAGACCGTCCCGCAGCACCGTGGTGTCAGCCATGGGCCTCGACGCTAGACGGGGTCGGCAGGTCCCGCATAGACCGCAACGGCGAGAACAGCACCCACCCCATGCCGGCCACCGAGCCGATGAGCGAGACCCACAGCGTCGGCACGATCCCGATCCACGAACCGAGCCCGCCGCCCAGCAGCGCGCCGAGCGGCGTCGCGCCCCAGACCACCCAGCGGATCGAGGCGTTCATCCGGCCCAGCAGGTGGTCGGGGCAGATCGCCTGCCGGTAGCTCACCTGGCCGACGTTGTAGACGACGACGCCGAACGCGCTGATCGCGAGCCCCGCCATGGCGAACACGATGCCCCAGCCCGGCTCGGTGAACGGCATCAGCAACACGAACGGCCAGGTCAGCATCGGTACGAGCCAGATCAGCCTGGCCTGGCCGATCAGCAGGCCGAGCCGGTGCGCGACCATCGCGCCGAGCACGCCGCCGACCCCGCTCGCGCTGAAGACCAGGCCCGCCGTGCCCTCGTTCAGCCCGGCGACCCGCAGCAGGAACAGCACGCTGACGGCGTTCTGGATGCCGTGGAAGAAGTTCGACGTGCCGGTGCAGGCCACGATCTTGCGCAGGGTGGCGTTGCCGAAGACGAACCGCAGCCCCTCCATGACCTCGCGGCGCAGGTGCGGGTCGGGGTGGCGTTCCGGCACGGACTCCACGATCCTGATCCGGAACAGGAAGAACGCCGAGCTCAGGTAGCCGAGGCCGGTCGCGAGCACGCCGTTGGCCGCACCGAGGAACTGCGCCACGTAGCCGCCGATCGCCGGTCCCGACACCTCGGCCACGGACATGCTGGCCTGCAGTTTCGAGTTGCCTTCGACGAGTTGGTCGCGTCCCACCAGTGACGGCAGGTACGACTGGTAGGCGACGTCGAAGAAGACCGTGCACACGCCGATCGCGAGGCTCACGACGATCAGCTGCGGCAGGTCGAGGACTCCCAGCCACCACGCGAGGGGCACGCTCAGCATCAGCGCGGCGCGGACGACGTCCATCGCGATCATCAGCGGCTTGCGGCGCATCCGGTCGACCCAGACGCCCGCGGGCAGCCCGATCAGCAGGAACGCCACCGTGCTCGCCGCGGCGAGCAGGCCCATCTCGAACGGTGTCGCGTTCAGCACACCGGCCGCGAGCAGCGGTATGACCGTGATGCCGACGCTCGCGCCGAACTGGCTGATGGTGTCGCCGATCCACAACCGGCGGAAGTCGTGATGCCCCCAAAGCGCCATGCCGAGGAGTCTGCGCTGAGTGATTGGAAACTGTCAATCACTTAGACTGGGCTCGTGCCACTCTCCCGGAAACGACGTCCCGCGACGAGCGAGGAAGCCGCCGCGCTGAGCTCTGACCTGCGGCTGCGGATGATCCGCATGACGTTCGACCGCCCGCTCACCAACAAGGAGCTGGCGCAGCGGCTGGGCAAGGACCCCGCCACGACGCTGCACCACGTGCGCAAGCTCGTCGCCGCGGGATTCCTGGAGGCGATGCCGGCCCGCGCGGGCAATCGGGGAGCGAAGGAGATCCCCTATCGGTCGACAGGGCTGTCGTGGCAGCTCGACAACAGCGAAAATGTGGTCGCCGTCGGCGAGGCGATGCTGCACGCTTTCCTCGGCGAGGTTGCCGACATCGGGCTCAGTGACGTGGATCAGAGCCGTCTGGTCGTCACCGTCGACCCCGAGGAACTAAAGCAGCGGCTCGCGTCGTTGATGGATGAGCTGGCCGCGCAACCGGTCAAGCCGGATGTTCCCCGTGTGGCGATCTACCTCGCGGTGTATCCGGGGGACTAACTGTCCGTGGGACGATGAAGGGCAAATGACGGAAAACATCCAGAGCACAGAGTTCGACCCGGAGTTCGACGCCACCTGGGAAGAGGAAGACTTCTCGACGGGTGACTACGAACGCGTCGAGCGCGCCGCGCTGCGCCGTGTCGCGGGCCTGTCCACCGAGCTCGAGGACATCACCGAGGTCGAGTACCGGCAGCTCCGGCTGGAGCGGGTCGTGCTCGTCGGGGTGTGGACCGAGGGCACCGCCGCGGACTCCGACGCGTCGATGGCCGAACTCGCCCGCCTCGCTGAAACCGCGGGTTCCGAGGTTCTCGAAGGCGTCGTGCAGCGGCGCGACAAGCCCGACGCGGCGACGTACATCGGCTCCGGCAAGGTGTCCGAGCTGCGTGACGTGGTGCAGGCGACCGGCGCGGACACGGTGATCTGCGACGGTGAGCTCTCTCCCGGCCAGCTGCGTCAGCTGGAGGAGAAGCTCAAGGTCAAGGTCATCGACCGCACCGCGCTCATCCTGGACATCTTCGCGCAGCACGCGCGGTCCAAGGAGGGCAAGGCGCAGGTCGAGCTGGCCCAGCTGCAGTACCTGATGCCGCGCCTGCGCGGCTGGGGTGAGACGTTGTCGAGGCAGGCCGGTGGTCGTGCCGGTGGCGGCAACGGCGGTGTGGGTCTGCGTGGTCCCGGTGAGACCAAGATCGAGACCGACCGTCGCCGGATCCGCGCGCGCATCTCGAAGCTGCGCCGCGAGATCGCCGCGATCGGCGTCATCCGCGAGACCAAGCGGGGTCGCCGCACGGCGAACGAGATCCCGAGCGTCGCGATCGCGGGCTACACGAACGCGGGCAAGTCGTCGCTGCTCAACGCGCTGACGGGCGCCGGTGTCCTGGTGGAGGACGCGCTGTTCGCCACCCTCGACCCGACGACGCGCCGCGCGCTGACGCCCGAAGGCCTGCCGTACACGCTGACGGACACGGTCGGCTTCGTCCGGCACCTGCCGCACCAGCTAGTCGAGGCGTTCCGCTCGACGTTGGAGGAGGTCGGCCAGTCCGATCTGCTCGTGCACGTCGTCGACGGCTCCGACGGCATGCCGGAGAAGCAGGTCAAGGCCGTGCGCGAGGTTCTCTCCGAGATCAACGACAAGACCGACACGCCGATGCCGCGTGAGCTGCTCGTCGTGAACAAGATCGACGCCGTGGGCGACCTGGGCATGGCCCGGTTGCGGCACCTGTTCCCGGACGCGTCGTTCGTGTCGGCGCACTCGGGCCTAGGCATCGAGGAGCTGCGGGTCCGCATCGCCGAGCTGATGCCACACCCCGAGGTCGTGGTCGAGGCTCTCGTGCCGTACGCGCGTGGCGAGGTCGTCGCCCGCGTGCACCGCGACGGCGAGGTGCTGTCCGAGAAGCACACGGAGTCGGGCACGCTGCTCAACGCCCGCGTGCGCCCGGACCTGGCCGACGTGCTCGAGGAGTTCGCGACGAACGGGACGCCTGCTTGATCCTCCCGCCTCCACCGGTGGACGTGTGCCCGGTAGCAATGCAGGAGCTCTCCGGGCTCACGTCCGACGGAAAACAGTTCTTCGCCGTCAGCGACAGCGACAACGGCACGCTGCGCATCCAGGTCATGGGCCGTGACTGCGTGGTGACGCGCACGATCACGGCGCCCGTCGACCCGTACGACGTCGAAGACCTGGCGATGACGCCGGACGGCACCCTCTGGGCGTCCGACACCGGCGACAACAACAAGTCCCGCTCCACGGTCGCCCTGCACAAGGTCTCGCCTTCGGGCGCCGTGGAGCGGTTCCGCGTCACCTATCCGGACGGCAAGCACGACGCCGAGGCGTTGTTCATCGACAAGTCCGGTACGCCGTACATCATCACGAAGGAACCCCTCGGTTCCGCACTGGTATATCGCCCGACGGCACCGCTCCGAACTGATACATCGGTGCCATTGGAGCAGGTCACACGCGTGTCACTGACGTCGACGGACACTCCCGGAGGCCCGCTGGAGGGCACCCTCGACTCGCGCCTGGTGACCGGAGCCGCCTCGACGGCCGACGGCTCCGTCATCGCCCTGCGCACCTACACCGACGCCTACCTGTTCCCGGTCCCCGACGGCGACGTCGTGAAGGCACTGTCGGGTGACCCGGTCCGCGTCCCGTTGCCGAACGAACCCCAGGGCGAGGCCATCGCCTTCGACGCGGACGGCACCCTGCTCTCCGCCTCCGAGGGCGCCGGCACCCCGATCCGCGCCGTCGCGGGCGCCGCGGCCCTGGCCCAGCCACCCCCGCCGACGACCACGACACCGCCGCCCGCCGCCGACCAGGCCGAGACGTCCCCGCCGGCGTCGTCGTCCTGGCAGAACTGGCCGCTGGCGCTGACCCTGGGCGGCCTCGTGCTGATCGCCGCCCTGGTCATCGGCCTGCGTCTGCGCCGCCGCGCCTGACGGGTCAGTCCCAGGCGACGGGCATCCGTTCCAGGCCGCCGATCACCACACTCGGCCGATGCGGCAACTCGTCCTCGGGAACGGCCAGCCGCAGCTTCGGGAACCGGGTGAAGAGCCGCGGAAAGGCGATCTTCAGCTCGATCCGCGCGAGGTGCTGCCCGATGCACTGGTGGATGCCGTGCCCGAACGCGAGATGCCCGATCGCTCCGCGAGCCAGGTCGAGAACGTCCGGATCGGCATAGCGCGCCGGATCCCGGTTGGCCGACCCCAGCTCGACGAACACGGTGTCGCCCGCGCGCACGATGACGCCGTCGATCTCGACGTCCTCCAACGCGGTACGCGCAGTAGCGGGCGTCCAACTGATGTATCGGAGCAACTCCTCGACGGCCGCACCGGGATCGGCGAGCATCGCGTCCACCCGCGCCGGCTCGCGCAGCAGTTCCAGCGTGCCGAGCGACAACATGTTCGTCGTCGTGTCGAGCCCGCCCCCGAGCAACGCCATGCCCATCGCCGCCATCTCGTCGTCGGTGAGCGGTGACTCGCCCGCCTCCGAGTTGACGAGGTCGCTCAGCACGTCGTCCGTCGGCTCGGCCCGCTTGGCCGCGACCATCTCCAGCATGAACTCCTGCAGCCTCCCGAACGCCGCGAACATCGCCTCGGCCTCGCCGGCCTCCGCGCCGCCGGCCCCGGTCAGCAGCATCGCGTCCTGCTGGAACTCCGTCCGCCGCTCGTACGGAACCCCGAGCAGCTCGCAGATCATCAGTCCCGGCACGGGCACCGCGAAGTGCTCGACCAGGTCAGCGGGCGACCCCTGAGCGGCCAGCACGTCGAGGTGCTCAGCCGTGATCACCTCGAGCCGCTCGCCGAGCAGCCGCATCCGCCGCACCGTGAACTGACCGGTCAGCCTGCTCCGGTAGCGGGTGTGGTCGGGCGGGTCGTGATCGGTGAACGCACCGGGCGGCGACGGCGGCGCGTCCCCAGGGCTCCCCGGCCCGAACGGGTTGTGCATCAGATCCGGCCGGATGCTGAACCGGCCGTCCGCGAGCACCGCGCGCACAGTCGCGTGATCGTGCGCCCGCCAGCCGACGTGCCCGTCCGGGTACGTCATCGGACTCAGTGGCATTGCCTCCCCCTTGCAACGAGTCTCTTTCCCCTCCCTGCAAGCTAAAAACGTTTGCGGACGAAGTCAAAAGACTCATTGCAATGGCCTGAAGCGCAAGGCACCATGGTGTCGTGCCTGGTAAACGGCTGAACGAAGAAGAACGGCAGCTCATCGCCCAGTTCCTCTGGGACGGGCTGGGGTACTCCGAAATCGGAAGGCGGTTGCAAAGGCCGGCCTCGACGATCCAGCGTGAAGTGGTCCGCAACGGCGGCCACAACAACTACCGGCCGGGCGCCGCGCACCGTGCGGCGAGCGAACGGGCCATGCGCCGGATGCCCGCTGTCGACGACCTCGACGTCGACGAGGAGGCGTACTCGTTCGACCGGAGTCCGGCGCAGGTGCAGGAGTTCCACCTGAGGCTGGTCGCGGTCTTCCGGCAGACCGGGCTGACGCGCACGGCGGCGCGGATCCTCGCGGAGATCTTCATGACCGACCGGGGCAGCCTGTCCGCGACGGAACTCGTGCTGCGGCTGTCGGTGAGCCCGGGAACGGTCTCGCGGTCGACCGCCTACCTGCAGGAGCTGGACCTGTTGCACGCGGAGCGCGACGGCAAGCGCATGCGCTACTTCCTGGGCGACGACCTCTGGTACCGGGCATGGCTGTCGAGCGCCCAGCGCAACTCGGTCTGGGCGCAGACAGGACTGGACGGTGCCGAGATCTTCGGTCTCGGCACCCCGGTCGGAGCCCGCCTCAAGGACATGGGCCAGTTCTTCGCGTTCGTCGTGGTGGACATGGAGGCCACCAGGGACAAGTGGCTCGACTTCTTCGAGAAGAAGAAGCGGGCCCGCGGGGAAGTTACGGAAGACGCCTGAGCACCGTCACGACCTTGCCGAGGATGGTGGCCTCGTCGCCGTTGATCGGCTGGTAGGCCGGGTTGTGCGGCATCAGCCACACGTGGCCGTCCTTGCGCTTGAACGTCTTCACGGTCGCCTCGCCGTCGATCATGGCGGCGACGATCTCGCCCTGGTCGGCGGTCGGCTGCTTGCGGATCACGACCCAGTCGCCGTCGGTGATCGCGGCGTCGATCATCGAGTCACCGACGACGCGCAGCAGGAACAGCTCGCCCTCGCCGACGATCTCGCGCGGCAGCGGGAACACGTCCTCGATCGACTCCTCGGCCAGGATCGGGCCACCGGCCGCGATCCGGCCGAGCATCGGCACGTACGCGGGCGTCGGCTTGGACATCGGGTCGAGGCCCGCGTCGATCTCGTTGGGCAGCATCCCGACCGCGCGCGGGCGGTTCGGGTCGCGGCGCAGGAAGCCCTTCCGCTCCAGCGCGCGCAGCTGGTACGCGACCGACGAGGTCGACGTCAGGCCCACGGCCTCACCGATTTCACGCACGCTCGGCGGGTAACCGAATCGGTCGACCCAATCGCGAATCACGTCGAGCACCTTGCGCTGGCGCAAAGTCAGGCCGGCGTTTCCCGCGATCTCACTCACCTCTGCGCCCACAAGAGCTGGGTCCGGCTCGATCGTCTTGCCTGCCACGGTCGCTGTCCTCCTCGCCGCCCCCAGTTCGAATGGGATTCCGGCCTCCGTCGATCTTCGCGGTCGACGGTAGTCGTGTTTGCTGCACAGATCAAACACCTGTTCGAGGTATTTGGGCGCGTGTTGTGGCGTCAGGACGGTGGGTCTGGTAGAAATTCGCACGGACGTTCGATCGAACCCCTGTTCGATCATGGTGGTTGACCTGCGATGGAGGTCGTGATGGCGGTGCTCGTCGAGAAGCGGATGCGGGTAGTCGAAGACGCGGACGTAGCAGCGGGACGTCCACTCCGTTCGGGTCCTCGGGTCATGCCGCGCAGGCCGGCGACCAAGCCGCGTCCGCTCGCCGTGCCCTCGTCGCGCGAGTCGAGCTCGTGCGAGGTCCGGCCGAAGCGCGAGTCGTTGTTCGAACTCATCGCCGTCGGCGTCTTGAGCGCACTGACAGTGGTCGCGCTCGGCGTGCTCTACCTACAGCAGGCGGGGGTCACCCCGTAGGCCTGCCCCCACATCTTGTGTTTCGGTGCCCGCCGTGACGTGAACGCTCCGTCACCGGCGGGCTTTTTTGCGTAATCGGCGCTGATCGGCGCAACGTTCCCCCGTTCGAGTGGTGTGTCGAGTTGCGTTGCCGTCCGCAGCGATCTAGGTTCTACCCCTACATCTAGTGGTTACACCGTCGTAAGTAGTCCACAGGTTGTGGGTAACCCGACCAGTGAGGCTGCTGCGATGGGTGCTGCGCTGAGAAGGGGGGAAGTGCCGTGCGGTGTCCGTTCTGCCGTCATTCGGACTCGCGGGTGGTCGACTCCCGTGAAGTCGACGAGGGACAGGTGATCCGTCGTCGCCGCTCCTGCAACAGCTGCAGCCGCAGGTTCACCACGGTCGAAGAAGCGGTTCTCGCCGTGGTCAAGCGCTCCGGGGTGACGGAGCCGTTCAGCCGCGACAAGGTGGTCGTCGGCGTGCGCAGGGCGTGTCAGGGCCGCCCGGTCGACGAGGACGCGTTCCAGCAACTCGCCCAGCGGGTGGAAGAGTCGATCCGGTCGACCGGATGCGCGGAAATCGCCAGTCACGAGGTGGGTCTCGCCATTCTCGGCCCCCTGCGTGAGCTCGACGAGGTCGCTTATCTGCGCTTCGCGAGCGTGTATCGCTCCTTCTCCTCGGTAGAGGACTTCGAGAAGGAAATCCTTGATCTTCGCACTGCCCGCGCCGAGGACACTCCGGCCGAGCAGTGATCCGCGTGTGCCCGAGCGCGCGCAGCCACCATCTTTTCTAAGCACCAGTACGAGGGAGATCCACCGTGACCGAGACCGTCGGCGGCTCAGCCAAGAAGACAGCCGCACGGGCGGCTGCGAAGCCTGCCGCGCTGAAGTTCCAGCGCGTCTACACCACCGAAGGCCGCCACCCCTATGACGAGGTCACGTGGGAGCGCCGCGACGTCGTCATGACGAACTGGCGCGACGGCTCGGTGAACTTCGAGCAGCGCGGTGTCGAGTTCCCCGAGTTCTGGTCGGTGAACGCCACGAACATCGTCACCAGCAAGTACTTCCGCGGTGCCGTCGGCAGCGAGAAGCGCGAGCAGTCGCTGCGGCAGCTGATCGACCGCGTCGTGAAGACCTACGTGGGCGCCGGCAAGGAGCACGGCTACTTCACGGGTGAGCAGGACGCCGAGATCTTCGAGCACGAGCTCACCTACATGCTTCTGCACCAGGTGTTCAGCTTCAACTCGCCGGTGTGGTTCAACGTCGGCACGACCTCGCCGCAGCAGGTCAGCGCGTGCTTCATCCTCGCGGTCGACGACACGATGGAGTCGATCCTCAACTGGTACCGCGAGGAGGGCCTGATCTTCAAGGGCGGCTCCGGTGCCGGCCTGAACCTCTCGCGCATCCGTTCGTCGAAGGAGCTGCTGTCCTCCGGCGGCACCGCCTCGGGCCCGGTGTCGTTCATGCGTGGCGCCGACGCGTCCGCGGGCACCATCAAGTCCGGTGGCGCCACCCGCCGCGCGGCCAAGATGGTCGTTCTCGACGTCGACCACCCGGACGTCGAGGAGTTCATCGAGACCAAGGCGAAGGAAGAGAACAAGATCCGCGCGCTCCGCGATGCCGGGTTCGACATGGACCTGGGCGGCGCGGACATCGTGTCGGTGCAGTACCAGAACGCGAACAACTCGATCCGCGTGTCGGACGAGTTCATGCACGCCTACGAGAGCGGCGGCGACTTCGGCCTGCGCGCGCGTCAGACCGGTGAGGTCATCGAGCGCGTCGACGCCAAGTCGCTGTTCGGCAAGCTCGCCCAGGCGGCGTGGGCCTGTGCCGACCCCGGCATCCAGTACGACGACACGATCAACGACTGGCACACCTGCCCCGAGTCGGGCCGCATCACCGCGTCCAACCCGTGCTCGGAGTACATGCACCTCGACAACTCGAGCTGCAACCTCGCGTCGCTGAACCTGATGAAGTTCCTCGGTGACGACGGCCGCTTCGACGCCGTCACGTTCGCCAAGGCCGTCGAGCTGATCATCACCGCGATGGACATCTCGATCTGCTTCGCGGACTTCCCGACCGAGCCGATCGCGGACACCACCCGCAGGTTCCGCCAGCTCGGCATCGGCTACGCCAACCTCGGCGCACTGCTGATGGCGACCGGCCACGCGTACGACTCCGAGGGCGGCCGCGCGCTCGCCGCGACCATCACCTCGCTGATGACCGGTGTCTCGTACCGCCGTTCCGCCGAGCTCGCGGGCATGGTCGGCGCGTACGACGGCTACAAGCGCAACGCCACGGCGCACCAGCGCGTCATGCGCAAGCACGCCGCCGCCAACGACCTGATCCGCACCTACCACGCGAACGACTCGTCGGTGCACAAGGTCGCGACCGAGGCGTGGCAGCAGGCGCTGGAGATCGGCGCGAAGAACGGCTGGCGCAACGCCCAGGCGTCCGTGCTGGCCCCCACCGGCACCATCGGCCTGATGATGGACTGCGACACCACCGGTATCGAGCCGGACCTGGCCCTGGTCAAGTTCAAGAAGCTCGTCGGCGGCGGCTCGATGCAGATCGTGAACCAGACGGTGCCGCGCGCGCTGAAGTCGCTGGGCTACCAGGACGAGCAGATCGAGGCGATCGTCGAGTTCATCGCCGAGCACGGCCACGTCGTCGACGCGCCGGGCCTGCGCCGCGAGCACTACGAGGTCTTCGACTGCGCCATGGGCGAGCGTTCCATCGCGCCCATGGGCCACGTGCGGATGATGGCGGCCACGCAGCCGTTCCTGTCCGGCGCGATCTCCAAGACGGTCAACATGCCGGAGACGGCGACCGTCGAGGAGGTCGAGGAGATCTACTACCAGGGCTGGAAGCTCGGCCTGAAGGCGCTCGCGATCTACCGCGACAACTGCAAGGTCGGCCAGCCGCTGTCCGCCGGCAAGGGCGCGAACAACGGCGCCGAGGCCAAGACCGAGACGGTCGTCGAGTACCGCCCGGTCCGCAAGCGCCTGCCGAAGAAGCGCCCGTCGCAGACCGTGTCGTTCACGGTCGGTGGCGCCGAGGGCTACCTGCACGCCGGCTCCTACCCGGACAACGGCCTGGGCGAGATCTTCGTCAAGCTGGGCAAGCAGGGCTCCACGCTCGCCGGCGTGATGGACGCGTTCTCCATGTCCATCTCGGTGGGCCTGCAGTACGGCATCCCGCTGGAGTTCTACGTCTCGAAGTTCCAGAACCTGCGCTTCGAGCCGGCGGGCATGACCGACGACCCGGACGTGCGCATCGCGACGTCCGTGCTGGACTACCTGTTCCGCCGCCTGGCGCTGGACTACCTGTCCTACGACAAGCGCGCGCAGCTCGGCATCTTCACCGCCGACGAGCGTTCGGCGCAGGTGGCCGGCGAGTACGGCGCGCCGTCGTCCGATGTGGACCTCGAGGGTCTGCGCGGATCGGTGGAGGCCGCTCCGAAGCAGGTCGAGGCCGCCGTCGAGACGCCGAAGCAGGTGGGCAGCTCGACCGAGCTGCTGGAGCTGCACCTGGGCAAGGCCGCGGACGCGCCGCTGTGCATGACCTGTGGCACGAAGATGCGTCCGGCCGGCTCGTGCTACCTGTGCGAGGGCTGCGGCAGCACCTCCGGCTGCAGCTGATCCTCTAGTTGATCTGTACGGCGGACCGTCACGGCAACTTGATGCCGTGGCGGTCCGCCAGCTTCTTCTCGATCTCCGCGATCACGCACGCGATCGTCGACGGGTTGAGCCGGCCCTCCCCGAAGCGCACGACGGTCTTCGCGAACTCGGCCGCGGCCAGCGCCCGGCACTCGGCGTTCAGCGACCGGTGGTTGACCGCCGCTTCCTCGAAGCACTCCAGCGGCTTGCGGCCGAAGATGACCTCGAACTCCTCCCAGCCGCGCAACGTCCAGTACGTGTCGTAGGACGAGGCGGACGTCGCGCGCAGCCACCGCCACAGGTACCGCGGGTCCTGGTGGCTCGGCGACTCGCCGACGCACCGCCCGCACAACAGCACGAGGTTGTCCGTGGTGCGACTGCCGCCCATTGACGCAGGCACGACGAGGTGTTGCTCCAGTGAGGACCTGTAACCGCAGCGCCAGCACCGTTCGTGGGCCGTGCTCCAGTCGATGACGAGCTCGACCTCGTGCTCGACCCAGTACGCGACGATCTGCTGGTTGCTGATGCTCATGTGATCCTTCCCCAGTTGTTGCTGCCTCCCCTGTCGGTCATGAAGGCGATTCCGTTTCGCCTACCCGCAACTGATAGAACATCTCGCATTAAGGGGGAGAGATGCCTTCGTTCGACGACTTACGCCGGTACCTGCTCGGTCAGCTCAATGCGGCTGTCCGGCGTCCCGGCATGTACGGCGGTGAGGCGGTGATCCTCACCCTGCTCGACGCGCTGGCGTTCGCCGACGACCGCACGGACCGGTGGCAGACCGAGCTCGAGTCGTTGGTCAAGCGCGGCGCGGCGAACGCGGCGATGGTCAGCGGCGCGGTGCACGAGGCGCTCGGGCACCGCAGCGAGGACGTCATGGCGTCGGTGTACGCGGACCTCGCGCACCGGCAGGGCTGGCTGTCCCTCGATGCCGACAGCCGGATCCCCGGCGTGCTGGGGGAGCGGGACTGCCTGCTCGACGACGTGATCGCCGAGTACGGGGAGCCGCCGTTGTGGCTGGGCGGCACTAATCCCAAGTACTCGAAGACGCTCGGCTACCCGGACCGTTCGGGGGCGCTGGTGTTCTTCCACTTCATGCCGGAGATGCGGCTGATGGCCACGCGGCGTGGTGACGGCGGCTTCCGCGACAGCTTCGTCTTCACACCTGCCGGGCTGTCCCGCTGAACTCCTCGATCAATCCAAACCCATGTGCCGAGGGTAGGTCGAACCGGTAAAATCGCAGGTGATGCGCATAGTTCTGCACACTCGTGCGCGCCTTGACCTCGCATACGCCTCGCTCGACGGGCTCTCCGTCGGCGACGCTCTGGGCGCTCAGTTCTTCATGGTCGGCCGCTCGTTGCCCGACCTCGTGGCCGGCAAGCCGCCACGGGGTCCGTGGGAGTGGACCGACGACACCGAAATGGCCTGCAACCTCGTCGCCGAGCTCCGTGACCACGGCGACGTCGATCGAACCCGGCTCGCGGCGACGTTCGCCGATCGGTGCGAGCCCTATCGCGGTTACGGCGCAGGGGCTTTCACCATCCTGCGCAAGATTCGCCAGGGCACGCCGTGGAAAGAGGCGGCCTCCAGCGCGTTCGACGGTCAAGGCTCGTGCGGCAACGGGGCGGCGATGCGGATCGCACCCCTGGGCGCCTACTTCGCCGACGACCCTCGAACCGTTACGACGCAAGCGATCCGAGCCAGCGAGGTGACGCACCAGCATCCCGAGGGCGTCATGGGCGGCCTCGCGGCGGCCGTCGCGGCGAAAGCGCGGCTGACGGGCACACCTCCGCCTGATCTGCTCGGGACCGTGCTCGACCACCTCGAAGACTCGTTCGTGCGCAAGGGGATCGACAAGGCGCGCAAGATCGGCGACGCCGAAGAGGCCGCGTACGTCCTGGGCAACGGCTCGCGGGTGACGGCGCAGGACACCGTGCCGTTCACGCTCTGGGTCGCCGCCCACCACCTCGACGACTACCGCGCCGCCATCACGGCGTGCGTCAGGGCGGGTGGTGACGTCGACACGACGGCCGCGATCGTCGGTGGCATCGTCGCGAGCCCGCCGGAGGAGTGGCGACGGGAGCGCGAGCCCCTTCCGGACTGGGTGGAGCGCTCTGATCAGGAGGTTCAATCCTGAGCGCGTGATTTATTCATCGCGTGTTGAGTTCTTGGTGGAATGCTCGTAGCCTCCTCTCCAGGCGGAACCTGGAGGGGTGACCATGACGTTCACCATCGGCTTCAAGTCCATCGACGGCACGATGCTCGCCGAGGTGGGCGGCAAGGCCGCGAACCTCGGTGAGCTCGCCAGGGCCGGCCTGCCGGTGCCGCGGGGTTTCTGCGTCACCACCGACGCCTACCGCGCCGTCGCGCGCGCCGACGAGCTGGCGGCCACCACTGCGGAGAACGCCCGCAGGACGTTGCTGGAAACCGCGGTGCCGCAGGAGATCCGGGACGCGATCGTCGCCGAGTACCACGAACTCGGCGACGGTGGCGGCCCCGGGTTCCCCGTCGCGGTGCGGTCCAGCGCCACGGCCGAGGACCTGCCGTTCGCGAGCTTCGCGGGCCAGCAGGACACGTTCCTCAACGTCGTCGGCGAGGATGAGGTGGTCGACGCCGTGCGCCGGTGCTGGGCGTCGCTGTGGACGGACCGCGCGGTCAGCTACCGCAACGCCAACGGCATCGATCACACCACGACCTACCTGGCCGTCGTCGTGCAACGGATGGTGCAGTCCGCGGTGTCCGGCGTGATGTTCACGGCGAACCCGGTCACCGGCACGCGCGACCAGATCGTCATCGACGCGAGCCCCGGTCTCGGTGAGGCCGTGGTCTCCGGTGCCGTCAACCCCGATCACTTCGTCGTCAACGGCAACGAGATCGTCGAGAAACGGCTGGGGGACAAGAGGATCGTCATCCGCTCACTACCCGGTGGCGGTACCGAGCACGTCGAGGTCGGCGAAAGCGCCGACCAGTGCCTCACCGACGGGCAGATCCACGGGCTCGCCGTCCTCGGCCGCAAGGTGCAGCGGCACTACGGCTCGCCCCAGGACATCGAGTGGGGATCGACGACGACGGCGAACCGCACCTCACCCAGGCGCGGCCGATCACGACGCTGTTTCCGGTGCCGGACAACCCGGACGGCAACGCGCACGTCTACTTCTGCTTCAGCCTCGCGCAGGGACTCGAACGACCGGTCACGCCGATGGGGCGCGCGACGTTCCGGGAGATCTCCAAGTCCGCCTTCGAGATCGTGATCGGCGACCCGCAGAGCAAGTCCTATGTGGAGAACGGCGAGCGCATCTTCTTCGACGTCACCAAGGTGTTGCAGAGCGCGGTGGGCCGCGAGTTCGTCGCGCGACTGCTCGGCGTGATGGAGGCGCGCTCCTCCGAGGTGCTGCGCGGCCTGTTCGACGACCCGAGGTTCGCGATCAGGGACTCCTCGCCGACACCCGCGTTGAAGCGCGTTCTCAGGCTCGCCCGCCGCTTCCGCGTGCCCGTGACGGTGGTGAAGGCGCTGGCGAACCCCGAGAAGGCCGTGCGTGACGCCTTGCTGCTGGAACGCCAGATCCTGGAGAAGTCCGCGACCCTCTCGATCGAGCAGGCGCTGCAGCAGTGCGTCGTGCCGGTGCTGCCCCGCCTCGCACCCACCGCCCTGGTCGGGTTCGCGCTGCTCGGCCTGGTCGGCAAGGTCGTGAAGACCAGGCCGGGGGAGTTGCAGACCGTGCTGCGCGGCCTGCCGAACAACATCACCACCGAGATGGACATGGCGATGTGGGACCTCGCGCAGGAGATCCGGCGCGATCCCCTCGCGCTGCGGCAGTTCCAGAACGGTGAACGTCCGGCCGCCCTCGACCGCTTCCTCGCGCGGTGGGGCCACCGCGCCGTCGCCGAGATCGACCTGGGCCTGCCGCGGTGGTCCGACGACCCGGCGCACGTCATCGGCGTCATCAAGAACTTCCTGCGCCTGGAAGGCGACCAGGTCCACCCCGACGCGGTCTTCGCACGCGGTGCCGCCGAGGCCGAGGCGATGATCGACACGCTTGCCCGCCGTGCCCGAGGCCGGGGCTGGTTCGTGCGCTTCGCGTTGCGCCGCACCAGGTTGCTCGCCGGTCTGCGGGAGTACCCGAAGTACCTGGTCATCACGTTGTTCGGGACGCTTCGGAAGCGCATCACCGGCATCGGTGCCGAACTCGTCGCTGCCGGCCGGCTGGATGTCACGGACGACGTGTTCTTCCTGAACTTCGAGGAAATGCGCTCCCCGCAAGGCGATCTGCGTCCGATCGTGGCCGGGCGCCGCGAGGTCTACGACCGCGAGATGCGACGCAGGCACATCCCGCGCGTGCTGCTGTCGGACGGCACGGAACCGGAAGCCGAGCACCACGGCGTCTCCGTGGAGGGTGATCTCGTCGGCACACCGGCGTCGGCGGGCACGATCACCGGTATCGCGCGCGTCGTCATGGACCCGGTCGGGGCGCACCTCGAACCTGGCGAGATCCTCGTGGCGCCGTCGACGGACCCGGGGTGGACGCCGTTGTTCCTGACGGCCGGCGGCCTCGTGATGGAGATGGGAGGCGCGAACTCCCACGGCGCGGTCGTGGCGCGGGAGTACGGCATTCCGGCGGTCGTGGGCGTGCGCGAGGCCGTGACGCGGATCAGGACCGGCGAGCGGATCACCGTGGACGGCAGCACGGGCGCGGTGACCACGCTGGAGTCGCCGGTTGAGGTCTCAGAGCGTCGGCCGGACGCGTAATGTCGGGTTCGTGGCTGAGTCCAAGGGTGAGCTGAACAAGGCCCAGCAGGGCATCGCCGACTACCTGCTGCGCGCGGGCGTTGACGGCTTCGGGCCGTTCAAGGGCGCCCGCGAGGCGGCGTCCGACGCGCTCGTCAAGAAGGGCGACGAGACCGACGCGATCAAGCACCTCATCCGCACGCACGTGGCGCTGGCGGGCGCGCAGGGCTTCATCACGAACCTCGGCGGCCTGATCACGCTGCCGATCTCGCTTCCGTCCAACGTCGCCGCCACCTACGTCATCCAGACGCACCTCATCGCGTCCATCGCGTCGGTGCGCGGCCACGACGTGGACAGCGACGAGGTGCAGATGGCCATCCTGCTGTGCCTTCTCGGCAATGCCGGAACCGAGCTGTTCAAGAAAGTCGGCATCAAGCAGTTCACCAAGAAGGCCGCGTCGGCACTCATCACAAAATACGGTACAAAGAAACTCGGCACCGTCGCGGCGAAGGGCGTTCCGCTGCTGGGCGGCGTCATCGGCGGTGGCGTCGACGCCGCGTCCACCAGGGCGGTCGGCGCATTCGCGAATCGCTACTTCACTCACACGGACGTATTGCCGAAGTTCATCGACGGCGAGGTGCTGTCCGTCGAGATCGAGGAAGCGGACGGAACGACCGATCCGCGCTAGCTCAGCCGGTCCAGCGCGGAACTGAACGCGTCCGGCGGGATGAGCACGCCACCGCTGAACGGGTTCTGCAGCTGGTGGATCGCGAACAGCAGCAGGACCAGCGTCGAGCTCAGCGTGATCGTGATCAGCAGCTGTGAGGTCAGGGTCGGCCCGCCGAACAGGTACGGGAACATCAGCGAGAGCCCAGTGCCGATCAGCAGCGCGAGCCACACGACCGGGTTGACCCCGTTGTCCGCCGCGTCCAGCCGTTCCTGCCTGGCCTGGTAGACCTCCCACAGCTGGTTCGCCGCCTCGGCCTTGCGGTCCTCCTGCCAGCCGCCGTCCGGCGCCGCCGTCGAGATCGTGTCCTTGAGCTGGTTCAACGTGGTCCAGCCCTGGTTGCCGACCTCCTCGCCGTCGCGCATGCGGGGCCACTCGTCGTCGACGACGGTCGACACGTAGTCGCGGATCAGCTGATCGACCTTCGACTTCGCGGGTTCCGGCAGCGAGTCCGACGACCAGTTGACGGCGACCAGCGCGTTGGCCTCCTTCTGCACCTGTTCCTCGGCGCCGTTGGCCGAGTCGAACAGGGAGATCAGGATGAACGCGGCGAGCACCGCGTGCAGGCCGGCGACGATGCTGAACACCGACCCGCCCGCGCCGAGGTTCTTCTCGCCCACTTCGGCCGAGCCGAACCGGCGGGTGATGACGACGAGAACGGCGGAGATGGCGGCGGCACCGAGAACCCAAAGCGTGCCGCTGAGGTAAATGCTCAATTCGGCTCCTTTCTGGTGTGGGATTAGACCACGGTCTACTGTGGCCGGTACAGCACGGTCTGGTTGGCGAGTAATGGTCAGGTGGGAATGCGCGGCAACAGCACAAATACCCGGTTGTCGTATTGGGCTACTCCATACCGGTGGCGGCGGGATTCGCTCGCGTTGAGCGCTGTCTCGTCGCTATTGGTGCTTTCCGCGCCGTTCACCAGCGCCGTTGCTCAGGCCGCACCGCAGAACTGTGACGCTTATCAAGTACGTTCATCCCATCGTGGAGACTTTTCGACATTCACGAAAGTGGACGTGTCATCCGGTGGGGTGACGGAAGTGGCCCGCCTGGACTACGCGGTGAATGCACTGGGGTACTCGCCGGCCCTGGGTCGTCTGGTGGGACTCACGTCCAAGGGGCATCACTGGTGGAAGAACCCGTCGCACGTCGTGCTGATCGACACCAAGGGCGTGGTCAACGACCTCGGACCCGTTGACGCGCACTGGTTCCGCACTGACGACGTGTCGGCGGGCGCGGTCGTCGGCACCACGTTCTACGTGCGCGACCACGCCCTGCTGCACGCCATCGACATCGACCCGGACAGCCCGTCGTACCTCAAGATCGTGCGCACCGTGGTGCTGGACTGGCCCGCCCTGACGCTCGACGACTTCACCGCCGACCCGGCGAGCGGCAAGCTGACCGGGGTGTCGGCCGCGGGCCGGGGGCCGGCTGAGGTCGTGTCGTTCGACCCGGTGACCGGGCGGGTGCTGACCAGGGCGGAGATCGCCGAACTGCCCGGCAAGTCCACGTACGGTGCCGTGCTGATCGACTCGGCCGGCACCGTCTACGCCGTCAACAACGGTTACAGGGGCCGCAGCCGCGTCTACCGCCTCACGGGCACCACGGCCGTGGAACTCTCGACCGGCCCGCAGATGGGCATGATCGACGCGGCGGGCTGCCTGCCGAACCCGATGCCGCCGCGCGTCGAACCGCCGGCACCCCGCCCCGAGGTGCCGCCGCCCCCGACGCCGCCCGCTCCTCCCGCGCCGATCCCGGCTCCCGCTCCAGTGCCCGCGCCGGTCGTGCCGCCACCTCCGGCCACCACGGCCACACCGCCTCCCGTTCCGCCGCGGCAACCGGTGCCGGTGCGTGCCGCGCGTCAGAAACCCGAGCCCCGCAAGGAACTCGCGCTCGACCCGGAGACGACCCCGATGACCAAGTCCCGCAAGTGGGCGATGGTCACCGTCATCCTCGTGATGCTCGGCGCCGGCGCGGCCGCCGCTCGGGTCCGGGGTTAGAACACGATCTAATTCGGTTGGCACGAGGCGGCGGCATCGCTAGCGTTGCGGACATGCTCTTCATCTGATGAAGCCCCCGCAGCGCTCTCGACGCTGCCCTCGCGACCTCGTCGTCGCGCTCGTCTCCGGTGACCCATGCGCGGGTCCATCTCTCACGGCCGTCGTTTCGCCGTGCCCTTTGCACGCCCTCTCCGCGAGGAGGCTTTCGCATGCCTGACACCACCCAACCCCAGCCCGAGCCGGGCAACCGCGCTGCGCGACGTGCGCAGAAGCGGGGCAAGCAGGACCAGAACACGCACTTCCAGCTGCCGCAGCAGCGTGTGCCGATGGTCCATCCGCGCCAGTTCGCGACCCGTCGCCGCGGAGGATCCGCGTAGCCGACGCCGAACCAGGCGCGACACCAGCAGAGGACGTGGCCGAACGGCTACGTCCTCTGCTCCCTTCGTGGGCTTGATCTCCCGTTCTGTCCGGATCCGATCTAGCCTGAGTTGCTACCGGACCGACAGGATCGGAGGCGCCAGGTGAGGATCGCTGACGTTTTGCGGACCAAGGGATCGGCGGTCGCGACAATCGCCCCGGACGTCCCGGTGTCCGAACTGCTCAGAGCGCTCGCCGAACACAACATCGGCGCGATCGTCGTCGTCGGTTCGTCCGGCGTGGCGGGGATCGTGTCGGAGCGCGACGTGGTGCGCCGGCTGCACGAGGCCGGCGCGGACCTGCTGTCTTCTCCCGTGTCGGCGATCATGACCGCCGACGTCTTCACCTGTTCGCCGTCGGACACGGTGGACAGCCTCACGGTCGTGATGACCGAGCGGCGCTTCCGCCACGTGCCCGTGCTGTCCGACGGGCAACTGGTCGGGATCGTCAGCATCGGCGACGTGGTGAAGAGCCGGATCGGGCAGCTCGAGCAGTCGCAGGACCAGTTGCAGGCCTACATCGTCCAAGGCTGACCGGCGTTCCGGCCCCGGAACGCCTCAGTACGCTGGATCGGGTGAAACCTTCTCCTGACCGGCCCGAACTCCTCCCAGAACTGGTGGAGGTCGCACCAGGGGTCCACGCCTACATCCAGCCCGACGGGTCCTGGATGATCAACAACACCGGCGTCGTCGTCGGCTCGGACGACACGCTGCTGCTCGTGGACACCACGTCCACCGAGGCACGCAACCGCGCGT
Organism: Lentzea kristufekii; assembly: GCF_033949925.1. Classification (NCBI taxonomy): domain Bacteria; kingdom Bacillati; phylum Actinomycetota; class Actinomycetes; order Pseudonocardiales; family Pseudonocardiaceae; genus Lentzea; species Lentzea kristufekii. Next base: position 347,548 of record NZ_JAXAVV010000005.1, read on the forward strand.
TGCTCGCCTTGGTGGCGTCGGCGTCCTCAGCCGCGCCCAGCTACGTGATCAACACCCACCACCACGGCGACCACACCTTCGGCAACTGGCTCATGCCGCCCTCGACCGTGATCGTCGGCCACGAGGTATGCCGCGAAGAGGTGCTCGCCGCCGGCCTGCTCGCCGCGCAGGTCCTGACGGGCCCGGACTACGGCCACATCAAGGTCCGCCCGCCGTCGCTCACCTACAGCACCTCTCTGACGCTGCACCTGGGCACGCGCGTGGTCGAACTGCACCACCCCGGCCCAGCGCACACCCGCGGCGACACCGTCGTGTGGCTCCCGGCCGAGCGCGTCCTGTTCACCGGCGACCTGGTCTTCGCGGGCGGCCAGCCGTTCCTCGCCGAGGGCAGCATCCAGGGCTACCTGTCAGCACTCTCCTGTTCGGCGCTCTCGACCGTGAGCTTCAAGCCGACCAGCGCCGCTGCCCAGTTCTCCTCGTAGTGCGAGACCCACCGCTGGTGGATCTGCTGGATGGGCACGGGATTCAGGTGGTTGACCCGCTTCCGGCCCCGCGGCTCCACAAGCACCAGATCGGCCTCGCGGAGCACACCGAGGTGCTGCATGACGACGTGCCGGCTGGTCTCCAGCGCCTCGATCAGTTCGCCCGTGGTGCGCGGCCCCGTGCGCAGAACGTCGAGAATCGCGCGCCTCAGGGGATTCGCGAGGGCGCGCCAGACGGCGTCGTCATCATGTGGCAACTTCATTACGTAAGTTTTCTAACACCTATCACTCGAGGTGTCGAGCATCGGAGCGGTAATATCGGCGCGGCTCCCGGCGGCATACCTCGGCCGCGTGGCCAGTACCCGCTACCTGCTGCTCCGCGACCTCAAGGCCTATAAGTTCGAATCATGCTGCACGACGTCGCCGACGCCACGCACCAGTATATTAGTTTGCTAGCCGCTGACCAGCGCGAACATGCGATTCGGGCGGTCACTGACGACGACCTGAGGCATCGCTGGGCGTATACACCCGGTACACGCCCAGGCCTCGCGCTAGGTGAACTTCGGCGCGACCAGCGCAAGGCCGTGCACGGCATGCTCGCGACCGTGCTCAGCCCGCACGCCTATGCGCAGGCCGCAGCGGTGATGGCGTTGGAGGATGTGCTCGACCACCGCGAAGGCGGGCACCGCGATCGGCACAACGGCGACTTCTGGACGGTCCTCTTCGGCACGCCCGGCGGTGACGACCCTTGGGGCTGGCGCGTCGAAGGACACCACCTGTCGGTGAACGTCGTCATCGCCGACGGCCGCGTGTCGGCGACACCGTTCTTCCTGGGCGCCAACCCGGCCCGCGTCACCTACCGCGGCCGCGTCGTGGGCCAGCCACTGCGACTGGAAGAGGAGCTCGCCCGCGAACTCCTGGACCGCATGGGCCCGACCGCCCGCCGCCTGGCCGTCGTCTCGGACACCGCTCCGGACGACATCCGCAGTGGGAACTCGCCACGCATCAGCCCGTCCGAACCGATCGGCGTGACGCCGGCCCAGCTCGGCAAACCCGCCGCGGAGCTGCTCGTCGACATCGTCCGCTTCTACCTCGACCGGCTCTCCTACGAACTGGCCGACGAGGAGTTCGCCCAGCTCGACCCGGAGCGCCTGCACTTCTCGTGGGAAGGCTCGCTGCGCCGAGGCGAAGGCCACTACTACCGCGTCCAAGGCCCGGACCTGCTCATCGAATACGACAACACGGCCAACGAGGCCAACCACGTCCACACGGTCTGGCGTCGCCATTCAGGTGACTTCGGCGACGACCTCCTCGCCGCCCACTACAACGAGTCACGGCACACTGGCGTCCGTGGAGTGGCCCAGAACGGTTGACGACGCTGTCGCAATGCAAGAACGCCTGCGCACCCAGGTGATCGCCACCAGCGCCCCTGACCTGCGCATAAACACCGTGGCAGGCCTGGACGTTGGCTACCGTAGCAATGACTCGGTTGCGGGCGTTTGCGTGGTGTTCGATGCAAAGACGCTGGCCGTCCTCGACGAGGTGGTCGTCGAGGACACGACGGACTTTCCGTACATCGCCGGGCTCTTCGCGTTCCGCGAGATGCCGGTCCTGCTGCGGACCCTCGATCAGGTGACCGTCGCGCCCGACCTGTTGGTCGCGGACGGTCAGGGCCTCGCGCACCCGCGCCGGTTCGGCCTGGCGTGCCATCTCGGTGTGCACACGGGCATCCCGAGCATCGGTGTCGCGAAGAATCCGATGGGCACCTTCGAGCAGCCCGGCCACGCCCGCGGGTCGATGAGCGACCTCGTCATGGACGGCGACAACGGCGACGAGGTCGTCGGCAGGGCCCTGCGCACGCAAGACGGCGTGAAGCCCGTCTTCGTGTCGGTCGGCCACAAGATCGACTTGGACCGGGCGTGCGCCGAGGTGTTGCGTCTGGCCCCGCGCTACCGGCTGCCCGAGACGACCCGCCGCGCCGACACGCTCACTCGGCAGGTTGCTTCGTCGGGGTGAAGCTCAGCAGCACGAGCAAGATCGCACCACAGACCAGCGCGATGTCCGCGACGTTGCCGACGAACCAGCCGTTGTAGTCGAGGAAGTCGACGACGTGCCCGCGCGCGAAGCCCGGCGGCCGGAACAGCCGGTCGAGCAGGTGCGTCGTCGCGCCGCCCAGCATCAACGCGAGCGCGGCCGCCCGCAGCCTCGTCTGCGGCTGCATGCCGTACCGCGCGAGCATCACGACGGCGACGGCCGCGACGATGGTGAAGATCCACGTCGACCCCGCGCCGATAGAGAACGCGGCACCGGGGTTGTAGAGGAGCCGGAGCTGCAGGAACTCCCCGAGCACGGGAATGGGCGCGCGGCCGGTCAGCGCGCTCTCGGCCCAGAACTTCGTGGCCTGGTCCAGCAGCAGCACGAGCACGGCGATGCCCATGACGAGCGGCACGCGGCGAGAGGTGGTGGTGTCCATTTGCAGACGAGCGTAGTTAAGAACACCACCACTCGGCATCAGACCCTCGTCACTCCTTGAACGCTCTGAGGTCGTCAACGTCGATCGCCGCCTGAAACTCGTCGTCCAGCGTCAGCGATCGGTCCGTCACGAGTCCACGATCTCAGGACGTAGAGCGGAAGGCTCCGGACAGGAGCGGATGCGCGTCGACGATCTTGCGGGCGATGCTCACGGAGTCAACGAGCGGATGTAGCGCCAACGCTTTCACCGCGTGTGCGCGCTCACCGCTGATGGCGGCCTTGATGGTGGCGCGTTCGACGACCTTGAGCGCGGTGACGAGCCCGACGCCCTCGTCCGGCACCTGGCTGACCGAGGCAGGCCGCGCGCCGTTCGCGTCGACAAGGCTCGGCACCTCGATGATGGCGTCTGCGTCAAGGCACGCCAACGTCGTCTTGTTGGGCACGTTGAGGATCAAGGTGGCTCGGTCGTCGGACGCGATGGCGTGCATCAGGTCGAGGGCGACCCGCTCGTAGCCTCCGCCGTCGAGGTCGTCGCTGTCGCGTTCGTCGTCGCGGGTCTCGGCCATGTAGGTCTGCTCGCGTTCGAGACGGGTCCGCTCCCAGCTGTCCCACGAAGGAGCTGTGTAGAACTGCTTCTGCTGTTCCAGCAGGAACGCCCCGCGCGACGCGCCGGACTCCACTGCCTCACGCGTGAAGTAGTAGTAGTGCAGGTACTCGTTCGGAATGGCTCCCAACGTCCGCAACCACTCCGAGCCGAACAGCTTGCCCTCCTCGAACGACTCGAGCCGCTCCGTGTCCGCGAGCAGATCCGGCAGCACATCCCGTCCGCGTACGTGGACGCCGCGCAGCCAGCCGAGGTGGTTGAGGCCGGCGTAGTCGAGCCACACGTCTGCGAGATCGGCACCGACCGCCCGCGCGACACGCTTGCCGAGCCCGACGGGGGAGTCGCAGATGCCGATGACTCGACTGCCGAGGTGCGCCGCCATCGCCTCGGTGACCATGCCGGCGGGATTCGTGAAGTTGATGACCCATGCGTCCGGCGCGTGCATTGCTATGCGGCGTGCGATGTCGAGCGCGACGGGCACGGTGCGCAGACCGTAGGCGACGCCGCCCGCGCCGACTGTCTCCTGGCCGAGCACACCGCAGCCCGCCGCGACGCTCTCGTCGGCCGCACGTCCTTCGAGCCCGCCGACGCGGATCGCGGAGAACACGAAGTCCGCCCCGCGCAACGCCTCGTCGAGGTCGGTCGACGCCGTCACCGCCGGCGCATCCGATACATCAGTCGCGAGCTCGGCGAGAACGCCTCCGATCGCGGAGAGCCGGGCTGCGTCGAGATCGTGCAGCACGACCTCGGTCACGCGACCGGGGGAGCGATCGGCCAGCAACGCGCGATAGACGAGTGGCACACGGAAGCCGCCTCCGCCCAGGATAACCAGCTTCATGCCTTCACCACATCCATTCAGGCCTCTTCCGCAGTGGTGGCCGCTTCGCTGAATCCTACATTTCCAAGTGCGGTCGACGACGAATTGCCGAAGGTTCGTCGGTCCCGCTACTGGCGGGTGGATGCAGGGCCTGTGGCCACCCGCCGGGCCTGCTGACCAGGCTGATCGGCTTCATCGCGGGCTCTCGCAAAGGGTGCCGCGCACGACTGAAGTGTGATACAAAGAATGGCTTTGGGCTTTCGGAATGAATTTTCCGAGAAGATAGCAAGATTGTATCACAGGGGGCAAGGTGTTGGCGAGCGAACAGGCACGAATCACCTCTCTGTATGAAAGGCTCGACAAAGAACGGAACAAAGCGGCCGCCGATCTTGCGGCCGCGCTGCGGGACATCACCACGCCACGACTGGACCGCGAGGCCGCCGTCGAGGTGCTGACCAGGCAAGTGGGGAAGTACCGCGCGGCGGAGGCGGGACTGTGCTTCGGGCGCATCGACTCGGAGAAGGGCGACTTCACCTACATCGGACGGGTCGGGCTGTTCGACGACGACTTTGAACCGCTGCTGCTGGACTGGCGCGCCCCTGCGGCGCGTCCGTTCTACACGGCGACCGCCGCGAACCCGGAGGGTGTCGTACTGCGGCGGCACTTCCGTGTTCGTGATCGGGAGCTGTGCGACTTCCACGACGACGAACTGCTGACCGACACGACGGCATTGCTCGACGCCCTCAACGCACCGCGGACCGAGACGATGCGCGACATCGTCGCGACCATCCAGGCCGAGCAGGACGAGATCATCCGCTACTCGGGCCCCGGCGTGCTGGTGATCGAAGGTGGTCCCGGCACGGGCAAGACCGCCGTGGCCCTGCATCGCGTGGCATACCTGCTGTATACGCGTCGTGAACGCCTGTCCCGCCACGGAGTGCTGATCGTCGGCCCGAACACCGGCTTCCTCCGCTACGTCGGCGACGTCCTGCCGTCGCTCGGGGAGACCGACGTCGTGTTCGCGACACCCGGCGAGCTGTATCCCGGCATCGCGACCGACATCGAGGACACCCCGGAGTTGCAACGGCTGAAAGGCGACATATCAGTTCTGGATCTCCTGGCCGTCGCGGTCGCCGACCGGCAGGAACTTCCCGACGAGCCCGTCGAGATCGAGCTGGAGGACGTGGTCGTCCCGCTGGACGCGCACGTCGCCGCCGTCGCGCGGGAGAAGACGCGCTACTACGGGCTGCCGCACAACGCCGCGCGCAAGTACTTCTTCCTCGCGCTTGCCGAGGAACTCGTCGCGCCGGCGATGCGGCTGATCGGTGTCGACTGGCCGGAGATCGAGGAGGACGTCCGCCACGAACTCCGGCACAGCCACGCAGTGCGCGACGCCGTGGACAGGCTGTGGCCGCTGCTCACACCGGAACAGTTGCTCGCCGACTTGTACGAGGGCCGCTGTTTCCGGATCGGTGCACCGGAGCTGCACCGGCCTGATGCCGAAGCCTGGACGGTGTCCGACGTGCCGTTGCTGGACGAGCTCGCCGATCTGCTCGGGTCCGACGGAGCCGCGGAACGAGCGGCGCGGCGAGAAGAGGAGGAACAGCTCGACTACGCGCGCGGCGTCATGGACGTCCTGTCGATCGACGAGCGCGCGGACTCCGAGGAGTACATCGTCACGGACTTCGTCAACGCCGAAGTGCTGGCCGCCCGGCACGAGGTCCACGACCAGCGCACTCTCGCCGAACGAGCCGCCGGAGACCGCACGTGGACCTATGGCCACGTCGTCGTGGACGAGGCGCAGGAACTGTCCGCAATGGACTGGCGTGTGCTCCTGCGCCGATGCCCGAACAGGTCCATGACCGTGGTCGGCGACCTGGCCCAGCGCCAGGCGGCGGGCGGCGTCCGGAGCTGGGGATCGGTGTTCGACCGGTTCACCTACCGCAGGCTGGAGGTCAACTACCGCACCCCCGGCGAGATCATGGCCGTCGCCACCCCGGTCCTGAAGCTCGTCGACCCCGACGCGTCGGCACCGGTGTCGGTGCGCGAGGCCGGAGTACGTCCATGGGCTCGTCACGTGACTGATATATCGGTGGCTGTGCGCGACGAACTCGACGCACACGCCGATGCATGCAACGAACGCACGATCGCAGTCATCGGCGAAGGCTGGATGCCACCGCGAGCGGCGAAGGGGCTGGAGTTCGACGTCGTTCTCGTCGTCGAACCGCAACGCATGGCGCCCAGCGAGCTGTACGTGGCGTTGACGAGGGCGACGCAACGGCTCGGCGTCCTGCACACCGAGCCGTTGCCACGTCACCTAAGAGGTCTCCTCTGAGACCCACGCGAGGTAGTCGTCGTTGCCCCCGATCACGGGGGTGATGACGACCTCTGGCACGTCATAGGTGTGATTCGCCTTGATGTGCTCGACGAGTTCGTCGACGCGAATGGCAGACGTCTTCACGACGCACTGCCATTCCGCGTCGACGCGCACCTCACCGTCCCACCGGTAGACGCTGCGGATCGGCACGATCTGCACGCACGCGCCAAGCCGTGCCTCGACGATGCCTCTCGCCAGCGACTCCGCAGCCTCGGCGGAGTCGACCGTCGTCGTCACCACACTCGCACCGCTCACAGGACGTCGATCTCCTTCAGAAGTTGGTCCTTCAGATCGGCAGGCGCGTACGACGCCCGCACTGCCGCCCGCGCGAGGCCGGCGAGTTCGTCGCGGCCGAACCCGAACCGCTCGTGGCACAGCAGGTACTCGCGGTCGAGATCGGTGTGGAACATGCCGGGGTCGTCGGTGCTGATCGTCACCGGCACGCCGGCCTCCACGAGCAGCGGCAACGGATGCTGGTCCAGCGACATCACCGCACCCGTGCGGATGTTCGACGTCGGGCACACCTCCACCACGACGCCCTCGTCGGCAAGATGCCGCACCAGGTCCGGATCCTGCACCGCGCTGACGCCGTGCCCGATCCGTTCGGCACGCAGATCGTGCAGCGCGGCCCAGATCTCGCTGGGCGGCGTCGTCTCACCGGCGTGCGGCACCATGTGCAGCCCGGCGTCTCGCGCCATCGCGAACGCCTCGCGGAACTTCGTTCTCGGCGAGTCCGACTCGAATCCGCCCAGCCCGAACCCGACCAGCCCTTCGGGCCGGTGTTCCGTCGCGAACCGCGCACTCGTCATGCCCCAGTCGCGGTCCCAGGTACCGGGAACGTCGAAGATCCACTGCAACGTCACGCCGTGCACGGCGAGCGCCTCGTCGCGGCCTGCGTTCAACGCCTCGACGAGTTCGTCCGGCGCGATGCCCGCCCGCAGGTGGCTGGTCGCGCTGATCGTCAGCTCTGCATATCGGACATTGGTCCGTGCGGCGTCACGGGCGTATCCGACGATGAGCGTGCGGACGTCCTCGCCGGTGGTGACCAGGTCGTTGACGATGCCGTAGACGTTGATGAAGTGGCGGAAGTCCCTGAACTCGTAGAACTTCCGCAAAGCGGCCTCGTCGGTCGGCACTCGGCCGCCTGGGTGGTGGCGTGCGAGCGCGAGAACGGTGTCGACGGAAGCCGCGCCCACGAGGTGGACGTGCAGTTCGGCCTTCGGCAACGCGTGGACGAAGTCGGAAATGTGCACGGCCCATGCTCTCAGGTCAAGGGCCGTTCGACGGGTGACATGTCTTGCAGTCAAAGGAGAGGGTGCAGGGCGATCCCTGTCTCTGGCTTCCGCATTGGGGGTGCCTCGTGAGGGGCGCACGAAGAGTTGCACTGCTGACAGCGGTGCTGGTTCTGCCATTCCTGCCCACGACGGCCCAAGCCGCCGAAGGGCCGGTGTTCAAGGACGGCGAGGCGCAACCCGTCTTCGATCCGAAGGACGTGGTGAAGGAGAGCCTCTGGGTCCGGGCGCCGGTCGACAGCGACCGCGACGGCAAGGACGACGAGGTCTACACCGAGGTCGTCCGACCGCGCGCCACCGAACGCGGTCTCAAGGTCCCCGTCGTCTACATGGTCAGCCCGTACTTCTCCGGCGGTAACGACGTTGCCAATCACAACGTCGACGTCGAGTTGTACGTGCCGGACAAGCGCAACGGCCGTTTGCTGAAGTCCTCCGCCGACGAACGCATCACCGCCGCCCTCGGCCCGAACCCGATCACGTCGGGTCGCTACGAGGCCTACTTCATCGCACGTGGCTACGCCGTCGTCTACGCCGAATCGCTCGGCACCGGCAAGTCGACGGGCTGCCCGACGACGGGTGACGTCAACGAAACGATCGGCGCGCGCGTCGTCGTCGACTGGCTCAACGGCCGTGCGACCGCACGCACCGCCACGGGCGAAGCCATCAAGGCGACCTGGTCGACCGGCAAGACCGGAATGATGGGCGTCTCCTACAACGGAACGCTGCCCAACGCCGTCGCCTCGACCGGTGTGCGCGGCCTCGAAGCCATCGTGCCGATCGCCGCGATCTCCAGCTGGTACGACTACTACCGCGCGGACGGCGCCGTCGTCGCACCCGGCACGTTCCAGGGCGAGGACGCGGACGTGCTCGCCGAGTACGTCTACACGCGCGCCGACAGGGAAATCTGCAAGCCGATCATCGCCGAGATCGCGAAGGACCAGGACCGCGTCACAGGTGACTACAGCCGGTTCTGGGACAAGCGCAACTACATGAACGACGTCCACAAGGTCCGTGCGGCCGTGCTGGCAGTGCACGGGCTCAACGACTGGAACGTCAAGATGACGCACGTCGAGCAGTGGTACTCGGCGTTGAAGAAGGTCGGTGCGCCGCACAAGATCTGGCTGCACCAGTCCGGGCACACGGACGCCGACACGCTGCGTTCGGTCGAGTGGCGGCGCACGCTCAACCGCTGGTTCACCCAGTACCTCTGGGGTCACCGCAACGGCGTCGACAAGGAACCCAAGGCGACGCTGCAGCGCGAGGACAAGACGTGGGTCGACGAGAAGGACTGGCCGGCTCCCGGCACGTCCGACGTGCGGCTGCGGCTGTCCGCGGGCGGATCCACCAAGGGCGGCCTCGGAATCCTGCCCGGCCGCGGTGTCGAGAAGCTGACCGACGACGCGACGAAGACGGCTGAGTCGCTGATCGACCTGGCGACCTCCCCGAACCGCCTCTCCTACACCTCGGAGCCGGCGAAGAAGCCGGTGCGGCTGTCGGGCAGGTCGACGGCGAACCTGCGGGTCGCGTTCGACCGGCCTGCGGCGAACGTGACGACGCTGCTCGTCGACCGTGCACCGGACGGGAGGTCGCACGTCATCACGCGTGGTTCGACCGACCCGCAGAACCGGGCGCGGCCGGACAAGACGTCGCCGATCAAGCCCGGCAAGTTCTACGACGTCGAGGTGCCGATCGTGCCGGACGACTACGTCCTGCAGGCCGGTCACCGGATCGAGTTCGTCGTGATCTCCAGCGACTACGACTACACGCTGCGCCCGCAGCCGGGTGCCGGCCTGTCGGTCGACCTCACCCGGACGTCGGTGGAGCTGCCGGTCGTCGGCGGCTGGCGCTCCGTGTTCCAGTCGTTCTGACGTGTTGCCGCGCTTCGGTCTCCCGAGACCGAAGCGCGGCAACCTAGCACCCACCCCCGACACACCCTCGCTCGCGAGCACTCCAAGATCTCAACCTGTCCACAGCCGCTGAGTTGTCCACACCCTCCGGGCCGGCCCGGCTCACCACCCGGTCCCACCCTCCACAGTGGGCCCATGCCCTCAACCCTCTCGAAGCCGATCCGAGTCCGTGACGCAGGCGATCTCTACGCCGCGATCCCGCACCTGATGGGGTTCCACCCGGCCGACTCGCTGGTCGTGCTGGTGCTGAAGGACCATCTGGTCAGCATGACCATGCGCGTCGACCTTCCACGCCCACGACATAGGGGCCTGCTCGCGGCCCAGCTGGAAGGGCCGTTGCAAGAACACGGCGCGTCAGAAGTGATCCTCGTCGTCGTATGCGCTCCGTCCGAGCACATGCCCGAGGAACTGCCGCACGAGCCACTGGTGACCGCCCTCAACCACCAGTTGGGCGGCGTGGGAATCGACGTCATCGAAGCCGTGTGGCTGCCGTCGTGCCAAAAGGACGCGCAATGGCTGTGCTATCTCGACGTCGACTGTCACGGGACGTTGCCGGATCCCCAGTTGTCCGCTGTCGCCGCCGCGTCGGCACACGAGGGCAACGTGACGTTCGAGTCGCGCGCCGCCATGGCCGCGATCCTCACGCTGGATCCACCTGAGGCTCTGGAACGCAGGTCCACGTTGCTAGACGAACTCACGACGAGCTCGTCCGACGCCGACCCGAGCACCGAACTGCGTCGGGTCAGTGACGCGATCGACGCTGTGGAGCACCGCAAGGGATCGTTGCCGGACAAGGAGATCGTCGCTCTGGCGAGGGCGCTGGCGATGCCCGAGGTGCGCGACGCGAGCATGGGGTTCGCGGCGCAGCAGAGGTCGAGGCTGGCCGAACGTCTGTGGCTCGAACTCACCAGAGCCTGCCCGGCACCGGAACGAGCGGAGCCCGCGTGCCTGCTCGCGTTCTACGCCTACCAACGCGGCGACGGCGGGATCGCGTCCATCGCGCTCGACGCGGCCGAGGAAGCCTGTCCCGGCCACGCGCTCAGCAAGCTCGTCCGAGCCGCCGTCAGTGCCGCGTTCCCGCCGTCGGAGATTCGGGCGCTGTCCGTCAAGTACCTGGACAGCGCCCTTGAGCTGCTCGCAGGCACTCAGAGCAGTTCGGGCCGCTCCCAGTCCTGATCAAGGACGTGCTCGGCCAGGAACGCCCACACCGTCTCGTACCAGATCCGAGAGTTCCCGGGGGTGAGGATCCAGTGGTTTTCGGTTGGGTAGTAGAGGTATTTCGCATTGACCCCGTGGCGGACGAGGTCGAAGTACAGGCGATGCCCCTCACCGATGGGAACCCGGTAGTCCTTGTCCCCGTGGATGACCAGCATCGGCGTCTTGATGTCAGCTACCCGCAGGTGCGGGGAGTTCGCCAGGATCCGCTCCGGCTGGGTGAGGGGATCGCCCATCTCCCGCATCCAGAAGTAGGAGCTGTCGGTGGCGCCGGAGAAGGCGTCGAGGTGCCACAAGGACGCGTGGGTGACGATCGCGCGGAACCGGTCGGTCTGGGTGGCGATCCAGTTGGCCATGTAGCCACCGAAGGATCCGCCCATCGCGGCGGTCCGGGACGCGTCGATGTCGGCCCGCTCGACCGCGACGTCCGTGATGGCCATGAGGTCGGTGTAGGGCTCAGCGCCCCAGCGGCCCCAGCCGGCCTTGATGAAGTCGGGCCCGTAGCCGGTCGACAGGGCGGGGTCGGGCAGCAGGATGGCGTAGCCGCGCGCGGCCATCAGCCACGGGTTCCAGCGCCAGGTCCAGCCGTTCCAGCTCATGACCGGTCCGCCGTGGACCCACAGGACCAGCGGGACGGGGGAGTCGGCGGAGGCGCCTTCCGGCAGCACCAGCCACGAACGGACGGTCCTGCCGTCGGCGACGACCGTGGAGATCTCGGTGAGGGTGCCGGGCACGGAGGGGATGGCACCGGGCGCGCGCAGCCGTTCCGGGTCCTGATCGGCTCCGGTGGCGGCGAACCGCACGGGCTGCGGTGGGTGGTCAACCGAGTTGCGCAGTGCGTACAGCGTCTTGCTGTCCGGGCTCACGACCAGATCGCTGTAGTAACCGGAGATCGTCAGCTTGGTGATCTCGCCGGTGCCCAGGTCCAGCCGCCACAGCGGCTGGTGGCCGAGGTGGCTCGCGGTGAAGAAGACCGCCAAACCGTCCGGGCTCACCACCGGGTGGTCCGGTTCCTCCTGGAAGCCGGGCGCCAGCGGCGTGACCGAGTCGCCGGTCAGTTCGATGCGCACCAGGTCGCGCCGGTGTGGGGAGTCCGGAGTGGACTCACGGAATCGGATCGCGATCACGGCAGAGGAGTCGGGCGTGAACGTCGCGCCGTGGAAGGAGAAACCTTCCTCGGAGGCGATGGCCCTCGACGCTCCACCGCTCGTGGCCACGACCCGCAGCTCGGTCCTGCGGCCGTAGGAGGCGCTGACGTCCACGGCGTGGCCGTAGACGGCCCACTTCCCGTCTGGACTGAGCGCGACGTCCTCGTCGCTGAGCCTGTTCTCGGAGTCCTGGCTCAGGTCGGTGATCGTCTCGGCGGTGACGTCCTCGACGGGGGCCGCGAGCAGCCGCGGGTAGGCCGGGCCGAGGTCCGCGTCCCAGTACCGGATGGGGTACGACTCGTGCAGGATCGCCGTCACGCCGGCGTCCTCGCGGGCCTTGCGCTTGGCGTTGTCGTCGTCGCCGAACTCCGTGAAGCGGTACGCCGACGACGTGAACAGCACCGTCTCACCGGCGGCACGCAGCTGACCGACTCCGCTACCGGGTCGCAGCACCTCGGCGGCCTCGCCGCGGACCGGAAGACGCCACAGCGCCTTCTTCTCCTTGGACTCGCCCGGCTTCGCGAGCGGGTCCGGGCGGGCCGAGAGGAAGAGCAGCGACCCGTCCGGCGCGAACACGGGGGAGGAGTCGCCCTTGGCGGAGCGGGTGAGCCGGACGGCCTCCCGCTCCCCGGTGGGGTCGACCTCCCAGAGAGCACCCTGCCACGTCTTGCCGTCCGGCGCGAGCGTGGACACGACCGTGACGAGCCGGGTGCCGTCCGGGGACAGCGCGAGCGACGCGAGCCGCGGGGTGGCGTTGTAGCTCTCGAAGGAGGCGAAGTCGGTCATCCCGGCTCAGGCCTCGTGCCGGGCGCGGGTGAACTCCCACGCGTCGCGGACGATGCCGGTGATGTCGGCGCGCTCGGGCTTCCAGCCGAGGTCGGCGCGAGCCCGCTCAGCGGAGGCGACCAGCACGGCCGGGTCGCCGGCGCGCCGGGGGGCGACGACGGCGGGGATCAGGTGGCCGGTGACCTCGCGGCAGGTGTCGATGACCTGCTTGACCGAGAAGCCGGTGCCGTTGCCCAGGTTGTAGATCCGGTGCTCGCCGGCGGTGGCGTTCTCGAGCGCGAGGAGGTGGGCGTCGGCGAGGTCCAGGACGTGGATGTAGTCGCGGACGCAGGTGCCGTCCTCGGTGGGCCAGTCCTCGCCGTAGATCGAGATGTGCTCGCGCTGCCCGAGCGCGACCTGCAGGACGAGCGGGATGAGGTGCGTCTCGGTCGCGTGCCGCTCGCCGATGCTGCCGTAGGCGCCGGCGACGTTGAAGTACCGCAGGCTCGTCGCCGCCAGGCCGTGCGCGGCGGCGTACGACGTGATCGCGTGGTCGATGGCCAGCTTGGTGGCGCCGTAGGTGTTGGTCGGCGCGGTGGGGGCGGTCTCGGGGATCGGCACCTCCCGCGGCTCGCCGTACGTCGCGGCAGTCGAGGAGAAGACGAGCTTCGGCGTGCCGTGCTCCTTCATCGCGTCGAGGAGACGGATCGCGGTAAGGACGTTGCCCGTCCAGTACTTGCCTGGGTCCTGCATGGATTCGCCCACGAGGGACTTCGCCGCGAAGTGCAGAACGCCGTCGAACCCTTCCGCGAGGACATCGCCGATCACCTCGGCGATGTCACCCCGGATGAAGCGCGCTCCCGCGGGGACGGCGTCCTCGTGGCCGGTGGAGAGGTCGTCGAGCACGACCACCTCGTGCCCGGCTTCGAGCAGCCTGGCAGCGCACACACTGCCGACGTATCCGGCCCCGCCCGTGACGAGCAGCTTCACCACAGTCCTCGCATTCCTGATCAAGATCGTTCTTGGCTACCGGTCCCTGCCCGCGCCCGCGGACGGAACCGCCGTGAAGAGCCTCGGCCGCGTGAGCGAGCGCGAGGCGAAGCCGGCGAGCACGGACCGCTCGACCTCGTCGTGCCGTTCGACGGGCACGAGGGCGATGGCCGAGCCACCGAAACCGCCGCCGACCATCCGGGCGCCCAGGGCGCCGGCCGCCATCGCGGAGTCGACGGCGACGTCGAGCTCGAGGCACGAGACCCGGTAGTCGTCCCGGAGACTCGCGTGGGAGCCCGAGAGGAGAGGCCCGACCTCGGCGAGCCGGCCCGACCGGAGCAGCTCGACGGTGCGCAGGACCCTGTCGTTCTCGGTCACGACGTGCCGCACCAGCGGACGCAGCTCTTCGGGCAGCCGGACGAGCGTCTGGTCGAGCTCGGCGATGTCGACGTCGCGCAGCGCGGGGACGCCGAGGACGCCGGCCGCACGCTCACAACCCGCCCGCCGGGCGCCGTAGCCGCCGTCGACGAGGGCGTGGCTGGCTCGGGTGTCGATGACGAGAACCTCGAGCCCGCTGGCAGCCGCGTCGAACGCGACCTGCTCGGGCTTGCCGGAGCGCACGTCGTAAAACAGGGCGTGCGCTTCGATGCAGCACAGCGATGCCGTCTGGTCCAGGATGCCGGTCGGTGCGCCCACGAAGTCGTTCTCGGAGCGTTGCACCCAGCGCGCGATGTCCGCCCGCTCGGCGTCGACACCGGCGAGGCCGAGCAGCGCGAGCGCGACAGCGCACTCGAGGGCGTGGGAGGAGGACAGACCGGCCCCGGCGGGCACGTCGCCCGCGATGACGAGGTCCGTCCCGCCGGTGACGGCGATCCCCTGCTCCCGCAGGGCCCAGGCGACGCCACCGGGGTACGCGGCCCACCCCTTGACGGTGCCGGGGACTAGGTCGGCGACCACGACCGGGTCCGCTTCCTGCAGCGCGCCGTCGTCGCCCATTGTGCTGACCGTCATGACGCCGTCGGCACGGGGCGACGCCGCTACCGCGATGCGGTGGGGCAACGCGAACGGCAGCACGTAGCCGTCGTTGTAGTCGGTGTGCTCACCGATGAGGTTGACGCGGCCCGGGGCCGACCAGACCCCATCGGGCGCGCGTCCGTGCAGGCGCTGGAACGCCTCGGCCGCCTTCGCCGCCGGTGTCGTCGCCTGGGTCACCGGGCGAGCACCATGACGGCGTGGGCGACCGCGGGGTCGAGTTCTGCGGCGGTGCCGTTGCCACCGCGCACCTGGATGACCTTGGCGCCACCGAGCGCCTCGACCTCCACGGTGCCACCCGGCACCACGCCGGCGGCCTTCAGTTCGGCCATGAGGTCCGGGTCGAGCTGGACGTGCTCGGCGATGCGGCGCACCTCGACGCGGCCGCCACCGCGGCGGGCCACCTCGTCCACGCGCACCAGGTCCGCCTCGGCGGGCGGGGCGGGCTCGCCGTCGCCCAGCTTGTCGAGGCCGGGGATCGGGTTGCCGTAGGGCGAGGTGGTGGGGTTGCCGAGCAGCTTGATGAGCTTGCGCTCGACAGCCTCGCTCATCACGTGCTCCCAGCGGCATGCCTCGCTGTGCACGTGCTCCCACTCCAGCCCGATGATGTCCACGAGGAGGCGCTCGGCGAGCCGGTGCTTGCGCATGACGGCGATCGCGAGGTTGCGGCCCTGCTCGGTGAGCTCGAGGTGGCGGTCCTCCGCCACGATCACCAGGCCGTCGCGCTCCATGCGGCCGACGGTCTGGCTCACCGTCGGTCCACTTTGGCCGAGACGCTCGGCGATGCGGGCGCGCAGAGGTACCACGCCCTCTTCTTCGAGCTCGTAGATCGTGCGGAGATACATCTCCGTGGTGTCGATGAGGTCGTTCACACCCGCTCCCCTTCGTATGGTGTCGATGGTAGTCGTGCCGGGGGACACAGGTGTCCGCGCGGGTGCAGGATGTGAGCCGTGCATCCCTTGATCACTCCTGAGGCCCTCGCCGATGCGCTGAGTGCGCGTTCGGCCACCGTCGTGCTGGACGTCCGGTGGCGTCTCGGCGGACCACCCGGACGCCAAGACTACGAGGTCAGCCACGTCCCCGGCGCGGTGTACCTGGATCTGGACACCGAGCTGTCCGCTCCGCCCGGTGCCGGGGGCCGCCATCCCCTTCCGGACCCGGAGCGGTTGCAGGAGGTGCTGCGCGCCGCGGGTGTGCGTGAGGGTGCCCAGGTCGTGGCGTACGACGCGGGTGACGGGTCGGTCGCCGCACGGGTCTGGTGGCTGCTGCGGTGGGCTGGGTTCGGCGAGGTCGCGGTGCTGGACGGCGGGTTCGCCGCGTGGGAGGCAGCCGGGCTGCCGGTGACCGCGGAGGTGCCGGCGCCGCTGACGGGGGATGCCGCCGGTGACGTGGTCGTGCGGCCTGGGCAGATGCCCGTGCTGGATGCGGACGAGGCGGCCGCGCTCGCTCAGGAGGGCGTGTTGCTCGACGCTCGGGCGGCCGCCCGGTATCGCGGCGAGACCGAGCCGGTGGATCCCAAGGCCGGGCACATTCCGGGTGCGCTCAACGCGCCGACCACCGGCCATGTCGGAGCGGACGGGCGGTGGCTCGGGCCGGAGGAGCTGGCCGCGCGGTTCGCCGGGCTCGGGGTGTCGGGTGATGTGGCTGTCGGCGCGTACTGCGGGTCGGGGGTGACCGCCTCGTCCGTGGTGCTGGCGCTGGAGGTCTCGGGGATCACGTCGGCCGAGAAGCCGGCGGCGTTGTACGCCGGGTCGTGGTCCAACTGGTGTGCGCTTGACCGTGAGGTCGCGACCGGCGGCTGAACTGGCTGGCAGGGCCGGACGCTCGCGTCAGGCGGCGGGGATGCGGTTGAAGCCCTCGGTGGCGAGCTTCAGGGCCGTGGCGCAGGTGTCCATTTCCTCGATCGCGAGGACGTTCACCGAGAAGGCCGAGGTGATGACGGTCGGGTCGTCGGTCAGCATGACGGTGACCTGGCAGTCCTCCTTGGACGCGCTGACCTGCCACGCGGTGTTGCCGCCGATCTCGATCTGCTTCTTCTCGCCTTCCTGGTCCACCGCGTCGGGGACGGTGACCATCTGGGTGATGACGGTCGACGGGCCGGTGGTGGTGTGGATGCAGCCGCCGTCCGCCGAGGACTTGCCGCCGGTGGCCGCCTCGATGTCCGCCGTCTTGAGGACGCCGCAGGTCTCGAGGCCGGCGGCCTTCTTCTTGGTGGCGATCTTCACGTCGCCCTGCTTCTGAGGGGTGGGAGCCGCCGGCTTCGAGGCCGCGGTGCTGGCGGGTGGCTTCTTCGACGTCGTGGTGGGGTCCGCGGGTTCTTGGGCCGCGTTGGCGTCGGCTCGGGCCTGGCCCTTGACCTGGCCGGCGCAGCCCGAGACGGCGGCGAGGGTCAGGCCCAGTGCGAGGAGGACGGCCGCTGGTCGCAGGTGCATGTCGCCTCTGACCCCTGTTCGGTGAGTTCGGTTCCGGGCTCGCGACTGTAGGTTGCTGGGCATGGGTAAGCCAGCCACTGTTGTCTGGGACAGGTCCTTCCTCGGGTACGACCTCGGTGGCGACCATCCGCTGAATCCGGTTCGGCTCGATCTGACCATCAGGCTCGCCACGGCACTGGGGGTGCTGGACGGCGTGGAGTTGCGGGTGCCCCAGCCCGCCGGTGACGACGAGATCGAGCTGGTGCACAAGCCCGGGTACCTGAGTGCTGTGCAGGCCGCGCCCACGGCTGGGTGGGACGTCGGGCACGGGCTGGGGACGCCGGACAACCCCGTGTTCGAGCGGATGCACGAGGCGTCGGCGTTGGTGGTCGGCGGGTCGCTGGTGGCGGCTCGGGCCATCGCGTCGGGGGAGGCGGATCGGGCCGTCAACATCGCCGGCGGGTTGCACCACGCGATGCCGGACAGCGCCGCCGGGTTCTGCGTCTACAACGACTGCGCGGTGGCCATCGAGTGGTTGCTGCGCAGCGGGGTCGAGCGCATCGCTTATGTCGATGTCGACGTGCATCACGGAGACGGGGTGCAGACGGCGTTCTGGGACGACCCGCGGGTGCTGACGATCTCGTTGCACCAGCATCCGATGAGCCTGTGGCCCGGCACCGGGTGGGCCGGTGAGGTCGGGGGCGCCGGGGCCGAGGGGAGTGCGGTCAACGTGCCGCTGCCCGCCGGGACGCGCGACGGCGGGTGGATGCGGGCGTTCCAAGCGACGGTGCCGTCGTTGTTGCGGGCGTTCCGGCCGCAGGTGCTGGTCACGCAGTGCGGTGTCGACACGCACAAGGAGGATCCGCTCGCGGACCTGTCGTTGAGCGTGGACGGGCATCGGGCGATCTATCAGGCGTTCCGCGACCTGGTCGACGAGCACGGGTACAAGTGGCTCGCGCTCGGTGGCGGCGGGTACGAGCTGCTCAGGGTGGTCCCGCGGTCCTGGACGCACCTCCTGGCCACGGTGCTGGACCGCGATGTCGACCCGAACCGGCCGTTGCCGGCGGACTGGGTGGCTCATGCGACACAGATCGCACCTCAGTGGCCTTTGCCTGCGTCCATGACTGATGGATGCGACGCTGGGTACCAGCCGTGGGGCGGGGACGCGGAGGAGCCGGTGGACAAGGCGATCCGCGAGACCCGGCGCGCGGTGTTCCCGTTGCATGGCCTCGATCCCGACGACCCCAGGGACTGACAAAAGTGCCGGACAACGTGCCTGAAGACATGCCGGGCAGAGATCCGTTCGACTTCCCGAGGAGCTGGGAGGCGGACGTCGTCCTCAGCGACGGTGGCACCGTTCACCTGCGGCCGATCACGCCGGACGACGGCGAGAAGCTGCGGGAGTTCCACGGGCGGCTGTCCGAACGGACCCGGTACTTCCGGTACTTCGGGCCGTACCCGCGGATTCCGCAACGCGACCTGGAGCGGTTCAGCACCGTCGACCACCACGACCGCGTGGCGCTCATCGCGCTCCTGGGCGACGACATCGTCGCCGTCGGCCGGTTCGACCGGCTCCACAGCGATAAGCACAGCGACGGCCAGGGGGACACCCATCGGGGCGACAGCGCCGAGGTCGCGTTCGTCGTCCAGGACGGCCATCAGGGGCGCGGGCTGGGCAGCATCCTGCTCGAACACCTCGCCGCCGCGGCCAGGGAGGTCGGGCTGGCCCGGTTCGAGGCCGAGGTGCTCGCCGAGAACGGTCAGATGGTGCGGGTGTTCCGCGACGCCGGCTACCAGGTCAGCAGGGCGTTCGAGGAGGGCGTGCTGCACCTGGAGTTCGCGATCGACCCCACCGACGAGTCCGTCGCCGTCGCCAGGGCCCGTGAGCAGGCCGCCGAGGCCCGCAGCGTGCACAACCTGCTGCACCCGCGCAGCATCGCGGTCATCGGCGCGTCCACCGACCCGACCAAGATCGGGCACGCGGTCCTCAAGAACCTCCTCGAAGCCGACTTCAACGGGCCCGTCTACCCCGTCAACGCCGAGCACCGGGCGGTACGGGGCGTCCGGGCCTACCCGACCGTGCTCGACATCCCCGACGACGTCGACCTCGCCGTTGTCGCCGTGCCCGCGGCCAGCGTCGACGAGGTCATGGACGGGTGTCTCGCCAAGGGCGTGAAAGCGCTCGTCGTCGTCAGTTCGGGCTACGGCGAGACGGGGCCTGACGGGCTGTCGGCCGAACGCAGGCTCGCAGCGGAAGCGAGAGCGCACGGCATGCGCGTCGTCGGTCCGAACGCACTGGGCGTGATCAACCTCGACCCCAAGGTCCGCCTCAACGCGAGCCTCGCCCCGAAGCTGCCCGGACGGGGCCGCGCGGGCTTCTTCTGCCAGTCCGGCGCCCTCGGCACGGCCATCCTCGCCAACGCGGCGGGCTGGGGCCTCGGCCTGTCCACGTTCGTCTCGGCCGGCAACCGCGCCGACGTCTCCGGCAACGACCTGCTGCAGTACTGGGAGACCGATCCCGCCACCGACGTCGTCCTGCTCTACCTGGAGTCGTTCGGCAACCCCCGCAAGTTCGCGCGCCTCGCCCGCAGGCTCGGCCGCACCAAGCCCATCGTCGCGGTGAAGTCCGGCCGGCACGCCGTCGTCCCCGGCCTCGCCGCCACCGGCGCGAAGGTCGACGAGGCGAGCGTCCAGGCCCTGTTCGAGCAGGCCGGCGTGATCCGCGTCGACTCGCTGGCGCAACTGTTCGACACCGCGCTCCTGCTGGCCCACCAGCCACTGCCCACGGGCAAACGCGTCGCCGTCGTCGGCAACTCCACCGCGATCGGCCTGCTCGCCGCCGACACGCTCCTCGCCCAGGACCTCGACCTCGCGGGTGATCCCGTCGACGTCGGCGCCCAGGCCACTCCCGAGGAGTTCGCGAAGGCCGTCCAGGAGGCCCTGGACCGCTCCGACACCGACGCCCTCGTCGTCGTGTTCGTGCCTCCGATCGCGGTCCCCGGCGCCGCCTACGCCCGCGCGCTCAAGGAAGCCGCGCACCGCACGAAGCCGATCGTGTCCACGTTCCTCGCGGTCGAGGGCATCCCCGACGAGCTGAAGATGCCGGGCAAGGGCTCGATCCCCAGCTACGCCAGTCCCGAACGCGCCGTGCTCGCCCTGGCCCGCGCCGTCCGCTACGCCCGCTGGCGCGCCGCACCGCAGGGCACCTTCACCCGGCCCGGCGGCATCGACCTCGACCGGGCGCGATCCATTGTGGACAACCCCGGCAGCGAGCTCCGCCTCGACGACCACAAGGCCGTCGAACTGCTGGAGTGCTACGGCATCGACGTAGTCCCGTTCCGCATCGCCCACAGCGAGGAGGAAGCCGTCGCGGCGGCCGACGAGCTCGGCTACCCCGTCGCGATGAAGGCCACCAGCGAACGCCTGCGCCACCGCACCGACCTGGTCGGCGTCAGGCTCGACATCGCCCAGCGCGAATCGGTCAAGGCCGCCTACCACGACCTCGCCGCGCTCTCCGGAAAGCCGGGCGTGTACGTGCAACGCATGGCTCCCAAGGGAGTCAGCTGCGTCCTGGGCCTGCAGGACGACCCGAGCTTCGGCACGCTGGTCTGGTTCGGACTGTCGGGTCTGGTCAGCGACCTCCTCGGCGACCGTGCCTACCGGGCGGTACCCCTCACCGACACCGACGCGGCGGAACTCGTTGCCGCGCCGAAAGCAGCGCCTCTGCTCACCGGGTACCGCGGCGACGAACCCGCGGACCTGAAAGCACTTCAGGAACTGGTACTCCGTTTGGCGGCACTGGCCGAGGACCTTCCGGAGGTGCGGTCGCTGAAGCTCGAGCCCGTTCTTGCTTCTGCCGCAGGGGCTTTCGTGAGCAGCGCGCGCATCGTCATCGGCCCGCCTCCGTCCCTGCACGACGCCGGTCCGCGCCGTCTGAGGTGACCGCGGTACTGATGAGTTACCGCAACGATTCCGATGTTTCATTCGCGCGCAGGTATGGACATGCGTCCTTTGGGCGCTTAGGTTTCCCGCATCACCGAGCAGCGCCGAACCAGGTGCGCAGGCGCGTGCCCGTGGAATACGGGTAGTAGCTGATAACCGCTGTAAGAGGGAAGAATGACGCCGAGAGCACTTCTCCGCCTGGTGGCGACAACATGTGCGGCCGTGCTCCTGCTCGCCTCGTGTGCCGGCGGCGGTGGGTCCGGCATGGCCAGCAAGGTCAGCTCGAGCGACCGCATGGTCATCGCCGTGTCGTACGACCAGCCGGGGATGGCGGTGCGCAGGCTCGACGGCAGCTACCGCGGATTCGACGTCGACGTCGCCAAGTACATCGCGAACGAACTGGGCGTCAAAGAGGAGAACATCACCTGGAAGGAAGCGCAGCCGGGCAACCGCGAGACGCTCCTGACCAGCGGTGAGGCCGACATGGTCGTCTCCACCTACTCGATCACGGACAAGCGCAAGCAGATCGTCGACTTCGTCGGCCCGTACTTCGTCGCCGGTCAGGACCTGCTGGTGCGCATGAACGAGAGCCGCATCGAGGGCCCGAAGTCGCTCAACGCCAGCCTCCGCCTGTGCTCCACCGCGGGCTCCACGTCCGCCGAGTACGTCCGCGACCAGTTCGCGAAGGACGTGAAGATGGTCGAGTACGCCAAGTTCAGCGACTGCGTCACGGCGCTGCTCGCGGAGAACGTCGACGCCGTCACCACCGACGACGTGCTGCTCGCGGGCTACGCCGCCCAGAACCCGGAGCTCCTGCGGGTCGTCGGCGACCCGTTCAGCAAGGAGGAGTACGGCGTCGGCCTGCACCGCGACGACCCGAGCAGCAAGGCCAAGGTCCAGGCCGCGCTGCAGAAGATGATCGACACGGGCGCCTGGCGCAAGTCGCTCGAAGTCAACATCGGATCTTCCGGCTACAAGATCCCCGATCCGCCCAAGCTGGCCCCGTGATCACACGGGGCGTCACGTAGGCTCACGCCACGTGAACCGCGTCCCGCCGCACCGCGCTGATCGACCCGTTCGCGCGGGCATCCCAGAACACGGCCGAGTCCCGCGTTATTACGCGGTCAAGGCCGAACTGTTCGACCTCGTCGAGAACCTGGGCGAGGGCACCGTCCTGCCGTCCGAACGCGAGCTCGCCGAACGGTTCTCCGTCTCGCGCGTCACGCTGCGCCAGGCCGTCAGCGAACTCGTGCTCGAAGGCAAGCTGATCCGCCGCCAGGGCAGCGGCACGTTCGTCGCGCCGCCGAAGCTCGTGCAGCCGTTGTCCCTGGTCAGCTACACCGAGGGCATGCGCCGTCAGGGCGTCGAGCCGAACCGCACGGTGATCACGGTCGAGGAACTCGGCGCCGACGACGGCCTGGCCCGCGACCTGTTGCTCGAACCGGGCGACCCGATCGTGCATCTCGAACGCGTCCTGCTCGCAGACGACGAACGCATCGGCCTCGAATCGACCTACCTCAGCCTCGGCCGCTTCCCGGACCTGCTGGAGAAGCTCGACCCCGCCGGATCGCTCTACGCGTGCCTCACCGAACGGCTCGGCGTCCGTTTCGCCGAGGCCGAGGAACGCGTCGAGACGGTGCTCGCCACGCCCCGTGAGGCGCTGCTGATCGGCACGAACCCGGCGCTGCCCATGCTGCTGCTGCACCGCGTCTCCTACGACGTCGACGGCCACCCGATCGAACGCGCCCGATCGCTCTACCGCGGTGACCGGTTCAGCTTCGTCGCGAGGCTGCACGCCGACCGCTAGTCAGATTCATCCGGCACGGAACACCAGCGGTCTCCGCGGCGTCTGAAGATCATGGCGCTGGAACCGGAGATCGGGCTCGTCGGCAGGGACGACATCACCGCACTGGTGGAGTCCCTGGTGGAACGCCGCGCGAAACACCCCCTGCCGGTGATCGTCGCGTTCGGCCCCGGTGGCAGCGGCAAGACGTCGTTGCTCGACCACGTCCACCGCCGCTACCGCGACGCCCCCACGGCCAAGGTCGACCTCGACAAGGCCGGATCCCGTTCCTGCAAGGACATCCTCGACGTCGCCGCCGAGCAGCTGCGGTCCTACCAGCACGCCGAGTTCGGCCGCATGCGGCTGCCGCGCTACGATCTCGCCCGGCTCGCGCTGTACGCCGAGCCGGCCGACGATCCCCACCACCGCGCCCGCGAACTCGCCGCCAAGCAGATGACCCGGCTCGTCGCGGTCGCGGACGCCGCCGAGGTCGTCGAGATGCTGCCGCCCGCCCAGGGCCTCGGCAAGGTGCTGCGGCCCCTGCTGCTGTGGCTCATCGGGCTCGCGGTCGTGGCGCCGCGGCCGTTGCGCTGGCTGCTGGGCGGGCCGCGTGTCGCGAGTGCGTTGCGCTGGTTCGAGAACTACGTCGGCGAAGAGCTGAAGGCCGGGCCCGGAAGCAGCTTGAAGTTCGACGCCGCACTCGTGCACACGTGGAGCCTCAACCGCGCCGGCGACACACTGGAGATCGACCGCCTGCTCGTCGCGGCGTTCCTCGCCGACATCACGGCGGCCTACCGGTTCCGCCGCTACCGCAGGATGAACAGCCTCCTGTTGCTCGACGGCGCCGACCTGCTCGACGGCATCGACTCCTACCTGCCCCCGAAACGGCCACGACCCGCCGCGCGGGCGACCGACTTCCTCAGCCTGCTCGCGGAGCGGCGCGCCAAGGAACCGCACGTGCCGCTGCTCGTGATCGCCACCAAGCAGTCCGCACCCTCACTGCCCGACTCCCCGGTCTTCAAGCCGGTGCGCCTGGAGCCCTTCACGCTCGCGCAGACGCGGCAGTTCCTCGCCGAGTGGAACCGCACCCGCAACAGCACGGTCGAGTCCGAGGCGCTCGTGGAGGAACTGCAGGAGGTCACGCACGGCCACCCGCTCGCGGTGCGGCTCGCCATCCAGCTCGTGCAGTTCGTGTTCGCCCGGGACCAGGTGCTGCCGTCGGTGCGCTCGGTGTTCGACGAACGGCTGCCCGTCGACGAGACCACGACGTTCCAGGACGCCACGGTCGGCGACTACCTGCTTCTCCGTTTCTTCCAACGGATTCCGGGCACCGAGGAGATGCCCGAACGCGAGGCCGCGCGCGAGATCTTCGCCCGCCTCGCCGCTCCGCGCGTGCTCGACCGGCACGTGATCCGCGCCCTGCTGCCGCCGTCGTGGTCGGCCGAGAACATGCGTGCTCTGCTGGCACAGCTCAGTTTCGTGAGGCAAGAAGGTGACAACTTCTTGCTGCATCCGCTGTTGCGCGACCTCCTCGCTCGCCGGCTCCGCGAGGTTCCGGCGGATCAGCCGTTCTCGCACGTCCACGTCCACCGGTTGCTCAAGGACCGCTACGACAGCCTCGGACAACGCGAAGACGCGCTGTACCACGCACTCGCGCTCGGCCAGGTCCACCTCGTCGCTCATCGCCTGCGCCCGCACGTCGACGAACGCAGCGACCGCTGGATCGCCGAGCTCGCCGCCATCGCCGAAGCCCCGATGCCACCCGGCGAAGGTGAACCGGAGCACGAGGAAGAGCCGCGCACGTGGTGGGAACGCCTCAGGAGCGGCACCACGCGCAACCTGCACCGCCGTTACGACAGCGTGGTGCGCCCGGAGACCGGACTGCTGGAGGACGCGGTGGTCGCGACGTGGGAGCTGCGCTCCCGCAGCCGGACCGACCGCCCGACCGTCGAGATGTACGACCGGGTTCTGCGTGCTCATCAGGAACTCGACGGTGCCGAGGAACGACTGACCTCCTACCGTGCGACGAAACGCGCGCTCGAACACAACACACCCGCGTCACCACCGGCGTCGCTGCCACGCCCGTCCACCGTCGGCAGGTTCCCGTATCCGTGGCGCTGGCCCGGCCGCAACTCGGTGCGCCGCGTGACCGTCTACCTCGTCGTGGTGCTGCTTGTGGTGTACGGCGCGGCTTTCTGCCTCCAGAACAGCACCCACTGCCTGCGTTACGGCGTTCTCGAACCCGCCGAGCTCGTCGCTGACCTCTCCGGCGAGCGCCCGCGCATGTCCAAGATGGACGGAGTGCAGTGCGTCGGCCTGAGTGAGAAACCCGGTAGGTTCGCCTACGGCGACCCGGCCACGCAGAACAACGACGACGCCGAGGTCGGGGAGCTCGCGAAGCTCATCGCGGAGGAGAACGACCGCGCCGCCAAGGTGAAGGACCGCAGCGTCGTCACGATCGTCGTCGCCACGATGCTCAGTTCCAGCGAACGCGTGAAGCGGGACCTGTCCGCCGGTGTCAACGAGCTGCGCGGCGCCTATCTCGCCCAGCGCGACTGGAACCAGCTCGACGGGCTCGGCCGCAATCCGTTGGTGCGCCTCGTTCTCGCGAACTTCGGCGGCGAGTCCAAGTACGCGGTGAAGGTCGCGGAGCAGATCCGCGCCTACGCCGAGCGCGATCCGTCGGTGATCGCCGTGACCGGGCTCGGGCAGAGCCGTGAGACCACGCAGTCCGCGCTCGCCGTGCTGGGACCGTCCAAGGACCAGCCGGCGGGAATCCCGATGGTGGGCTCGTCGTTGTCGTCGACGAGCTTCAGCCAGAAGCCGTACTTCTTCCGCGTCGCTCCGGCCAACGACCGCCAAGCCCAGGTCGCCGCGCGCATCATCGAACGCACCGAAGCGCTGCGCGGCCGCCCGATGCACCTCGTGCGCAGTCCCGGCGACGAGTACAGCTCGGATCTCGCCGACCAGTTCCAGGACGTGCTCAAGCCTGAGCGGCACGACTACGACGAGACCGCCAACGCCGTCACCACGCAGCTCGGCCAGGTGGTGACGGACATCTGCGGGAAGTCACCGAACCCGCTCATCCTCTACACCGGCCGCACCGCGGAGGTCGGTGGGCTGCTGACCGAACTGAGCCACAGCAACTGCACCGACCCGGTGGTGTTCGGCGGAGACGACCTGACGCAGCTCGAGACGACGAACTTCACGGATTTGGAAGACATCAAACGATTTGCCGACGGCCGGCTCTACTTCACGACGTTCGCGTGGGCGCCGAGCCGCGAGCCGATTCCCCAACCGACGCAACAGTTCTTCACCACGTACGAGGCAGCTCAGAAGAAGCATGCGCACAGGGCATTTCTTTCGGGCCCCAACGGACACGTTCTGCTCGCCTATGACGCCATCAGTGTCGTCGCGAGGCATACCTCCGTTGGGGCGTCACGAGAAAACGTCTATGACAGGTTGCGCACTTTGCGTGACTTCCCGGGCGCGTCCGGGAGGCTGACGTTCGACCGGACCGGCGCGAGCGGCACGTCCGGCGCGGACCCCGTCGACAAGCTCGTCGTGGGCCAGATCGTCAAGCTGGACAACGGTTTCCTCGCGTCGCATCACGTTTCCCACGAAGGAACATGACCAGCGGGTGACGTGACTGCGGGTCACCGGACCCCGTGCGGGCGCAGGAAAGATACCGCCCGTTCGCACTCGTTTCCCGCCCGAGTTGCGGAGGTACTGTTGTTGTCACGAACTTTCAGGACGTCCGCGACGGTGCGGAGGAGCGGGGTGTGCCGTGTCCTTCAAGGCGGAGTTCCTCGCAGAACTCGAGGACTGTCTGCGCGGTTACGGCGCGGTCCCGGTGAGCAATCCCGACGCACTCGCGTTGTTCATCGAGTTCGTGCGAGCTCTTCCGGCGACCGACCAGAGGCTGCGGTGCCTCGAAGGCGTCGACCAGGGGTCCGGGTCGTTCTGGAACAACCCGGCGGTGTGGTGGGAGCAGGTGCCGCGGTTCGGCGCGGGACTGCCGCGTTGCGGCTCGGAGGAGTGCCGCAAGTTGCTGGACGACATGCTGGACGAGGCGATCAGCGACGAGATCGACGTCCTCGAGATGGAGATCCGCGAACTCCCCAGCTGACCGGGAACTTCTGGACACGCCTGCCGGCGCCGCCACCTGTTACGGCCACGGCGCCGGGGCTTCCAGCACTTATTTGACGGCGACCAGCGACTTGAACAGTTCCCGATAGCGGTGGAGAGCCAGTCGCAGGTCCTCGGTCTGCGGATCACCGTTTCCCTCGAGCTGCTTGGTGAGGGAGCGGTGCCGGGTGTTCAGCTCCTCCAGCGCGCGCGTCACGAGCTCGTCGGCCTTGCGGACGGCCGCCTTCGGGTCGTCGACGAACTCGTACTGCACCGCCTGCCACTCGTCCTCGAGCTTGCTGGACGACCGCGTGTCGGTGTGCTGCGAGCCGGTGGGCTGGTCGGCGCGATGTTGGTCGGTGCGACGCTCGTCGCGCTCATGTTCGTTGCGCTGCGGTTCAGTGCGCTGGTGTTCGGCGCGCTGGGCTTCGGTTCGTGAGGCTTCGGTTCGCTGAACGTCGTCGCGCTGGCCGTCGGTCCGCTGCGCTTCGGTGCGCTGTGCATCGGTGCGCTGCGCGTCGGTCCGGTTTGCGTCGGTCCGCTGCGCCTCAGTCCGCTGCGCGTCGGTTCGTTGCGCGTCGGTGCGCTGCGGCTGCTGCGGCATGCGGTCCGTCTGCGAGGTGCGCTCGGTCTGTTGCGGCCGAGCAGGAGTCGGAACCCCCGCGGCGTGAGTCGGTGCCTCAGACATCGGTCTTCTCCTTCCGCACGGCTTCCCTGTCCTTGCGCGGCTCTGCGCCGCGTTCCAGCAGATCGGTGAACAGCTCGCGGTAGTGCACCATCGCGGTGCGCAAGTCCTCGGTGCTCGCCTCGCCGATCTCCTGGCGCTCTGAGATGTCGTGCGCCTTGCGGTAGTGCTCCAGCGTCCGCGCGTGCTCGACGGACAGGACGCTCAGCTGTGCCTCGTACCCCTCGGTGGGGTAGCCGCGCTCGGCCATCAGATCGGTCACGAGCCGGTCGGCATCGGCGATCGCGCTCTCCGGCGAATCGACGAACTTCGTCTGCACGTTCGCCCAGTGCCGGCGGTAACTCTCCTGCGCCGTCTGGGAAAGCGGCTTCAGGTCGAACTCGCTGTGGCGGTGCTCCCGCTCGGCGAGCTCCTTCTCCGCGGCCGTTCTGCTGTCGCTGTCCGTGACCGCGCGGTCGTATTCGGGGCCGAAGCGGTCGCGCAGCTTCTTGCGCTGCATAGCGGGCCTCAGCACGAACGCGAGGACCGCCAGCACCACAAGAACCGCGACCACCAGGCCGATGATGGCGCCCGTTGACATGGAAAAACCTCCAAGACAGGCAAGAAAGACTCTGCTGTCCTGGAGGCTTCCCGTTCACCCACAAGGGAAACATCAACCCTTGATACAAACCACCTGCTTGAGCTTGGCGACCACCTCGACCAGATCGGACTGGTTCGCCATCACGGTGTCGATGTCCTTGTAGGCGCCCGGAATCTCGTCCACCACGCCGGAGTCCTTGCGGCACTCGACACCACTTGTCTGGGCGGCGAGATCCTGTGTCGTGAACGTCTTGCGGGCCTTGTTGCGCGACATCTTCCGGCCGGCGCCGTGCGACGCCGACTCGAACGAGTCGGGGTTCCCGAGCCCGCGCACGATGTACGAACCGGTGCCCATGGAACCCGGGATGATGCCCAGTTCCCCACGGCCGGCGCGGATCGCACCCTTGCGCGTCACCAGCACGTCCTCGCCGAAGTGGTTCTCCTCGGAGACGTAGTTGTAGTTACGCAAGGATCGCTAGGACCTGCGTCAACGCGTCGAGGCGTGGGACAAACGTGGGACGGCAGTAGCTGGCAGGATGCGCGGAGGCCCGCGCCCAACGAGTCTGGGCGCGGGCCTCCGTTTCCCTCATCAGCGGCCGACTGTGCCGGCCTTCGCGGCTTCGATGAACATCGACATGGCTAAGGGTCCGAACTCCAGCAGCGTCGTCGGGTTCTTCGAGTCACGTACGGCGTCGACGTCGTTCGCTACCTCGATGCACTCTTGCCCGCTGTTGCTGCGTGAACTCTTGCGCCACCGCCGATCCTTCTTCATCGGCTATCTCCATTTACTGTTGAGGATTTCGACGATGAGCGCTGCCGTGTCTTCAGCACTCATCGCCACCTCGCGGACCTCTTGGGCCGCGATCCTGTAGGCGTCAACATCCGCCTCTCCGTAGAGGAACACGCCACTCCGGTGATGTTCGAGGTGAACCGTGGATGGCTCGTCCTCGAACTCGTAGAAGATGAACGGGCCAAGTAGGCCTGGATGAAAGTCGGTCTCATCGGCTACCGCGTGGAGACTTACCGACGGCAACTCGGCCATCTTCAGCAGGTGCTCAAGCTGCTCTGGCATCACCGAAGATCCGCCGATGTGTTGCATCAACGCGGCCACGTGAATCACAGCAACAAGGTCGACTGGATCAGGACGCGTCAACGCATCACGCCGACCCATCCGCATTGTCACTCGCGTTTCCACCTCGGCGCCACCGCCGCCAAAGATCGCGCGGGCATACCGACTCGTCTGTAACATGCCGGGAATCAGCAGCGGCGACCAGTCGAAAATCCTCACGGCCCGGCGTTCGTTGTCCAGCATGGACGCGAGTTGCTGGGATACGCCCGGCAACCCGGTCGTGAGATAGCTCGACTCCGCTACGGCTCGCGCGAGCGCCAGGATCCGCTCGCGGGCATCTTCCGGGGCGCCGAGCTTCTGCAGCGCGGCGGCCACGGCGTCGACCGAAGGTACGCGACGGAGATTGATCCACTGGGAAACCGTGCTGTGGGCAACGCCGATGAGCCGAGCAGTCGCGCGGACGCCACCGTGCTGCTTGACGAGTTCGTCGAGCGCCTTCGCCAGGTCTCGTGCGCGCGGTTTCGATGCGGGTTCGGTCACGAACCACACAGTACGACGTACCACCTGGTTGTGAGATGTAGCCCGATCGGTGCATTGCAGGGTGGTTCGTGACCACCCATCATGGTCACGAACCACTGTGACCGTGTACCGGGGAGGCCCGCTGTGTCCGACGACGGCCGTATCGAGATCGCTTGCCGCGACGCGACTGGTCGGCCGAGAGCGCTCAGCGTCTCGCTGGTCGACGGCGAAGTGTGCCTGACGATTCCGACGCCGGCAGCGTGCTTCGGGTGGCGTGAGCTCGATCAACTGCAGCGCGTCCTCGCCGAGAAGCGGGCACAGATGCCTGGGGCAGCCACGTGAGTCCGCAGGCCAGCGACCACCAACCGTGTCGGTGGTCGCCACATGCGCGACGGGCAGCGGAGCGCGCCCTGCGGCGGCCGCGCCCGCGCCCGTCGCGTCCACAGGCCTGGCGCAGATCCCCGATCGCAGGACGCCTCCACTGGGCGATGGCGTGCCTGCTGCTGCGCCAGTACGGCGCGGCACCTCGAGCTGACTTCCTCGTCGTTCGAGGTGCTGCGCTCACCACTCCCACAGACCCCGGCGCAAGCGGCGCGCCGGGCCGCACGGCTGGACGTGTGTGCGCGGCCAGGGACTGCCGTAGCACCTGCCGCCGTGCCGGCGTGGCACCGCGAGCCGATCATCTCGCGGTGCCACGCCCCCATCCTCGGAAGGACCGGTGAGGCAATGAACGTCGACCTGGTGGTCAACGGCCTGAGCACGTTCGTGATCGTCTGGGGCGCGATCGCGGGGGTGCACCACATCACGTGCGACTGCCGCAGCTGCCCGCGCGGCCGGATCAACATCTGGGCCCGCACGCCCCGCTTTCTCCCGAGGGCAGCCTGATGTCCGGTGACGTGTGGGGATCGACGAGCGTGACCGTCACGCGCAGCGCCGAGAACGCCAAGGAGACCGTGCGTTGCAGGGCGTGTGACGGGCTGTTCATGCGCCCGAAGGAGAGCGGCAGCACCCACCGCGAGATCGACGCGGACGTCGACTGCCCGCTCGACGCCGAGGTCACCGGCGTCTCCCAGGCGAACAGGTGGAAGCGCCGGTGATGGCGGCCACGACCGGTCGGCATCGCGGAGGACGTCCCCTCGTCGAGCTCCTCGAGGAAGCCGCGGCGGGCGATTGGGACACCAGCCTCTTGTCCGTGCATGCGCGCCGTCACCGGCCCTACGTCGCGATCCCGACGCCCCTGCCGAGCCGGTGGACGTGGACGGGCGACCTGTACGACATCACCAAGGAAGGAAACGCTCTGATGCCCTGGGGAATCGGCCGAGGCGGAAGCAATCAGCCAGAGATCAGCACCGGCGAGCAGTACCAATGTGACTGCACCGCGAGCGGCTGCCCCTGCACGCGCTGGGGGAACTGGGTCGCGGCGGGCACGCCGGTGCCGTCGCAGGTGCGCTGCGATCAGTGCCAGCGCGGGGACCACTCCGGCTGACGCCGTACGGGTTCTCGAATGGACAGATCGTGGACAAAGTCCCGACAGCCGTAACACCGCGTGATCCGCACACGAACAATCAGCCAGCAGTCGACTCAGGAGGAACGTCCGATGTCCCAGCAGCCGCCCGGTCAGCAGCAGCCCTACCCGCCGCAGTACCCCCAGCAGCCGCAGTACATGCCGCAGCCGCAGCCCCCGAAGAAGAAGTCGAAGAAGGGCTGGTTCATCGGCATCGGGGTGCTCGTGCTGCTGCTGATCATCGGGGCGGCGCTCGGCGGCGGCAGACCGTCCGGCACCACCGCGAACACGCCGGCGGGCGAGCAGCCGACCGCGGCCGCGCAGCCGACCGCCGCGCAGCAGCCCGCGGCACCGGCCGTGCGCACGGTCGTCTACGAGGTGACCGGGACCGGCACGGCGAACAACATCACCTACAACACCGACGGCCTGACGAGCACGCAGCAGGAGACGAACGTCAAGCTGCCGTGGTCCAAGACCGTCGAGATGAAGGCCGGCGAGGCGTTCCAGATGGCGACGCTGCTGGCACAGAACGGCCCCTCTGGCGAGATCACGGTGAAGATCACCGTGGACGGCAAGCTGGTCAAGGACGGCAAGAGCAGCGGCCCGTACGCCGTGGTGAACGTGTCGGAGAACATCGGCAGCTTCAAGTAGCCCGCGCACGACGAAAGCGGCCCCCGCACACCAAGGTGGTGTGCGGGGGCCGTTGTCGTTGTGGGTCAGGCCGGTATGCCGCCCAGGTTGGTGACGTCGACCTGATTCGGGTAGGTGGCGTTGCCGAACGTCACGCCGGTGCCGTCACGGCGCATCAGCGCGAGGGTGACGTTGCCGCCGTCGAGGTCGTCGGCGGTGACGATCCACCGGATCGGCTTGAGTGCCCGGTTGTAGCCCACGCCGATGTACAACCCGCCGTGGCCGTTGGCGCCCTGAACCGCGGTGCCGCTGGAGAAGTACCGGGCGGGCACCCCGGACACGACCGAGGCGACGTCGAGCTCGGCGTCGGCGCCGGCGTTGACGAGCAGGTGCGGTTCCCACAGCAGGACATCACCGACCGCCGCGGCGATGGTGACCCGGTACTCGGCCGGGCACAGCGTCCAGCTGGAGCTGGTGTCGCCGGTGAACGTGACGGTCTGCAGGCCGCTCGACGCGACCGCCTGCACACCGCGGTTGCCGATCGCCGTGGCCTGCGCGGTGGACACCGGTTTGGCCGTGTCCGCGGTGTTGTCCACGGCGGACAGCCCGACGTCGGCCTTGACCAGGCTCAGGCTCGTCTTGACCTGCGCCGTGGTGCGGTTGGCCCACGCTCCGGACACGAACTGCAGCAGGTCGTTCGCGGCTGGCGTCAGCCCGGCGATCGCGGTCAGGTCAGCGTCGAGCGGCTGCTTGCCTGCCAGCGCCGTGGTGATCGTCGCCGCGAAGCTGGCATCGTCGCTGAGCGCGGCCGCGAGCTCGTTCAGGGTGTCGAGCGCACCGGGGGCGCCGTCGACCAGTGCGGCGATGCCGACGTCGACGAGTGCGACGACCGCCGCGGTGAACCCCGAGACGTCACCGGTGGCGATCGCCAGGTCGGCCTTGAGCTGGGCGGGCGTGCGGTTGGTCCAGGCGCCGGCCTTGCGCTGCAGCACGTCGTCGTTGGACGGGGTGAGCGCGGCGATCGCGACCAGGTCAGCGTCGAGCTCACCGCCAGAGCTCGCCGGGAGGTTGGCCGCGGGCACTTTGCCGCCGGCGTCCAGCGGTGCGACGCCGTTCGCTGCGCCGAGCTCGGCGCGCGCGAGGTACAGCGACGGCAGGTCGGGGTCGACCGGGTCGAGGGTGGTCTCGTCGACCAGGCAGTCGACCAGGTTCACCGGTGCGCCCGACACCGGCGCGATGAACGCCCGCGCTACCGGCGTGCCCGAGATCCGGAACACGTAGTAGCTGTCCGGTCCGGCGATCTCCGAGTTGGGCGTGACGGTGAAGGTCACCAGGCCGGTCTCGTCGGAGTCCTCGGTGGCCTGGTCGATGATCTCGCCGGTCTCGTTGGCCAGCCACAGACCGAGGCCGGTGAGGGTGACCGTGCACCGGCGCCGCGGCACACCGGTCTGGCCGGGCCCGTAGAGGTAGTGCCGGATCGCCACGGTGGACACGGTCAGCCTCCCCCCGACTGCTGGTCACGGCGCCGCTCGAGGAACGCGGACAGGTCGCGCGCGAGCTCGCGCTGCGCGACTTCCGATCCCTTCACCCGCAGGGTGAGCGTCGCGTCGCGGGTCAGCTGTTCGACGGCGGCGCGGACGGCCTGGCGCTCGTCGTCGGTCAGCGGCTCGTAGGTCTCGGCCGCGTGAGGACCGCCCGCACCCGTGTGGTTGGCCAGCCATCGGGCCTTGAGCTGTTCTGCCTCGCTCGGCGGCTCACCGGTCGAGGCCTTACCAGGGACGAGGTAGGCGACGCCAGCGGTGACGAGCACGCTGATCGCCGCAGCGACACCGGCGGGCACCTGCAGGTGCACCAGGTCGGTGAGCACCCACAGCACGACGGTGGCGGCCGCGCCGGCGGCACCGCCCGCGCCGACCTTGCGCACGGGCACGCGCGAGCCGTGCGGGGTAGGCGTCGTCATCAGCTGCCCTCGCCTGCGCCGAGGCGCTGCCGGGCGCGGTCGTCGAGCTCGTCGGCCGTCGCGTCGGGCAGGGACTCGTTGAGGTGTCCGGCGACGGCGGCCGCCAGGGCGCCGGTGTCGACACCGCCCAGCTGCAGCGCCTTGACCGCGCCGACGAGCTCGCGCAGCAGGACGCTGTTCTCCTTCGCGGCGCGGCCGGCGTCGAGCGCGAGCTCGGACTTGGTGATGCGGTCCATCACCTCGTTGTGCGGCAGCCACATCACGCACACCGAGTTGCGCGGGTCGGCGATCGTGGCCTCGGCGATCTTGCGGTCGATGCCGGTGACGAACGGGCCGTGCTGCTCGTACCAGGCACCGCTGACAGCGTGCTTGAACAGGGTCGTCATGTCGCCCTGCCTTCCTCGCGCTCCGCGCGCGTAGTCGAGGATCTTCTGGACGTTGAGACCACCGGGGTCCCAGTGGTCGTCACCGGGGATGTGCTGGTGCCCCAGCCATCCCGAGAACGCGTCGAGCTCGGCCTGGGTCAGGCGGAGCGGACTGCTCGCGGATGCGAGCGTGTAGTTGACCTGGTGCGCGGCTTTGAAGCCTTTCCACACCACCGTGTACGGCACACCCGCGTACTCGTGCAGCGGGCGCGCGACTTCCTCGCCGAGCCACCGCAGCACCGCGTCGGGCCAGGTGTGCGCGTCCTCGGCGAACCCGACCATCTCGACCTGGATGCACCGGCTGTCGTCGGCGTCCTCGTTCCACAGCGCGTAGCCGCCACGGTTGACGGGGATGTGCTGGACCTTGCGCCGCTTCCACGGGTCGACGATCAGCTGCGGCGGGTACGCCTTGTAGGCCTGCACCGCGCCCTCGATGCTGCTGCCCTGTGTGGTGTGCGCCAAGGCTTTCGGATCGTTGGGCTCGTCGTAGGCGACTCCGGGTTTGCCGTCGATCGGCGCGCGTTCGAACCCCGGCAGGTAGATGTCCGCCACTTTCCTCACCCTCCCAAAACGGCGGCCGCGACGGCGGCGATCGACACCAGGACCGCGATCACCGCGATGGCGGTGGTGATGACCCACCGGCGGCCGGCGGTGTTGTTCTGCTGCTGCAGCAGCAGGGCGTCGATCTGGCGCTGCTTGTGCTCGCCCTCGACTTCGAGCTTGGTGATGCGGGTGGCGTGATCGCCGAGCTTGACGTCCAGCTTCTCGTCCAGCCGGACGAAGGAGGACTTGAGCTCGTCGAGCAGCGACATCACCCAGGCCGCCGAGACGTCGTTTTCGGACATGGCACATGGCCCCCTTAGATTCGAGTGGTTGTCCGATGTGGACGTTCAGGCGAGACCAACGGCGAACACGGCCATCCAGCCGATGTTGTCGGCGTCGGCCTCCAACTTGCCGGTGCCGCCGTCGACCGATCCGGACAGGCCCACGGTGATCTGACCGCCCACCGGCGCGACGTCGGAGAACACCTGGCTGAAGGCCTGGAAGTCGTCGAACGCGCCGCTGGTGTGCACTCGCCGCTTGCGCGAGTACTTTCGGGAGCCCGCCGTCGTCACGGACGCGCCACCGGCGGCCCGGATACAGAAGGTCCCCGTCGCCAGCGAGGTGTTGGTCCAGCCGCAATCGACGACCACCAGGTACTGGACGCCGGAGAACGCCGGCACCGTCAGCGTCTGCACCATCGTCTCGACGGTCGTGAACGTCGCCGAGTCGACCGTCCACGTGGTCTGTCCGACGAGGCGGCCCAGCGCGTTGAGCCGGGCCGCGGTGGCGTGGTTTCCGGCGAACACTGGCATCGCGGCCTCCTACAGTCCGATGAAGTTCGGTGCGGCCAGTTGCACCGGCGCTCCGGCGGAGTGGCTCTTGACCACGCCGTTGACGCTGCGGGCCGACACCGTGGCGGTCTGCGGGCTCGACGCCCCGGACATGGCGGAGACCGTGATGACCTCGCCGCCGATCTGCAGGTCGAGCGGGTAGTCGCCGGCGTCGGTGGACCACAGCTCTTGCGTGGACGCGATCGACAGGCTCATGTCGCTGTTGGAGATGCCGGCGTTCAGCGTCGAGCTGCCGCTGTCGATGCGGTCGCGTGCCGTGTCGTCGAGCACCAGGACGTCGTAAGGCGAGGCCGGGGCGCCGGTGGTCTCGATCTTGTGGTCGAACGCGCCGAGGGTCTCGGTGTAGCCGCGCACGATCTGGTCGACGACGTCGTAGCTGTGCGAGTCGGCGACCGTGCCGGACACCGTCAGCCGGTCACCGATATCCAGGTCGAGCGCGGCCGCGGACAGCGTCGCGTTCGCGACCACGTGCGGGCTCGCCCGGTCGACCGCGATGGCCGGGTAGCGCGGCTCGTCGACCGTGCCCAGGTGCAGCAGCCAGTTGGCGAGGTCGGGCAGCTGCGCGTCGGCCTCGACGTTGACGTCCACTGTGGAGTCGTAGCGCCCGACGCCACCGGCCGAGGGGTCGAGCACCGACATGCGGCCAGTGGTCTGCACCGCGCGGGCGGTCGCCCCGTCGACCCGGCGGGCGGTGACGTCGTTGCGGGTGGCCTGGTCGTCGTCGACCGGCTCGAACGGCGGCGCGACCTCACCGGCGCTGTAGTCCAGGGCGACCCGCGCGCCCTGGCTGTAGATCGACTCGCGGGTGCGGTAGGCGATGCCGAGCTCCCCGCACGACTCGTACAGGATTCCGGCGTCGGCGTCCTCGCACTCCCGCAGCAGCTCCAACAACGTGCCGACCGGCTGCGGTCCCATCGGCATGGTCGAGGTGAGCGTGCCGTGGATCGCGACCGGGACCGCGTTCTCGGTGCACAGCCGCACGATCCGGGCCCCGGCGGTCTCACCGATGTAGGCGTTGAGCTCCAGGCTCAGGTCGAACAGCGTCGTGATCTGGTCCTGCACCGAGATGTGCCCGATCACGGTGTCGCCGAGGTTGCGCTGCGGTGCCATCCACACGCGGGTCGCACGCCCGGTCGACTGCGACGCGGCGGTGCCGTTGAAGAACCCTGCTGAACTGGCGCCGACCTGCAACGTGCTGATCCGCCAGTCCACACCACCGCCGCCGTTGTCGGACAACTCGACGCTCACCCGCACGAGCCGGTCCTGCGGGTTGAAGCCGATGTTGCCGGAGGAGACCGGGATCGTGACCTCGTCGCGGCAGCCCTCCAGCCGCAGCGTGCCGCCGCCGGCGTAGACCAGCTGCCAGAACGTGAGACTGCCAGTGGTGTAGACGCGGGCGAGGATCGCGTCGGTCGGCACGCCGGCCGCCGGCATGCGCATGAGGAACCGCAGCTGGATCTTGCCGGTGCTGGTGTAGGCCGGGATCGGCGCGTCCCAGGTGGACGTGCCCATCGTCGGCAGCGGTTCCGAGCAGAGGAACTCGTCATCGGCGGCGAGCGAGGCCTCACCGGCGATCACCAACGGCGCGCCGCCGGGCAGCACCGACGCGAGCTGCACGGAGTTGCGGCCGTCCTCGCACGGCCAGTACGCGACCGGGGCGATCGACAGAGTCGCCCGGTGCAGCGCCGAGTGCAGCACCGGCGCGCCCTGGCCGAGACGGCGCATGATGCCCCAGGCCTCGATGGGCACCCACTTGTCGTTACCGGACAGGTCCCACCGCGGCGGCAGCGACGACACCTCGCCGATGTAGCGCGGTGAGCGGATCACGACGTCGGTGTAGGTGAACACCACCGGCAAGGCGTTGCTGTTGCTGGCGGACAGGCCGGACCGGATGCCGACCCACCCGGCACGCGCGGCCGGAATGGTGGCGCTGATGTGCCACCCGGCAGGCTCCGCGGCCGCGGCCGCCCACACCTTCGCGCGCACGGTCGTGCCTTCCAGCTGCGCGCGGACCCGCAACGCCTGCGACGAGGTGTGGGTCAGCCCGGCGATCGTGACCGTGCTGGAGTAGTCGGTGCCGTTGCGGTGCGTCACCTTCACGGTGACCGCCTCGGCCGTGGTGACCGACACGCGCACCAGGTAGTAGTCCAGAACGGACACACCGGCCAGTGCGATGTTGCACGGCTCGATGTCGCCGCCGGTCACGTTGGACACCGCCAGCGACACCGTCGCCGCGACGTCGACCCTGCCCTGCACCAGGGTCGGGAGGTAGGCGATCCGGAAGTTGCCCACGGAGGGCACCGCCTGCGTCGCGCTGCCCGAGCTCACGGCGTAGTTGGCCGCGTTGGTCTCCACCGTCCACGCGTGGCCCGACGTCGCGCTGCCCCAGCCGTTGGACACGGTGCGCGCGAACACGTCGTCGCCCAGGCGCAGCGCGAGCCGCAGCGGGGTGTTGCGGCCGAGCGTGCCGTACCACGGGCCCACCGGGTTGCGCGGGCTGAAGCGGCCGTCGGAGTTGTCCAGCTGCAGCCCCACCCGAGACGGACCCGCCTGCCCGTTCTCGGACCGGTCCCCGCGCTCGACGTCGAACTGCTCCCTCACCCGGATGTAGTCGGCGACCGGCTGCCAGCCGCCACCGACGTACATCTCTGCCTCGAGGGGAAGCTGGACCACGGGGAAGGTCATCGCCGCCCCCTTCCCAGCACGAGCTGCACGTCGCCGCCGCGCGCGGTGATCTCCTTGGACAGGACCTCGACCAGCAACGCGCCCAGCTTCGAGCCGTCACTGCCGATCTCCAGCCGGATCGGACGCTCACCACGTGCCGCGGCGAACCCGCCACCGCCCGCACCGCCACCCGCACCACCGCCGCCGGCGAACTGGTCGCGGGTGGAGTCGGCGAGCTGCCGGGCCGCGGTGACTGCGACCTCTCGGCGGGAGTCGATACCGGCGCCGAACGCCGTGGCGATCGACTGCCCCGAGTAGCTCACCCAGCCGCGGCCGGCGAACGGTCCCTCGACGGCAGGGGAGAAGGGGAACAGGTTACGAACGTCTTGCAGCGCACCGGAAATCCGGTTCTTGACGGTCTGCACCATCGACATGAACCCGTCGAGCAGCGAGCGCAGCATCGACGCGCCGGAGTTGTACAGCTGCCCCGGCAGTCCTGAAAGGACAGACATGATCTTGCCGGGCAGCTCGGTCACCCTGCTGACGAGGTTGCCCAGCCAGGTCACCGCCGCGGTGTAGGCGGAGGAGAACGCGCTGCCGATCGCCGATGCCACCCGCGGCACGGCGCCGACCACCCAGTTGATCGCGCCGGCCAGCTTGCCGCTCATGTCGGCGGCCATCGTGCTCACCCAGCCGATCACCAGCTGCAGCGCCGGGGCGAGCAGCCCGACCAGCCAGCCGACCAGCTGCGCCACCAGCACGATCAACGGTGTGAGCGCCTGCACGATCGCGATGAGCGGCGGGAACAGGGCCGCGGTCAGCGGGACCAGCATCACGATGATGTTGACCAGCTCGTCGAGGATCGGCGCGACCGCCGACAGCGCGCCGAGCAGCAGGTTGCCCAGCGCGGTCGCGAGCGTGCCGATCAGCGGCAGCAGCGGCATGATCGCCGCCAGCAGCTTGAGCAGCGCGCCGGAGACGAACTGCACGATCACGCCGAGGATCTGCGTGACGATCGGCACCAGCGCCACCAGGATCGGCGCCAGCCCGCCGACGAGCGACGCGACCACCTGCGCCAGCGCCGGGATCAGCGGCATGATCGGGGTGAGCAGCTGCGCGAGCACCGGCACCAACGGCACCACCGCGTCCACAATGGACGCGAACACCGGCGCGAGCTGGACCAGGACGGCGCCGAGCTGAGTGAATATCTCCGCCAGCGCCACACCGGCCGCGGCGAGCAGCCGGCCGATCGCCTCCGCCAGCGGCATGATCGCCGTCGCGACCGCCGCGAGCGCCGGGCCGAGCGCCTGCAGCACCGGCGCCAACGCGGAGACCAGCGAGCTGACCAGCGAGCTGATCACCGGCAGCAGCGCCGACAGGATCGTGCCACCGACCTGCGCGAACGTGCCCAGCAGCGTGCCCAGCGTCGGCAGCAGCTGCGCGAGGAAGCCGCCGAGCGCGGAGAACGCGGTGCCCGCACCCTCGGCGCCGGCCGACATGTTGGCGAAGAAGCCGCCCAGGCCCGCACCGAGCGAGGCCAGCAGGTTCGCCAGCCCGTCGATCACCGGTCCGGACGCCTGCAACGCCGTGACGAAACCCGGCATCGCGTTGACGGCCAGGCCGGTGATGCCCTCGGTGAGGGTCAGCAGCATCGGGGCGACCGCGGCGAACGCCTGCCCGAGCATCGGAGCGATCTGGGCGAAGCTCTTGCCGAGCTCGCCCGCGATCTTCACCAGCACCGGCACCAGCGGCGCGGCCGCCTTGGTCATCTCGGCCTTGACCTTGGTGCCCAAGCTGGTGAACGCCGAGACGACGGCGGCGTTCTCCTTGACGGCCATGATGCCGAGCCCGGCGATCGCCAGCGGCAGCGCGGCCAGCGCACCACCGGCGATCAAAGCTCCACCGGCCGCGGCCGCGCCGACGCCGGCGAACACCTTGGACAGCGTCAGCAGCGCGCTGACGTTGCGCCGCGCCATGTCGCCGGTCATCTGGCCGGCGTGACGCAGCACGACCGCGGCC
Source organism: Lentzea kristufekii (assembly GCF_033949925.1). NCBI lineage: Bacteria > Bacillati > Actinomycetota > Actinomycetes > Pseudonocardiales > Pseudonocardiaceae > Lentzea > Lentzea kristufekii. Next base: position 388,361 of record NZ_JAXAVV010000005.1, read on the forward strand.
GCCATCGCGGTCGCGCTGATCCCCTTGATGATCTTGCTGACGCCGTCGCGGCCCAGGAAGTTGAACAGCAGGCTGGTGTCCGACATCGCGAGGAGTCACCTCCTCGCATCGGGTCAGCCGATCAACGCCGCTGCTGGCGCTGCTGCTCGGCGTGTTGCTTGCGGATGGCGTCGACCTCGGCGAAGCACTGCCGAAGCTGCGCGACCGTCAGGGCTTGCTGCTCGGACGGCGGGATGTGGAGGTGGAGGGCGATTTCGACGGCGTAGTCGTGGCGCCGCTCGGCGAGGCTTTTCCCTGCGACGCAACACCCTCGGGCTCCGGGTGCTTGGCGAGCTCCATGTCGATCCACATGAGCGCCCGTTCCTTGTCGGCCGGCGCGATCGCCGCGGTCTCGCTCTGCTTGCGCATCTGCAGCAGCTCGGCGCGGTTGAGCTCGACCTCGAAAGCACCACGCTCGAACCGGGGCAGATCGGCGAACGCCAGCGTCGGGTGGATCTCGCGCTGCAGGTGCCACAGCAGCACCCGGCGGGCCCGCGTCTGGCCCTGCAGGATGCCGACGTGCCACTCGTCGTAGGTGCCGCGGTAGTGGTACTCGATGTCCTCGGCGGCGTCGTCGAGAACCTTGGCCGGGTCGAACTCCCAGCGCTGCTCGTCACCTTCGGACGGCCGGTACGTGATGATCATGGCGGGATCACACCTTTCGCTTGAGCCGCTTCTCCGCGGCCTTGATGACGTTGCGGGCGGCGCGGCGGTGCGCGCCGCGCCGTGCGCGCACGGTCTTGTCGAACCACCCCGGCGCACCGACCTGGCGCACCCGCTGGCGCGGGTTGCCGATCATCGGCCGCTGGAACGACTTCTGGTTGAGCCGCTTCGGGGCGTTGCGGAACTTGCGGACGTTCGGCGTCTTCTTGGCCTTGAGCGTCGCGCCGGGGAACTTGCCAGTTGGGCGGATCTGCACCATGACCTTGGCCGCGACCTTGGAGCGCAGCTTCATGCCGGCGTGGCCCTTGGTGGGCATCGCCCGGATCGCCGCACGCACGGAGTTGCGGGTGGGGTTCAGCGCCGCCCGGAACTCGCGCAGCATGTCCTTGCGCAGCGCCTTGCCGTCCTCTTCGGACCGCATCGCGCGGGCCAGGCGCACCAGGCGCTTCTCGTCGAACGACATCTCCACCGGCACGCGGACACCGCCCTACTGCAAAGCGAAACCGTGCGAGTGGCTTTCGAGTAGGTCAGGCGACGGCGCGCGAGATCGCGCCCGAGGTCTTCCAATCGACGTCGAACTCGTTGACGCCACCGACCTCACCGGCGATCGGCTTGTGCGAGCTGACCAGCAGGTTGCCCGAGTAGGTCGGGTTGCTCGCGCTGACCGCCGTGCTGGCCGCGCGGACCGCGAACGTGACGACGTTGCCGAAGATGTCCCAGAGGATCTCGTCGAGCGCGTTGTCGGCCAGGTCGTTCTTCCATGCCAGCGCGAGCGCGCCGTCCTTGAGGCCACCCAGGCGCGTCTTCCAGCCGAGGCTGCCGAAGGTCGTGACGTCCTTCTCCTCGACCTCCATGCCGAGCTCGGCCTTGGCGCAGTAGGTCGACAGGTCGTTGCCCGAGACCGTCACCAACGTGGCGGTCAACACCATGAAAGTCATTGCTACCTCACTTGATTCCGAAGGAGACGACGAACAGGAACGACGGGCCGACGCCGGTGATCGTCCACTTGGGACGCCACCAGGTATCAGTGACCGCACCCGCCGCGCGGCCGGCCTCCTGCGCGCCGGTGGCGGTGGCGGCCGCGAACGACAGCCGCGTCGTCGGCGACGCCATTGCCTCGGCGTCGTCGGACTCGATCTCGACCGTGATCGACGGCGTGGTGCCCGCGGCCGACAGCACGTGCAGGCACGCGTAGAGGTGCTGGTCCGCGGTGACCGCGCCGAGCTCCAGCGCCGTGCCGGTGCCGGTAGCGGTGCGGGCCGTACCGGGCGGGTGGGCGATGACACCGCGTGCGGTGGGCCAGTCGCCCTTGGCCTCGGCCTCCCACGGCGCGACCTCACCGACCGCGCCAAGCAGCTTGTACGTGCTGCCCAGCGCCTTGGTCAGGTAGGCGACGTCACCGACCAGGGCGCCGTGCTCGGTCACCGTCCACGCGTCGTGTGCGCCCAGCCGCGACCACCGGTTGTCGTCGACCTGGGCAGGGCTGCCGGCTTCCCAGAAACCGGCCGCGGACAGCGCCGAGTCGAACAGCCCGCCGGTGCGCTCCTTGGCGCCCCCGCTACCGAAGGTCGTGCGGTCCTTCTCCTCACGGTCCAGCGACAGCTCGACCTTGTTGCTCGCGCCGGTGAGGTCCGCGCCACCGGCGAAGATCCGGCAGTTGGTGAGCACACGGAACATCAGTCGCCCCTCCCGATGACGTAGACCTCGAACTCGGCGCCGAGGTAGAACAGCCCGCTGGGGTGCTCGTAGTAGCCGTAGCCGGAGGCGCGTTTGACCTGCAGGTCGTGGCAGGCGCCGCCGAGCGCCCCGGCGGCCTGCGTGCGGGTTCCCTCGAGGGCCGCCTTGATCGACGTCGTGCCGGCGGCCGCGAGGTAGCCCTGCAGCTTCTTCTGCCCGCTGCGGTCATCCGCGCGCGAGACCAGCACCCGGCAGGTGACGGTGAAGTCCTGCATGCCACCGCCGAACGCCTTGTCATAGCCGATGTCGAGCTCGGCGGGGAAGAACACCGGAGGGCTGACCGCGTCCGGTACGTAGGGCTGGGTTCGCAGGCCGGTGATCGTGGCGGCGGCCGCGGCCAGGCCCTCAAAGACGGCTTCCACGTCCACTGTGGATCCGCCTCCTTTCGTTGGCGGATCGGGTGTACGTGAGGGCTACGGCTGGTGGGTGCGCACGGCGACGCGCACCGCGCAGGTGCTCAGCCGAATCCCGGCAGCACGTACGGGTCGATGAGGTCTTTCACGTCCGGATCGAGCCGGGCGACTCGGATCGGGCCCCACTCGGTCGAGGCGGTGACGCCCTCGGGACTGTCCTTGCGCCGGTACAACCGGCCGGCCTGGATCTGGCAGGCCATCTCGATGTCGGCGGGGATCGAGGGCCAGCCCCACACAGCGGTGACCCGCAGCAGCTGCGCCCAGTAGAACGGCCAGCCGGTCGGGTGCAGCAGCGAGTTGATCGGCTTGCCGCGCACGAGCGCGTTGTCCGGGCCCGTGATGAACCCGGACACCGCGCTGTAGCCGCCACTGGCCGAGCCGATCTCGACGACCAGGCCCGCGTCGGTGGCGACGTCGTCGACGAGGAACTCGTGCCACCCGTCGTCGGTCCACAGCAGCCGCCCGGAGCTGCGGTACGTGCGCGCCGAGGCCGCGGGGTCGCGGCCGAAGGTACGGCCGGTCTTGTGGTCGATCCCCAGCGAGGACGACAGGATCGCCCGATCCAGCGCGTCGTCGTCCTCGTCGTCGTCGATGCCGAGCGACTCCTTGAGCGCGGCACGCTGGATGTAGGGCGTCAGCACGAAGTCACGCCCGGGTCTGCTGCCCGCGCTTGCCCGCCGGCGTGGTGCCCTTCGGCGGGTCGGCCGGGTCGACCGGCGGTTCGGCGGGCGCCTCCTGCTCGGTCTCGTCGCTCTTGCCCGGCTGGTAGCCGCGCAGCGCGAGCTGCTCGTCGACCTGGGCGATACGTCGGCGCATCGCCGCCTTGGCCTTGTCGTCCTCGCTGCCGGCCTCGCGCTGGACGTAGCCCTGCCGCTCGTGCAGCAGCGCGTCGATCATGCCGTCGTTGGCCTCGTCCTTGGTGACCTTCGGCTCTTCCATGTCCTGCTCTCGCTTTCGTTGTGGGAGAAGGGAAAGGGGAGCAGCTCCGCCAAGCTGCTCCCCTTCGACCAGGGTTGATCAGACGCCGGTGAACGTCGGCGTCACCAGGCCGGTGCCCGCGATCTTGCGGGCGTGCGCGTACCGCTGGTGGGTGAACGCGTAGTAGCCGTAGACCACCAGCAGCACACCCAGGCTCGCGGCCTTGGTCTGCTCGGCACGGATCAGCAGCGGCGCGTCCGGGTCCTCCCAGAGGTGGAACTCGTTCTTGTCGCCGAGGTAAATCTCGTCCTCGTTGGTGCCCGCGCCGAGGTTCGTGGCGATGTTGTTGTCCACGATCACCGGCGTGCCGTTGGGCAGCACACCGCGCACACCCGAGCCGTACCGCTCGGCGTAGTTGGCGCCCAGGGTCTTCTCGACGATGTTGGGCTGGCTGATCACCGGCCACTTGGTCGTCATCGCGTTCTGCATCCAGTACCAGCGACGGGAGTGCATGACCGCGATGTTCTCGCCGGACGCCATGTCCAGCAGTGCAGCCTCGACCCCGGACAGTCCCTCCGGGATCTTCGGGTAGAGCTCCTCGACGGTCGGGGAGGCGTCGGTGTAGGTGACGGCCGTCGCCACGTTCGTCAGACCGGTCGAGGCCAGGTTCAGCAGGTTGCTGTCCACCTTGGCGTGGTAGCGCTTGACCAGGTCACGGATGATCGTGTCCTCGACCTGCAGGCCACGGTCGACACCCTGCCGGGACACGGTCTGCTGACCGGCCGCCGTGCGCACGTTGATCTGCAGCAGGGTGTCGTCGTAGTCGGTCTCGGACACCGCGGCGTTCTCCGAGGCCTGGTCGTCCACGCTGGTGCCGGTGGTGCCGCGGCCGAGGTTGACCGTCATGCCGGTCGGCGGCAGGTCGTGGTGCTCACACGCGTCGGCGAACGGCCGGCCGGTGGTCGCCATCGGCGCGAACATGTCGACCAGGTACTGCGGCACCACCAGGCCGGTGAACGCACCGGTGCCGACGGCGCGCTCCTGGGCGCCCTGCACGGCAAGGCCCCGCTCGACCTCCTCCTCGACGCTGTGGCGCGCGAGACGGGCCTGCGCGCCGTAGTCGCCGAGGAACGCCGAGGCGACGTCGCGCGCGAAGCTGACGCCCTTGGGGTCCTTGTCCTTGCGGTAGGTCCGCTCTTCGGCGCCGACGCGGGCGACCTTGTCGTAGGCCGGCTTCTGGGCGCCGGGGTTGACCTCGCGGGAGAGCCGGTCCGCGGCGTCGTCGCGGGCCTTCTCCTCGTCGAGCTCCTTGACGCGGGCCTGCATCTGGTCGAGCTCGGCGTCCAGGCCCGCCTTCTGGGCCCGGAGCTCCTCGACCTTGGCCTCGTCGACGGTGTCGGCGGCGCGCAGCTCGGTGAGCTGAGTCGCGATGCCGTTGCGCTGCTCCAGCTTGGTGGCCATCTGGCCCCGGAGCTGCGCGATGAGCTGAACGAGATTCATGGTGATCCTCGTCCTCTCTCCCACGCTGGGCGGGGAATCGGTACGGGTGATGGCCCTGCGGACAGCAGGCAGCGACACCCAGGCCAGGCACGTGGCGCGGCGCGGGTGGTCGGGGTGCGCGAAGCAGCAGGGGCGTTACGAGCGCGTCAGAGCACGCGCAGGCGCGTGTCCTCGTCGGTAATGAGGGCACGCTTCACCTGAGGCGCCGGGGCGCCCAGGCGGGCTGTGAGGGCCGCGAGCGCGGCCTTAGCCTGCTCGTCGTCCAGGCCGCGCAGCACGGCGTCGACGTCCACACCGGAGCGCAGGCCGGAACCGGCGGTGTGCGGGCTGGCGCCGTAGCCGACGATCGCCACGTCGCCGCGGTGAATGTCGACCTCGTTGATGTGGTACTCCATCCAGTCCGGCGACCACTGCCCGGAATTGATCCGGAACTTGAACGACATCTCGTCGATCAGGCCGCTGCGGAGCTTGGGCACGATGTACTGCACGTCGAGGTCGTCGCCGTCGAGGTCGGCCTCGACGAGCAGCCCGTGGTCGTCCTCGGCCAGGTGCAGGCTGCCGTTCGTGGTGCGGGCAATGCGCCGCAGATCCTCGTGCTGCAGCACCAGCGGCACGTCCAGGTCCCCGCGCGCCAGCGTCGCCCCGAACGCGCCGACCGAGACGAGCTCGGTGTACGGGCCCGCCCAGTCCCACATCTCGTAGCCCGCCTCGGTGACCGACGCGTAGCCGCGGAACTGCAGACCGGTCGTGCCGGCCTCGCGCACCTGCAGGTCGCGCACACGGACGCTCACGCGCGCCGGGGACTGCTCGTCCTCGGCACACCGGCGGCGGCTCGGCCGGTCCGCCCGCGCCCGATAGCCGGCGTCAGCCAGGTCAGGGCGCCGTTTCGCGGCGCCCGCGTACAGCTCACGGCCAGCGCGGCCGGTCAACCACGACGGTGCGGTCACGACGTCACTCCTGTTCCTGCGGTGGGCTTGGTGTTGGGACGGCCGAACAACCGCTCGAACTCGGCGTACTGCTCTTCGGTGTACGGCGGCAGGTTGTCGATCGCGCGCGCCTCCGACGGGGAGAGCAACCGGTCCTTGACCTTCTGGCCCAGGACCTTCGCGCGGGTCTCGGGGTCCATTCGCAGGATCGCGTCGCTGTTGAGCTTCACGAACCGCGGCTTGGGGACCATCCGGGAGAGGCCGGCTTCGCGGCGCACCACGACCGGGCCCAGGTTCATGATGATCAGCTGCAGGTTGCGCTGGCTGATCGTGGCGTAGGTGATCGATCCGCTTTGGACGGCGGCCTCGATCAGGTCCACGGGGCAGCCGTAGTAGCGGGCGATGTCGGCGATGCTGGCGTTCTGCATGTCCAGGAATGCCGCGTCGGCGCTGGTGGCCGAGAGCGCTTTGAGCTCCCAGTCCGAGCCATGCACGAACACGTCACCGGCGGACACCGTGGCCTTGTACATCTTCTTGATCTCGCCGGCCTGCGTCGGGTTGATCGTCTTGGCGGTGTTCTTCAGCGACGCCGCGGGGATCGCGCCACCGCTGAACCAGTCCAGGCTGAACTGCTGCGCGGACAGGTACTGGTTGATCGACCAGGCTGCGTACATCGTCGGCGACATGCCCAGCGGGTTGCCCGAGCGCGGGTACTGGCGTTCGTGCCACACCTCGTGCGGCTCGTAGTCCTTGCCCTCGATCTTCCACTTGGTGATGTCGGAACCCTTGCCCCGCACCGACACCGTGGACAGGTCCTGCAGCTCGACGCGCGCGGGCAGGCCCAGCCCGTCCACCGCGGTGATGATGCCGACCGCGTTGCCGTTGCCGTCCAGGTCGTCCTGGCTCATCCACAGCCACTCATGCATGTCGACCTTGGCGCCACCGGGCGCGAGCAGCACTGGAGGCTTGGGCACCTCGACCTGCAGGTCGCCGATCTTGCGGTAGACGTCCACTGGCATCGTGGACAGCAGGTCCGCGCGCAGCCGCCGGCACGCCCACACCGCGCTGTGCCGCCGCGCGGTCTCGTCGGTGACCACCGTGTTGGTCGCGCGGGCGTGCGTGCGCTCGCCGATCTGCTGCCCGGCATCGGGCATCGGCAGGGAACGGGTGTACAGGCTCATCGACGCTCACCCGCCTGCAGCTTCTTCCACCAGGCCGGCGCCGAGCTCGGCGTCGCGATCCACACGATCACCCTCGACCAGGCGCCGATCACCAGACCAGCGACCGCGACGGATGCCCATCCGATCAGCGGGAACACCGCCGCGCCCGCGCCGAACGCCACCAGCAGCAGCGCCGCCAGGTCGAGCAGCGTCGTGATCCACTCGCGCAACGTCACGCTTGCCCCCTCTCTCACCCGACCGAATCGAGCACGTCGTAGTCCGCGTCGACGACCACCGGCAGCCAGGTGTCCAGCGCGTAGCGGGCCTGAGCGACCGTCACGATCGGACTGGTCCGGGACTCTTTGTCCTTGCGGGAGAACACGATCGAGTCCGTCGTGCGCCGCACCTTGGTGTCGCGCACCGCGTCGTTGAGTGCTTCTTGGCCGATGTGCCGCGCCTTGCGCTCATTGACCACGTCGAGCGCCAGGCCGGTCGCCGCGGACATCTCGAGGTAGTCGAGCACCATCAGGTCACCGCGATGCGGCTTCTTCGGGTCCTTGGGCGGGGTGATGCCCACCGCCTTGAGCGCCGTCTCCAGCGACTTGAACGTGCCGCTGCCCATCGCGATAGCGATCGGGCGAAGCACATCTCTGTGCTCGACGACCCGATCGACGACCCAGTCCACACCGGCCTGAAAGTCCAGCATCTGCCAGTGCTCGAGCTCGTCGACGCGGACGCCGGCCAGACCGATCGCCGCGTAGTCCCGCTCAGGCTCGATGTCGACGGCGATCGCGACGTCGCCCCACCGGCTCGACGCCTCGTCGAGCATGGCGGCCCACTTCTTCAGGTCGAACGCCCCGCCGCCCTCGCGCTTGCGTGGCCACAACCCGAAGCACTCACGCCCGAACCCGCGGGTGCCGAGCATCTTCCGCAGCTTCTTGATCTTCGGGATGGTGACGCGACCGCAGTGCAGCGCCGGATTGGTGGCGCGGTAGTTAGCCGGGTCGTCGAAGTCAACGCCGTCGAGCTGGTCCAGGTCGCCTTCCATGCCCCAGTCGCGGTAACCCAGGGCGTCCTCTTCGCCGTCCTCGATCATCGCCATGGCGCGATCGCGCAGCGAGTAGAGGATCTCGCCGCTGTCGGAGCTCAGCGGCGGTGAGCTGGTGTAGATGAACTGCGGGTTCTGCACCGCGAGCATCGTGGGCCCGAGCGCTTCCTGCTCGGACATGTCGTAGTCGTAGGCCTCGTCGATGATGTTGAGGTCACCGGTGAGACCGCGGCCGGAGTCCTTGGAGCGGGCGATGAACTGGATCCGCGCCTCGGTGTCGACGCGCTCGAAGCCTTCGAACCCGTGGCTGCTGTGGATCTTGACGTAGATCCCGTCGATCACGACCAGGTTGTCGTTGATGACGGTGCCCAGCTTGCGCAACAGCTTGCGCATCCGCCGGAACGCTTCCTTGGCGGTCTTGTACTGGTGCGCCGACCACATGATCAGCTCTTCGCCCAGCACCAGGAACCCGAACAACACGCGCGCTTCCAGCAGCGCACCCTTGCCGTTCTGCCGCGAACACAGCTCGCAGTACTCGAAGCACACCCACTGGCGATCCTCGTCGTAGGCGAGCATCAGGTCCACGGCGTCCTGCTGCCACGGATCCAGCGGCTTGCCCGCCCGCGCCATCAGCTGACCGGCCAGCGGGCCGTAGGTGCCGACGTAGGGCGGTGCTACCTCAATGCGAGGGCGAGGTAGCGCGATCGCGGATGTGGGCGGCGAGGTAGGCAATGCTGCCCTCCTTCGGCAGCTCCTCCCTCACGGGAGCACCGGTCCCGGACGCCGGACGGACGCCGGTTCGGCCGGCCTGGCGGATCTCGGCGAGCAGGCCCTTGAGCGTCGCGGCCTGCTGCCGCGACTCCGACAGCGCCTTGTCGACGATCAGCACGTAGGTGCGGTCGACGTCGTCCTCGTCGAGCGGCTCCAGTCGCAGGAACTCGCGGTCGACACCGCGCAGCTGCGCGTCGAGCTTCTCCAGCCGGTCGACGATCCGGCAGGCCTCCAGCAGCAGCACCTTCTGCATCGGCCCGAGCATCGCGCCGGCAGTCATCAGCGACCACAGATTCGCGCCCGCGGCCGCCAATCCGCTCGTGCGTTCGCCCTGGTCAGAGGCGGTGTTACGCGTGACGGGCGGCGTCACCTCGGAGCAGCGGTCGACCACGCAAAGACTGTGGTCACCCCGCTTATGCAGGCGATATCTGCGCTGCCTCAGCGCCGGTTCGTCGGCCATTTCAGCCCCCTAAATTTGGACGGGGGGATATTCGGGGAGGGTTGGGCGCGGGGTCTCCCTGTGCCGTTTTCTAAAAGACCCCGAGTTGCATTTCCGCAGGTCAGAGGCTTGCGGAGTGGGTCACTGTTTCCGCAGGTCAGAGGGGGTGCGTCTGTCCTATTCGGAATGGTCGTCAGATGGTGCGGGGGTCGACCGCGATCACCATTCGCTTGGGCTTGGCCGCGCCCTGTGCTCTGGCCTGGTTGGTGCGGCTGGTGTTGCAGCGGCGGTGTGCCAGCCTGCAGTTGTCCCGGTCGAGCGGTGGTCCGCCGTCGCGCAGTGCGTGCCGGTGATCGACCGTGCGGGACCAGGCGTGACCGGCGGGCAGGTGCTGGTCGACCCAGGCCGAGCAGATCCAGCAGTGCGTCTCTTCGCGCCACACCTGCTCTTGCACTCGGCGCCATGGACGTCCGGACCGCAGCCGGTCGCAGCAGCTGCCGCACCGCACGCTGGTGGCTGGGCCGCCGCAGTCCATGCAGTGCCGGGAGCCTGCCGTGTTGCGCTCGTACCACTGGCGGATCGCCGAGACGGTGCCGCGAGGCCGGCCGTCGCGGTGAGCTCGCCGCAGGCACTCGTCTAGGCCGGGGTCGAGCAGGACCAGGCGGGCGTTGTAGCGGGCCACCCAGTCGTGCCGGGCGTGAGCGCCGGGCAGGGAGCGCACCACGTAGACCGTGCCGTCCCGAGTGGACCGTCGCAGCTCGTCGAGCCTGGCCTGCAGGTGCTGCTCGGCCTGGCGCGCGATGCGGGCGAGGTGCATGTGCGCGAGGCCGCTGCCGAGCTGCTGGGCGATCACGTCGCGGTCGAGCACGACGTCGCCGCCGCGCGCGTGCTTCAGGGCGTAGGTGCTCTTGCCCGAGCACGGCGGGCCAGCGATCAGGATGATGGCCGGAGGCATGTTGCCACCCCCGGACAGCAGGAAGCCCCGGCGCCAAGGGGCTCGTGCCGGGGCTTTCCTGGGCAGGTGTCCTATCCAGACACTTCACCAACGTGACTGACGATACGTTGCATGCTGATCAACGGGCAAGCGGGCTGCTCAGCCGGGCGTGCCGTTGCGGGTCTTGATGATCATCTTGGCGTGCTCGATCGCCTCGACCAGTTCGGGCGCGACGACCGGCGCGCCGGCTGATCGCTCGATCCTGGCGATGTGTTCGCCGAGCACGTCCTGCGCGATGCGCAGGACGTCGGTGACCATCAACGGCGGTGGCTTGGGGACCTCGTAGGTCATGGCGGACGCTCCTCGTGTCTGGGCGCCCGTGAGGATCGCACACGTGTTCGAATGGCCGTCAAGGCTGCACGCGTGCGGCGGATGACGCGTACGGCGCCGGCCCGGTACCCACCAGCGTGAGGGTGCCGTCCTCGAGGTAGGACTCACCGAGCGCCTTTCCGCTGCGGCCGTCCGGCAGCCGCACCTCGACGCCCTGGCCGAACGCACCGAACGCACGACCGTCCTCGGTGGGCTCGGCGTGCCCGCTCCAGCTGAGCAGCTCGTTGCCGCCGCCGTGCGTCACGAGGTTCACGAACACCTCGGCCTGCCCGTCGGCCCACACCAGGGTCGCTTCACCGCTGTAGCTGTTCTCCATCTCGCGCTCCCTGAACTTCTGTTCGATCTCGATGAGGTCCCACTGCCGGGCACGGCGCCCGCCGTAGGGCGTCCAGTTGTAGCGGCTCGCCCACGATCGCACCGTGCCGGGCGCGACGTCGTAGAACGAGGCGACGGCCTCGGTGTCGGCCAGCCGCTTGCGCTGTTTGATCATCAGCCCAGCCCCATCTCGTCGGCCAGGCGCAGCCAGTCGCGCTTGGTCCAGGTGTGTCCGCAGCCGCCGCACTCGACGGTGCCGCCGGGCGGTGGGAGCCACAGCGGGTAGCCGCACTGCCAGTGGTCGAGCAGCTCCGGGCAGAACCCGATCGGGCGCGCCGGCCGAGCGGCACCGGTGAGGCTGCGCACCTCGTCGCGGACCAGGCGCACCGCCCAGCACAGGTAGCCCGCCCAGTCCTGGCGCAGCGCGAGGTTGCCGTGCTGGGCGATGGCCGAGCAGACGTTGCCGATGTATCCACCGCGGTGTCCCTCGCGCAGCAGCTCCTCGGCCGAGCGCAGGTCGACCGCGCGGCCGGCGAGTGCGTCGAGCACGCGGTCGCGGTAGCCGCCGAGCGCGTCGACTGGGTGGATGAGGTCGCCGGGCTCCTCCCAGGTGGTGCGCGGATCCATCAGCGCGAAGTAGGTCAGATTCATGGGCGCCGCGGCGGGTCCGCCCTTGGCACGGCGGCCGGGGTCGCCCTTCTGCGGGTGGATCATCTCCGGGTGGTCGATGTCCTGCCAGCGGTCGGGGATCTCGGTCAGGGCGTCGAGGAACTCGTCGGCGCAGTGCCCGCACACCCGCAGGCCACGCCGCACCGGGTTCGCGCCGTGGTAGCGGCGAGCACACGCTGGCGTGATGCACTCGTCGAGCTCGTCGTCGTACAGGTCAGTCAACCGGTCACCTCGGTGCGGTGGGAGCGAGTAGCTGCTGCAGGGCGATCCAGCTGTCGGTGCCGTGCGCAGCCGCAGCGCCTAGCGCGGCGCGCACGATGAGGGCGGCGATGTCGTCGGCTGTGGTCTCGTCGTACGCGGTCGCCGAGCCGCCGAGGTGGTGACCGTCGGCGGTGACGATGCCGACGTGGACGTGCGTTGAGTTGTCATCGCCTCCGTCCTCGTCGGCCTCAGGGGTGACGTCGATGGGGGTCTCGTCGGTGTCGATCACCGGGTCCTCCTGCGCGCGGTGGTGTCCAGGTGGCGGGGCGCTCGCCGCGGCCGCCGTGCCGGGCCGGTGCCGCGGTTCTGGTGCAGCCACAACGCACGCGCCTTCGTTTCTGCGGGCGGGGTGTTCTTGATCGCGTCGTGCAGCTGCTCGAACGCCGGCCGGACGGCCTCGATCCCGCGCTGCAGCACGAGGCCGATTTGCTGGACCATTGGTGCTAGGGCTGCGGCGAGCTCGCGTACGTGCCGCTGCAACTCGGCCGCATCCGGTTGCTCGAACTTCGGCGGCGTGGCCTTGAACATGAACGTCTCCGGCTTGGCCGCGACGATCGCCTGCCCGGTGGGCACGAGCGCGCTCCGCACGACGGCGTCGCCCAGCTCTGGGTTGATGCGCACGCCGGTGGTGGCCGGGTTGATGAACACGTTGTGCTCGGCGACGAAGCGCTGCTTGCACGGGTCGGAGCAGAACCGCGGGATGAGGCCGCGGTCGGTCTCGCGCGCGGGTGCCGAGCACTTCGGTCCGAAGCACTGGCCGGCGGGATGAGGCTGGTGGACTTGGAAGGTCATGGCGGTGACGTCTCCGTTCGTCAGCGGCCGTGGCGTACGCCACGGCTCCAGGTCGGGCGGGTTCCTTGCGGGCAGGTCTTGCGGTGCGGGGTGTGCAGGCGCTGGCCGTGTGCGCGGGCGGCCGGGATCTGCAGGGCGTCGAGTGGGTGGCAGCGGGGGCCGCGGCCGTCGACGGAGAGCACGAGGTGTCCGGCGTCGCTGGGCTCGGCATCGATCGGGCTCTCGGCCCCCTTCGGGGTGAGCGCCCACACCACCGGGGCGTGGCACCAGCCGCACGGCACGCGGTGGTCGGCGAGGTCGCGGCGCACGTGCTCGACGGGCAGCAGCCGCCGGCTTGGCGGTGGCGGTGCGGTCGGCTCGGGCAGTGCCGGGTGGGCGCCGTCGGGGAAGGCGGCGTCGGCGGCCGCGACGCGTCGCCAGCAGCCGAGGCCGGGGCGTGGCTTGCCGTGCGGCACGGCGCAGTCCTGGTCCATGTCGGCGCCGCAGCCGTCGGGCGGTGCCGAGCACGCGGTGCGGTGGATGTCGGTGCGTGGGGGGTGGCGGTACGGCGTGACGCACCGCGTCTTGATGGGTGCGCCGCAGCCGAGCGGTGGGGGCGGGCATGCCACCCGCAGCAGGTGGTCCTGCTCTTCCAGCAGTTCGTACGTGCCCTGGTCGTGTGGGTGTCTGCGGCGAGTCATCACGGTGGGCCTTCCTGTCTGGGTGCTGCCGGTGGCGGGCTGGCGGAGGTGGGAGCGGAGCGGGTGCGGCGGTGGTAGATGTCCGGGCTGCTGCTGTCGCGTGCGGGTTGGGTGTCGAGCGGTGAGGCCCGAGGACCGGAAGAGCGCGGCTGCCCGACCCATCCCGGACCCTCTGCAGGGCCTGTTCCGGGTTGTTGTTGTTCGTGTTGTTGCTGTTCAGGGGCGGCCTTGACCGTGGTGTGGTCGTCTGTCCCCGGTTGTGGATCACGTTGTGGATCACTGTTCGCATCAGCGACGTGATCACCAGCAGGTTGGTGATCGGTTGTTGTTTCGTCGTTGATCGGCGGGTGATCGGGAAGGTCGAACAGCGCCTGGCCGCGGGCACGCCACGCGGCCTTCTCGTCGGCGGTGGGCTCGGGCAGCAGGACCATGTCCGCTTCCGTGGGGGTGCGGTGTCCCTTGTGCTCGTTGCACCGTCCACACGCGACGACAAGGTTTGCGCCGTCGGCACCAGCCACACGGTCCGGGTCGACGTGGTCGTAGGTGAGGACCTTGCGGCGGTCGCGGGAACGGCCGGCTTTGGGCAGCAGCACCCCGGAGCGGCAGTAGCGGCAGCAGCCGCCGTCGCGCTCGTAGACCAGTGCCTTGAGTGCGGCGTTGCGCAGGTCGGCCTTCTGGCCCTTGTTGCGCTCGTTTTCCTTGCGGCTGGGGTTGCGCTTGAGGAACTCGTGCAGCCGGTACTCGAACCCGGCGACCCAGGTGTCACCGAGGCACTCGCACTTGTCGCCGGCCTTGTGCAGCTTCGGGGCCATGCCGAGCACCGGCATGGTGAGCAGCACGAGGACGCGCTTGCTCGTCACGGCCTGGCGCACTGCGGCGCCGGTGACGTAGCCGTCGTGGCGCACGAGCGAGGCCTTGGCCATCAGCCGGTGGTAGCTGGCCTGCAGCGAGTCGATCAGTGTCTGCTTGCCCTCTGCCAGAACCGTCCACTCCGGGTCGTCCGCGAACGTGTCGGTGGTCAGGTAGTAGGGCATGTCACCGGCCTAGCAGGGGTTGTGCGCACGCGTGTGTCCTTTCAGGACGGTTGCCGGTGGGTATGCGTGTGCGGCGGACGGTGCCTCGGGGAAGAGGGCACCGGCCGCCGCAGCGGGGATGGGTCAGGTCAGAACGGGGGCTCGTCGACGAACGCGAACGCCACCAGGTTCAGCGCGGCCTCGTCGCGGTCGGGCGAGTCGAACAGCTCGTACTCGGCGACGTGGGCGTCAGCGCAGCCCGCGCAGTCGCAGCCGTTCGTGTGCGGCACGCACGCACGACAGCCGCCGTCGTTGCACGAGTAGCAGTCCGGCTCTTCCTTGGGCGGGGTCAGGTCGTCGTCCCAGAACACGTAGTCGTCGGCGGCGTCCTCGCGGCCGTCGTCGTCCCCGATCGCAGGGTCGTCGTGAAAGCGGTCGTCGACGTCGTCGTCCCAGTCCGCGGGGTCGTCGTCGTCCTCGTCGTCGTAGTAGCTCAACGGCGTTCACCCCGCTGCTTGCAGCGCTCCAGCTCCTTGTCGATGTCCTCGCGGCACACGGCGGGCATGGCGACCGTGCGGTCGATCACCTCGACGTCGTCGAGCAACGCGACGTCCTCGAGGTGGCTGGGCAGCGAGACGACGAGCGTGCTGTCGGCGTGCAGGGTGAGCCCTTCCATCAGGGCCGGGCCGTGCGCGAGCGCGTCGACGAGCAGCACCGTGGCGTAGCGCGGGCCCAGTCGGACGACGTTGAACGGCTCGGCCACGTCCGCGGGGATCTGCTTCGGCAGCGTGGCCACGACCGCCTGGCGGACGTGCTGTAGAAAGTCGCGGGTGAGTGGGAAGTCGTGACGGTCCAGCAGGACGTCGAGCTCGTCGAGCATGGCGACCGCGAGCACGCTGGCGGGCTCCCACTCGTGGTGGGCGGTGTCCAGGCGGGCGGTGACCGCGTCAACGAGCCGCTGGGCCACGTCGGTGGCCGGCATGGTGTCGGTGGGCATCACTGGTCTCCTCGGTCGTTTCGATAGCGCGACACGCGTTCGCGTCGCTGGTGGCGTTCGAGCTGGAGGTCGCGCAGCGCGAGCTCGTCGCGCACCGCAGGCAGCTCGACGGCGCCGATGTCTCGCTCCGGCGCGGGGTCGGGACACCGCTCGGCGAGCACGCCCATCACCACCAGGGCGCCGAACACCACCGCAGCGAGTGCGCCGACGAGCAGCCAGGTCATGAGGTCACCCCGCTGGTCAGTGCGCGCAGCTCCTGCAGCAGCAGGGCGGTCTCGTCCAGGCCGAGCCCGTCCGGGCCGCACCGGGTCTCCCAGCGCCCGACGAGCGTGTGCAGCGACTGGGCCCACGCCGGCGGCCGCTTGCCCTCGCGACGTGGCCGCGGCGCCGAGCTCGACGGCACTGGCGAGCTCGACGCGGGCGTTGCCGTCACCGGCTCATCAGCTGCGGCGTCGGCGGCCGCGAGACCGGCGCCGGCGAGCCAGCCGTAGATCGTCGACGTGGCCTTGCCGAACCGCTCGGCGATGTCCTGAATGGACCAGCCCGCGGCACGCAGCTGCTGCACGCAGTGCTGCCGCTCTTGCGGAGACATCCGTTTCTTGTGGACGTCGGTGGTGACGGTCAAGGCGACGATCTCGTCGTCGGTGCGCGGGTCCTGCCAGATGACCGGTACCGATCGCAGCCGGGCCAGGCGCGCGGCCAGCGTGCGCCGGCGGCCGTCGACGACCTCGATCATGTCGCCGCGTTGCTGGACGACGATCGGTTCGAGCACGCCGTCGACCTTGAGGCTGTCGGCGAGCTCGCGGAGGTCGCCGACGTCGCGGTGCAGGTTGCTGCCGTGGATGCGCAGCCGGTCCGGTGAGACGCGGCCGGTGCGCAGGTGCTTGGCCTCGCTCAGTTCCCGCCGGACGATCGCGGTCGAGGTGCGGCTGGTCGTCACGGGGAACCTCCCGAGGTCAGCAGGTCGGTCACGGGCAGGTCGCGGGCCAGCCGATCGGCGATGTTGTGCAGCGGGTGCGTCTTGGACTTGACGGGCAGCACGCGCACCTGCAGGCGCCGCTGCGGGTGCGTGGCCTTGAGCAGCAGGGGGTGCGCCTCGGCCGGTACCCATGCGGGCATGTCGGCCCAGTGCCGTGCGCGCTTGGCGAAGATGCGCTGGGCGAGCAGGCGGGCGTGCAGGTTGTCGGACAGGACGTCGACGTAGTGGCCGTCGGGGTACACCTGCAGCGCCTGGGCGATCGCGAGCAGCTCCAGCCCGGCCACGTTCGAGGACGCGTAGTCGACCGTGCCGCGCCGAGCCCATCCGCCGTCGGTGACGAAGCCCCACCCGGCGTGCGCGTCGGAGTCGCGGCGCGAGGCGTCCGCGGCCACCACCGCGCCGACACCACGCAGGTGGTCGGGCAGCACGAGCTGCTTGGCCGGTTGGCGCAGCATCGCTTCCTCCGGCCAGGCCTGCGACGCGACCGGGCCGAACACCACGCGCGGGACGTCGACGTGATCACGCGCACCGGCGACGGCGAGCGCGGCGGTGCGGGCCTGATCGCGGGTGGGCTCGGCGTCGCGCTTGAGCAACCCGCAAGTGCAGTCGACCCGCCACAGCCACAGTCCCGAGACCGTCCCGCCGAGCTGCACCCGCAGCGTGTGGCGGCCGAGCAGGTGCCGCACGCCACGGCGGATGGCCGCGACCGGCCGGCTAGCCACGATCACCGCCGGGGCGCAGCACCTTGAGCTCGAAGCCGCGGCGGACCGCGTGACGCCGGTCCTCCACGCCGAGCTTCATGTAGAGGATGGAGGCGCGGCGCACCACGCTGGACGGGGTGAGGCCGAGGCGCCGGGCGATCTGCACGTTGGTCAGACCAGCGGACATGTACCCCAGCAGCAGCGCGTCCTTCTCGACCAGGTCGGCCGGGAACTCCTCCACCGGTTCGGGGATCAGCCAGCCACGTTCGAACCCGAGCCGCACCGCGTGCGACCCGTCACGGGCGCCGATGCGCTTGAACAGCCTGCGTCCGTGACTGGACGCGGTGCTCGGGCTGATCCCGAGGATCTCGGCCGCCCGCTCGTAGCTGTGACCGCGTGAGGTCAGGTCGAGCACCTGCAGCTCACGCTTGCGCGGGCCGGACGCGCCGGGACGCGTCGGCTTGACCGGTGACGGCTGCGGTGCCGTGCCGCCGGGGGCCGCGAGCATGCCGTGCTCGTAGCCCTTGCGGACCGCGTGCGCCCGGTTGCGTGCGCGCAGCTCACCGAACAGCGAGCGGGTGCGGTGCTTGACCTGTTCCTCGTCACCGACCTGCAGGTGCGTGCCGATGCGGCTGTAGGTCCAGCCCCGCGCGATCAGCCTCAGCAGCTGCGGCTCGATGCTCAGCCACGTAATCGGCTCCGGCAGCGGGAAGTTGAGCACCAACCAGCCACGCTGGAAACCGACGTTCACCGCGTGCGCCCGTTCGCGGACACCGAGGCGCCGGAACAGGTTCTTCGTGAGAGTGCGCACGCTGTTCTCGGTCAGGTACAGCGCCGCGCCGATCTCCTCGGTCGTGAAGCCGTCGGAGATGTGCTGCAGCACCTCCATCTCCCGCACGGTCGGCGTCGACGAGCCCGGCACCCGTGCCGTGACGGCGTTCATCGCGACACCCCGCGGTGCCCAATGCCGAGGTTGACCACCCGGCCACGGTTGCCGGCCTCGCCGCGCAGCTGCTCGTTCTCGGCTGCGAGCTCGTCGACGCGGGCCCGCAGCCGCTCGACCTCGGCGTCGAGGTGCTCGGCATGCTGGGCGCTGTCGAGCGCGGTGTCCCAGCCGCGCATCCTCGCGGCGCGCAACCGGTTCACCTCGTCGACGAGCCACGGCATCGCCTCGCGGGCCGAGGCGATGAACGCCGCGTCCGCCTGGCTCTGGGCTTCCCCACACAACCCCGTCAGGGCGATGAACACCGGGTCACCGCCCTCGCGCGGCGCGAACACGGACTCGTGCACCTTGCCGCCGAGCGAGTAGCCGTAGCCCGATCCGGCCATCCGCCACGGGCCCGGAGTCGCGGCCGAGGTCACCCGCATGATGTCGGCGAGCACGTCGCCGGCCAGGTCTCTGCGTAGCGGGCTCATGGCGCCACCCGAAACGCCGAGGGCACCACCGCGGTGACGGGCGGCTGCGGCTGCACACCCGTGCCCGTCACCGGCGAGCAGCCGGTGACCGGCAGCGGCTGCTCCGTCGTCGAGGCCTCGCTGCGACCGCCGACGAGTGCAAGCACACCGACCGCCACCAGCGCCACGGCGAACAGCACGACGGACAGAGCGCGGCCGAAGCAGCCGCGGTCACCAGGGCCGTCGTTCGCCCACTCGTCGCCGGCGCTCATCGGTTCACGTCCGGCCAGCGGGACCCGACACGGTTGTCGTTGATCATGAGGTCACCCGATCCCGAGCAAGAGGTTGGACAGGAACAGCGCGAGGTCGAGGAACGCGCCGCGGAAGATCAGGAAGTGGAAACCGCCGGTCGCGGCGACGCCGGTCAGTGCGGCCGCGAGCAGCACGACCAGGGGCGCGATCTGCTCGACGTCGTCGACGAGCTGCGCCAGGTCCGGGTCGTGCTCGAGCGGCGGGGTCACGGGGTCCACCACCGGTGGCGGCGATCGGCCCAGATGAGCAGGCACAGCACGATGCACATCGCCAGCGCGCCGGAGACGAACCCGCCGAAGACCGGGTCGGCCTCGCGTGCGCCGAGCTCCATACCGACCAGCCACGCGACCGCGAGCGCGAGCACGGACCAGAACGCCGGCTGCAGCATGCGGCCCAGGCACTCCAGCACGTCGAGCGCGAACAGCAGCACCGCCCGAACAGCTCGCAGCACCGCGGCCGCCGACACGGTCCCGGCACCAGGCCGGGCCACCGCGATCACGAGGCACCTGCAACGGCGAGCTCGTAGAGCGTGGTGGCGTCCTCGATGGCCCACAGCGCCACGCCGGTGAACAGCCCGGAGTCACGGGCCCGGCGCAGAATCGCCACAAGGTCGGCTGCGGCCCTCGCGGCCTGAGGCGGCGTCGACAAGGCCAGCGTTCGTGCGTTCGTCGCGTTGCTGTAGCGGCTCCGCGCCTCGTTGTAGGCCTCGTTCAGCGACCGCAACTGCACGGCTGGGGTCGCGGCGGCTGCCGCGACGTGTTCGCGCTCCTGCTCTTCGAGTGCGGCGAGGCTGACGTGCTCCTCGCACGCCGTGTAGCCGTCCTCAGGCGGGTTGACGCACGAGGGCGAGTAGCTGCACGACGGCGAGACGGAGGCCTCGGAGCCACCGGTGACGACCTCGTTCGCCGGAGTATCAACGCTGGTCTCGGCCGGTTCCGATCCCTGTTCGACGAGGGCCTGGTCCTCGGCCTGCTCGTCTTCGAACGGTCGCTGAGGGGGCCAGACGGAGCCGTCCCAGTCGGACGTGCGCTGCTCTTCCACCGGTGCGGTCTGCTGCTCTTCGGCCACGGCGGGCGGGGCGGGGACGACGAGCTCGTCGGGGTCGATGGTCGCGGCCAGCAGCACGCCGGCGTGCGAGTCGAGCGCACGGGCGCCGTGCACGAGCAGCTGCCGCAGCAGTGGCGAGCCGGACCGCGCGGCGACCGCGCGGCACAGCTCGGCCAGGTCCTGATCGGCGGCGGCCGCGGCCGCCATTGCGCCGGCACCGCCACCAGGCGCGTGCATCACCGCGCGCAGCGTCTGCTCGGCGGCGGCGGCCTGGGCGACGAGCGGCTCCTGCCACTTCGGCACGGTCACCATCAGGCACCTGCCGTGGTGCGGTCGAGCTCGCGCTGCATCGTCGCGACCACCATGTTCAACGCGGTGGCCGTGGCCTCGGCGAGCAGCCGGGCGGCGCTGCCCTCGCGGTAGCACGGCGCGGCGGATGCAGCCGCACGGGCGTAGGCCCGGTAGGCGCGCAGCCGGACCTCGTGCGCGGCACGCTGGGCGTCGAGCGTGCGAGGCGGGGACTCGATCGCCTGGCGTTCCAGGCCGCGGATCATCAGCTGGCAGGTCACAACCTCGGCGAGCGCGGCGCTGCGCGCGACCCGGCTCACTGGGCACCGCCGGCAGTGGTCGACGTGGCCGGGCCGTCGGTGTCGGCGGCGTACTGCTGGCTGGCACGCGACACCGAGCCGAGCAGGGCCTGGATCGCGTCGATGATCGCGTCGCCCCGGTCCGCGGGCGTCGACGTGGCCGGCGTGGCGCTGGCTGCGGTGTCCGGGTCCGTCGTGGGCCAGCCGTGCGGCTCGGCGACGGGGCCGTCACCGGCCCACAGCTGCCGCGCACGGCTGTCCAGCACGCGGATGTGCCACCAGTGGTCGGGATGCGGGCGGCGGGTGCAGGCGTAGACCTGGCCGGTGGCCGACGTGGCCAGGCTGCCGCACACCGGGTCGGTGATGGGGACGGGCAGGAACGAGTCACCAGGCCGGATACCGGCCAGCGGGTCCGGGGTCACATCGACCGGCAGGGCCACGACCACGGGCACGGCGACGGGCTCGTCGACGGGCTCGGGGGAGGGCTCGTCGGCCGGGTCGGGCTTGCGGTGCTTACCGGTCGACTCGGCGACGACCGCGCCGAACATCGACGGAACCACCGCACCGGGCGTCAGCCACGGGCGAACCAGCAAAGGGCTGCCCTGCCGACCGTCATCTGAGATCATCGTGGAGGTCACGAGAGGGTCCTTCTCTCTGTGGTCACGGGCCGTCCGATCGCGCCGGGCCTGGCGCGCGGGCGGCCCTCTATTCGGTGGGGTCAGACGGACTGCAGCCGGCGTGTGCTCTTCGGCGGCTCTGCGCCGCACCACCGGTCGGCGTCCGCGGGGCGGATTCGCCAGCAGCTGTTGGGGCCGTTGGGTTGCGCGCCGCGAAGTCCCTTGCGCCCATTGCTGCGCTTGTAGAGGCGGAGAGCGCGTTCAACGGTCTTCGGGTGGCGCTGCGCGTATGCCGCGACCTGCTGCACCGTCAGCCACTGTGGTTCTGGGGCGGTCACGAGCCGCTCGTTTCCACGAGCTGCTTGACGTCGACGCCGAATACAGAGGCGAGCGTCACGAGCAGTGCGGGCCGTGGCCGGTTCAGGCCGCGTTCGATCTTCGAGAGCTGCGAGTTGCTGATCGGTTCACCAGCTGCGGCGCATCGATCGGCCAGGACCCGAAGCGTCATGCCGCCCAGCTCGCGCTGCTTGCGGACCTCGCCGTCCTTGAGGGGGTAGGAGGGTTGACCGTGTGCCATGCGACGAAGACTAGACACAGAGTAACGCAGAGTGCAACAGGTGAACGCAGAACAGCAAAGAGAAGACCCAAACGATCACGGGTTGCGTGCGCGCTGTGGCGATCAGTGATGGGTCTGCGTTAATCTGCGTTGTACGACCATGCCTGTGGAGGGGACGACATGGCGATCGACGAGAGCGCACGTCAACGTTTGGACGATGCGATGGACGCTCGACGGCTCGATCTCGGGCTGGAGTGGCGGGAGGTCGCCGAGCAAGGCGGTATCAGCTACGAGACCTTGAGAGCCGCGCGCAGAGGGACCAGCAACATCCCGACGAAGACACGGCGCGCCATCGAGAGGGGCCTGCGGTGGTCGCCTGGTTCCGTGACCGAGGTGCTGGCCGGCCGACAGCCTGTGCCTGAGGGGCGGGCTCTCATGACCGGCGAGATCGCCGAAGGGCGCGAGCGCATCCTGTCCGCGACCCCGCAGCAGCTGGTCGATATGCGCAGCGTCGTCGCAGACGTCCTTGGCAAGGAGGAGGCGGACGAGTTCATGGCCCGCGCGATCGCCATGCGTGAGCAGGGGGCTACGGGCGACGGCACTGCGCGTAGCGCGTCATGACTGTTACGTGAAAATTGTGCTCCATCTGGGGGGTCTTTGACGCTTCAAACTCATTCCATGTAACCGCGTAAGCCTCACGTATCGATTGGTCAGTTATGGGTCGCGTGATCGCGCCCAATCGATCCTGGGGAGGCTTATCAATGATCACGATGACGCCAAGGCACTGGCTGTTCTTCCTCTGCCTAACTGCCTCGGCTGTACTCGTGTATTTCGCGCTGCGCATAGTCGTGCTTGATGAGGAGCGTCGAGAGTTCGCCATTTTCGTTCTAACCCTGTCGGCTGCCGGTGGAACGTGGGGGACGTGGGCGCACCTGCGCACTCAGGCACGGATCGAGCAGCTTGAAGAGTCTCTCGCCGAGCAAAGAGCAGTCCAACGTGAGGCGCTTGCTTTGAGAACGGCGAGCAGGAGTAAGGGAAACCTATCCTCGGTTGATTGAGAAAGGTGGCGCGAATGCCATCCGCTGAGCGGCTTCCGTCGGGAAGATGGAGAGGAATATATACGGATGCAAACAAAAAGAAGCGTCGCGTCCCAGGCACGTTCGACCTGAAAGAAGACGCCAAGTTCGCTGCGCAGGAAGCTGAGGTAAAGGCGCGTCGCAAAGCCGCGATGCGTCGAGGGACGCTCCCACCCACTACAACGTGGAGCGCATGGTGGGACCTGTTGCGGGACAAGCGAAACTTCGACAGTGACACCCCGACGACTGAGGGCTACATCGTCGAAAGCTACTTGCGCCCGCAGTGGGGCGAGACACCGTTGAACGAGATCGCGCAGGGCGCCGTGCAGGACTGGGTCGACGACCTCAAGGACGGCAAGCTCCGGCGATCCAAGACCGTCTCGGCGCCACCGTCACCGGGCTACATCCACCGGATCTACAGCGTGTTCAACGTGTCGATCAAGGCGGCGGTCAAGGCAGAGGTGCTCGACGCCTCGCCGTGCGTTGGCATCGAGCTACCGAAGCGACCGAAGCGACCGAAGCCTTACATGACAACGAAAGACGCCGAGCTGCTCGGCTCGACATTGCGATCGGACTACAAGGACGCCGTCGACTTCGGCCTTGAGACAGGTCTGCGGCCGAACGAACTCACCGGCATGCATGCAAGCCAAGCCGACGAGGAAGCAAGGGGGTTCTGGGTCACCGACGTCTACGTGAGGCGCAAGAAGGTGATCCGCGGCTACCCGAAGGACAAGGACGCGAGGTTCATCCCAGCCACAGACAAGGCGTGGGAGATATACGAGCGGCGAACCGCCGGCCGCGACCTCACCACCGGTTGCGGCATCCCACACAGCGACGGCGCGAAGTGCCGCAGCGCCCTCGTGTTCCTGACCGTGAGGAACCGCCCGATGAACCAGGACACTCTGGGCTACCAACTCCGGACCAAGGCGCAAAAGCTAGGTACCGCAACGAAGTCGCCGTACAGCGTGCGCCGTGGTTTCGCCACACGAGGCGCCGAAGGCGGGATGAACGCGTTCGAACTCGCCGACGTCATGGGGCACTCCGACATCAAGATCACGCAGGAGTACGTGCAGCGGACGCGGCGGACCGGCGACCGCATGCGCGCCGCCCTTGCTCAGCCTGCAGGGGAAAGCACGCCCCGGCGCGCGCGGCTGAAAGTGATCAAGGGACGTGGGACAGGACGTGGGATAGCGCGTAGTTCCCATCGATTCCCATCCGCTCCCAAAAAATCCGAAGAGGACGCTAGCTGACCTGCGGCGTTCACCACGCCACTGCCGCTTTCGTGCCCATCGGTTCCCATCGGTTCCCAAACCGGAAACCGCAGGTCAAGCCGCCTCGGTCACGTAGTTGTGGTGGCAGCTGATCGGGTCCTCGAACGCGATCTGGGGGAACTCGGCGCGCAGCACGTCGCAGACCAGGCGCAGCATGACCGCGCGGTTGCGTCGCGCATAGTCCTGAGCCCAGTACAGGTCGTGACGGTACGCCGCCATCTCGGGCGTGCCCGCGAGGAACACGGCGAGGTCCGGGTCCGGCAGCTCGGAGTTGTGCGCGAGCGTGCGCGCCACCGCGATGTGGTGCTGCGCGAGCTCGTTGCCGATGCCGCGCGACCCGGAGTGCAGCATGACCCACACCCGCTGGTCGGTGTCCAGACAGACCTCGAGGAAGTGGTTGCCACCGCCGAGCGTGCCCATCTGGTGCATCGCCTTGTCGGCGCGCGCCTTCACGGCCGGCGTGAGGTCGTCGAACTTCCTCCAGAACGTGCCCCAGTCGGACGCGTCCCTCTCGGTGAACGCGGTCGCCTTGTGCTGGCCGAAACCGACGGGGACCACGGCCTCCATGCGGGACCGCAACCCGCGCAGTGTCTCCGGCAGGTCGCTGGCCGTGAGCGAGGTGCGCACGGCGGCCATGCCGCAGCCGATGTCCACGCCGACGGCCGCGGGGGAGACGGCGTCGCGCAGCGCGATCACCGAGCCCACCGTGGCGCCCTTTCCGTAATGCACGTCGGGCATGACCGCGATGTGCTTCACGGCCCACGGCAGCGCGGAGATGTTCTGGAGCTGTCGCATGGCGAACTCCTCGACCTCGTCCGGTCGAGTCCACATTCGGATGTCCACGTTCTGGCCGCGGACCACAGTTGCTGCCATGCCTACGAGGTTAGGCCGCGTTTTGCTTGTTCCACAAAGGAGTTTCCTGGTTGGCTTGCTCGGCGCTGACGAACTCCCAGGCGCCCTTGCGCACCTTCGCCTTGCTGATGTCGCCGCCGATGTCGGTGACGAACGCGCGCACAGTCGGCAGGTCGTCGACGTCCGCGATGAGGATCGCCTTGTTCTGCAACGTGACGCTGCCGCCGCCGAGCTTCTCGCGCGCGACCGCGTCCTTGAGCAGGCCTTCGCGGACCTGCGTCGCGGTGATGCCGTCGACCTCGACCTGGACGGCGTCGACCTTCGGCGAGTTCGCGGGCAGGAAGCGGAACGTGAGCACCGACTCCTGCCGGAACTGCTTGCTGATCGTGGACGCGGTGTGGCGCAGGCTTTCCTCGTCGAGGGTGACGTCGAACTTGCGGGACCGTTCGAACGTCGTCTGCTGCAGGTCGCTCGACCAGAACACGCCGTCGAGCAGTGTTGAACGGATGGTGACGCCGCCGTTGGCGTGCACGATGCCGCGCACCTCGCGGTCGAACCGCACCAGTCCGTCCCGCAACCGCGGGTCGGCGGGGTCGGTGATGATCGCGGTGTTGTTCGTCGCGAAGATCTCCGGGCACGGCAGCGGCGCGCCCGCCGCCGTGCCGGTGGAGACCGCGAACGCCAGTACCGACGTGACTGCCACGACAAGATTTCGCATGGGGCACAAAGTATTGGGCGGACCCGGTCCGGCACACCCCGTTCCACTCAGCGGGCTACCACACGAGGTTCTCGAACCTGGTGAGCGCAACGACCGACCCGCGGCGTCTGACCAGGCATTCGGCCACGATGATTGACAGCCGCTCCTAACGTGAAAATACTTCAGTCGCATGGAGCGTGTGTGCGTCATCGGAGCGGGCTCGTCGGGCATCGCCGCTTGTCAGGTCCTCGGCGCCCGCGGCATCGAGTTCGACTGCTTCGAGACCGGGTCGGAGATCGGCGGCAACTGGCGCTACCTCAACGACAACGGCATGTCGTCGGCCTACCGGTCCCTCCACATCAACACCTCGCGGCAGATGATGGAGTTCAAGTCCTTCCCGATGCCCGCGAGGCTGCCCGCGTATCCCTCTCACTTCCAGATCGCCGAGTACTTCGACGACTTCGTGAAGCACCACGGCTTCCGCGACCGCATCCGGTTCCGGACCGAGGTCACCTCCGTCTCCGTCGCGCCGGGTGGCTACTCCGTCACGACGCGCGATCGCGACACGGGCGAGGAGACCTCGGGAATCTACGGATCAGTGATCGTCGCGAACGGACACCACTGGTCGCCGCGGATGCCCGAGCCCGCGTTTCCCGGCTCGTTCGACGGCGAACAGATGCACGCGCACTTCTACAAGACGCCCGAACGATTCGCGGACAAGAAAGTGCTGGTTCTCGGCATCGGCAACTCCGCCTGCGACATCGCGGTCGAGTCGTCACGGGTCTCGGCGCGGACGTTCCTGGCGATGCGCCGCGGAGCGCACATCATGCCCAAGTACCTCTTCGGCATGCCGACCGATCACCTGACGACCTCGCCGCTTGCCCGCTTCGCACCCGCGTGGCTGCAGGCGCTGTCCGTGCGCGTGATGCTCCGGCTGGCGCGCGGCAAGCTCTCCGACTACGGCCTGCCCGAGCCGTCGCACGGCATCCTCGCCGCGCATCCGACGGTGTCCGACGACCTGCTCACCAGGCTCGGGCACGGCGACATCACCGTGAAGCCGAACCTGTCGCGGCTCGACGGGTCCGGTGTCGTGTTCGCCGACGGGTCGCGCGAGGACGTCGACGTGATCGTCTACTGCACTGGGTACAAGGTGGAGTTCCCGTTCCTCTCCGCGGCGGAGTTCCCCGCGGTGTCATCGGCCGACAACAACGTGTCGCTGTATCGCCGGGTCGTGGATCCGACGCATCCCGGCCTGTACTTCCTCGGGCTGATCCAGCCGCTGGGGGCGATCATGCCGCTGGCCGAGGCCCAGGCGGAGTGGATCGCCGATTTGATCTCCGGGCGTGCGGCGCTGCCTCCGGTGCCGGAGATGAAGGCTGAGATCACCTCCTATCAGGAGAGGCTCCGGCGCCGGTATGTGAAGTCGAAGCGGCACACGCTGGAGGTCGACTTCCTGGGGTATCAGCGGGAGCTGCAGCAGGAACGGCGAGCCGGCGCCGCCCGCCGTTGACTGCTCCCATCGTCCGCTCCGGCCATGGCCTGCCGCAGGGTCCCTGCCGCCCGTTCTGTTGATCTTTGCAACAAGTCTTTTGACTTCGTCCGCAAACGTTTTTTGCATCTGGGGCGCGCTGAAAGCGATATATCAGTTGGCGAAAAGGCTGTGAGCTGGGCCTTAGCAATGGGTCTTTTGACTTCGTCGTCAAAAGATCCATTGCTAAGGCGGTGACGGGTGGGAAAGTGAGGGGTGAGGGCGGGGCCGTCTGGGTACCGTCGGGGCGTGTCGTCGAGTGCTCAGGTGATCGTTCTCAACGGTGGTTCCAGTTCGGGCAAGTCGGGGATCGCGCGGTGTCTGCAGGCGGTGTTGCCGGAGGCGTGGCTGGCGATCGGGGTCGACACGTTGATCGACGTGATGCCCGCGCGTTTGCGGCTCGGCTCGGAGGGGATCGGGTTCACGGGTGACGGCGAGGTCAGCGTCGGGGCCGAGTTCCGGGTGCTGGAGGATGCATGGATGGCGGGCGTCGCCTCGATGGCGCGCTCGGGGGCGCGGGTGATCGTGGACGACGTGTTCCTCGGTGGTGTCGAGTCCCGGCGGCGGTGGGAGAAGGCGCTCGACGGGCTGGACGTGGTGTGGGTCGGGGTGCGGTGTGATGCCGCCGTCGCCGCCGGGCGGGAGCTTGCTCGTGGTGATCGGATCGCCGGCATGGCCGAGGCTCAGGCCGAGTTGGTGCATCGCGGGATGAGGTACGACGTCGAGGTCGACAGCGCGAAGTCCGAGGCGGTCGAGTGCGCCAAATTGATCGCCGCGACGGTCGGGAACGCCTAGGTATCGGTCTGAACGATCAGCAACGCCTCATGAGGAAGCACGCGAAACCGCTTCCGCGGGCGGGCTCGGCCAGCCGCTCGATCTCGAACGACGCCCCGAACAGCCGCTGCTCGTCACCCTCTGCGAGGCCGGGGAACCGGCCGCCACGGCGCTTCCACCACGGGATCTCGTCGTAGAAGCACCACATCAGGAACAACGAGCCGGGGTGCGACAGCCGGTGGACGGTCGCCGCCATCGCCTCCTGGGCGGGCCCGCGCATGTCGTCGAGCACGCTGTAGTCGACGAGCAGGTCGAACGTTCCGGAGACGCCGGGGATCGAGGTCGCGGTCAGGTCTCCGGGCAGCCACTCGACCGACAACGACGGCGGCGTCGTGCGCCGGGCCTTCTCCAGGCCGACGAGGGAGAAGTCCACGCCCGTCACGTCGAAACCGTGCTCCGCGATGAAGATCGAGTTCGCCCCGCTGCCGCACCCGAGATCGATCGCGCGGCCGGGTGGGATCCGTCCCGACGTCACGAGGTGCACGAGCTCGGAACGGGCCCCGCTCTCCCACGGCGCCCAGGTGCGGTACATGAAGTTGTAAGCCCGACGACCGACCATCCCACGTCCTCCCAACGAGAACGGGGCCGCCGACGTGGTGTCAGCGGCCCCGCTCATTCGAAGATCCCTCAGTGCACGCCGAGCACACCGTCCACCCGGCGGGGGATGCCGAGCGGGTTCGCGTCCTGCAGCTCCGCCGGGAGCAACGCGTCCGGCCACGACTGGTACGTCACCGGCGCGATCCAGCGGCGGATCGACGTGGCACCCACCGACGTGTGCAGCGGGTTCGTCGTCGACGGCCACGGGCCACCGTGGTGCTGGCCCCACGCCACCGCGACGCCGGTCGGCCAGGCGTTGAAGATGATCCGGCCCGCCACGCGCCGCAGGATCTCGGCGATCTGACCTGCCTCCGCGTGGTCCGACTCGGCGGCGTGCACCGTGCCGGTCAGCGTGCCCGGCAGCTTCGCCAGCACCGAGTGCAGCTCCTCCGGCGACGAGTACGTCACGACCAGCGCGGCCGGGCCGAAGTGCTCCTCGGTCAGCTTCTCGAGGTTCTCCTCGAACACCTTCACCGACGTGCTGAACAGCAGCGGTGCCACGGCCCACGCCTCGTCCGGGCGGACACCCGTCGACACCACGGAGACGAGGTCCGACGCGGCCAGCGCGTCCGTGCCCGCCTTGTAGGAGTCGCACATCCGCTCGTTCAGCATCGCGCCACCCGACGAGGCCGCGACCGCCTCGCCCAGCGCCACCACGATCGACTCCGGCGCGAACACCAGGCCGGGGTTCGTGCAGAACTGGCCGACACCCATCACCAGCGACTGTGCGAAACCGGCGGCGATCTCCGGGGTGGCCGCACCGGGCAGGATCACCGTCGGGTTGACGCTGCCGAGCTCGCCGTAGAACGGGATCGGGTCCGGCCGGCCCTGCGCCAGGTCGAACAACGCCCGGCCGCCACCGGTCGAGCCGGTGAAACCGACGGCGCGCACCGCGGAGTGCTTCACCAGCGCGACACCGGACTCGGTGCCGTACACGATGCCGAACACGCCTTCGGGGGCACCGGCTTCCCGCAGCGCGTCGATCACCACCCGGGCGGTCTCGCGCGACGTCGACGGGTGCGCCGAATGTGCCTTCACCACAACGGAACAACCGGACGCCAGCGCGGAAGCCGTGTCACCACCGGCGACCGAGAACGCGAACGGGAAGTTCGACGCGGAGAACACCGCGACCGTCCCCAAAGGACGGAGCACGCGTCGCAGCACCGGCCGCGGCGGAATGATGTCCGGGTTCGCCGTGTCCAAGGTGGCCTCGACGTAGCTGCCCTCGCGCAGCACCTCGCTGAACAGCCGCAGCTGGTTCGTCGTGCGCTTGAGCTCGGTCGTCAGCCGCGGCACGCCCAGTGCCGTCTCGCTGTCCGCCGTCTCCACGAGCAACGCCGACTCGGCGTCCAGCGCGTCCGCGACCTTCTCCAGCACCACGGCACGATCCGCCGCCGGAACGACCGACCACGCCGAGAACGCGACGGCCGCGGCGGACGCGATGCGGTCGACCTCGCTGTCGTGGGTCTTCGCAACCGGTTCGCCGTACGGCTCACCGGTGCGCGGGTTGTATCCCTGCACGACGTGGCTCAACGCCCTGCCTCCTTGACTGCCGTGTCGAAATCGGGGCCGCACCAGGCTCCACCCACGTACCTCGCCGCGGGCGACGAGGGGTCGAGTTCGCCGTGCTGCTCCAGCACGGCGGCCGCGTACTCCTCGGAGTCGTCCTGCGGCTCGTAACCCAGCGCACGGGCCTCATCCAGCGAGAACCAGCCGCGCTTGTTGTTCGAAACGCCCCACACGATCCGGAAACCGGGTGACGGGGCGGAGAGGCACGCCTCGAACAGGCGCGCGCCATCGTCCGGCGACATCCACGTCGACAGCATCCGGACGTCACGCGGCTTCTCGAAGCACGAGCCGATGCGGATCGCGATCACGTCCATGCCGTAGCGGTCGGCGTACAACGACCCCAACGCCTCCAGCGCCACCTTGGACACGCCGTAGTAGGTGTCCGGGCGCGGGAACGCGTAGTCGCCCGCCTCGCCGTCGGCGCGCTCGAGGTAGCCGACGGCGTGGTTCGAGCTGGCCAGGACGACCCGGCGGACGCCGGAACGCCGCGCGGCCTCCAGCACCGTGTGCGTGCCGTCGATGTTGACGCGCAGGATCTTGTCCCACGACTCCTCGAGGCTGTGGCCACCGAGGTGGATCACCGCGTCGACGTCCTTCATCGCGGCTTCCATCGCGGCCATGTCGGTCACCGACGCCTCGACGAGCTCGACGTTCTCGCCCTCGGTGGCCGCGGGCAGTTCCGCGATGTCCAGCAGCCTCAGGACGCGGCCCTCCGCGGCGAGGCGGGTGCGCATGAGCGTTCCCACCCCACCGCCGGCGCCGGTGATCAGGATGCGTGCGGTCACGGGTTGGACCCCTCCGTCTTGTTCAGGTGTTCCGGCAAATCTCAGCGACCGAACTGGCGGAGGAGCTCGGTGATCGTCCGGGCGGCGTCGAGCAGGGCGGAGATGACCTGCCGCTCGTGCTCCGGAGTCAGCCTGCCCAGCGGGACCGAGCAACTCATGGCGTCCAGCACGGGATTGCGGTAGGGCAGCGCCACCGCGAAACAGCCCAGGCCGGGCGTGTTCTCCTCGCGTTCGTGGGCGTACCCGACGTTGCGGAACCCGGCGAGCTGCTCGTGCAACGCCGCCCGGTCGACCAGGGTGTTGGGCGTCAGCGGCGCCAGCTCGCCGGGGAGGATCAGATCGACCTCCTCCGGCGTGCGCGTCGAGAGCACGGCCTTGCCGAGCGACGTCGAGTGCGCGGGCAGCCGCCGGCCGACGCGCGAGACGACGCGCAGGTGGTGCTCCGACTCGCGGCTCGCCAGGTAGACGACGTCCGCGCCGTCCAAACGGGCAAGGTGCACGGTCTCGTTGATCTCCTGGCGGACCTGCTCCATCACGCGGATCGCCGCGCGCACCACCGGGTCGTGGTCCAGATAGGACGTACCGACGAGCAGCGCGCGCACGCCGATGCCGTACGTGCCCCTGTCCGAGTCGACCTCCACCCAGCCGCGCGCCACGAGCGTCTGCAACAGCATGTAGAGGCTGGATTTGGGATAGCTGAGCTCGCGGTGCAGCTCGGTGAGCGTCAGCCTGCGGTCTGACGCGGACAGCACTTCGAGCAGCTCCACCGTGCGGTCGGCGGACTTGACCGCGCCCGGACGAGCTGTGCCCTTGTCGATCGGCGACGCCACCTGGCCTCCTCGTAACAGGAAAGCAACTTGCCCTTGACACGTTGCTGTGCCGATTCTTACAGTCCTGCACCAGGTTCACAAGTACGACCCAGGTTCATATATCTGAACGCGAAGGGCTCCGACGATGCGCCGTAGAACTGCCACAACACTTGCCACGCTCGGCGTGGCCGCGCTGCTCGCGGGGTGCGGCAGCGGTGGCACCACGGCCGCGTCGAGCAAGGACCCGAACAAGCCTCTGGAGGTGTGGACCCGCTCCACCGAGGCGACCGCGAAGGTCTACGAGAAGATCTTCAAATCGTTCACCGAGAAGACCGGTGTGCAGGTCGACTACAAGCCGATCTTCAACGACTTCGACAAGCAGGTGCAGCAGCGCGCCGCGTCGAAGGACCTCCCCGACGTCGTCATCACCGACACCGGCTCGCTCGGCAACTTCGTCAAGCAGGGCTGGACGACCGAGGTCAACAAGGACGACATCGCGGGCGGCGGCGACATCGTCGATCGCGCGTGGAACAACGGGAAAGGCGCCGACGGCAAGTTCTACGCCATCCCCTACTCCACCCAGGCGATGGTCACGCTGATCCGCAAGGACTGGCGCGAGAAGCTCGGCAAGCCGATCCCCACCACGTGGGAGGAGCTCGACGACCTCGCGAGGGCCTTCACCCGCAACGACCCCGACGGCAACGGGCAGAACGACACCTACGGCATGCTCGTGCCGGGCACGACCGACCGCGGCTACCTCGCGTGGTGGGCGGCCAGCTACATCTGGCAGGGCGGCGGCGACATCCTCGAGGACGAGGGCGACGGCAAGTTCCGCGTCGGCATCGACTCGCCGGAGTCGACCAAGGCGGTCGAACGGCTGCGCAAGCTCTTCTGCGACGACAAGGTCATGCAGCCCGGCTCGCTGACCCTGGGTACGAACGACGCGCACCCGCTGTTCGAGTCGGGCAAGAGCGGCATCTACCTCACCGGCCCGTACATGATCGGCCGCTTCGACAAGTCGGTCGGCAAGGACAAGTACGAGGTCGTCGCGTCCCCGAAGGGCCCGGCCGGCGCCACGGTGCTCGGTGAGGGCGAGAACATCTACCAGATGGCCGGCTCCGCCAAGACCGCCGACCAGAAGAAGCTCGCCGAGTACCTGATCACGCCCGAGGCGCAGCAGGCCGGCATGAAGGGCGACCCGCAGCCGGTCGTCCGCCTCCCCGTCAACAAGAGCGTCGACGTCAACGCGACGTACAAGGACCCGCGCTGGGCGACCGTGGCGGGCGTGTACTCCAGCGAGGCGCGGCCGTTCCCCAGCGTTCCGAACTTCGCGCCGTTCCGGCAGAAGACCTCGGAGACCCTGAACTCCATCTTCGCGAAGTGCCCCGCTGACTCCTCGGCCGAGCTGAAGACGCTCGCGGAAGCGCTCAAGAAGGAACTCGAGAACCAGAAGGCGTCGAAGTGACCGCTGTTCAGTCACTCGGCGACACCCGAGACGTGGGCTCGACGGCTAGTGGCGGCGGTGCCGTCGAAACCCACCCCGTGAGGCGGCGCCGCCGGCGCCGCCTCACGGGAGCCACTTTCATCCCGTGGCTGTTCCTGTTCCCCGCCGCGCTGATCTTCCTGGTCTTCAAGTTCATCCCGATGGCCGAGGGCATCCGGCTCTCGCTGTTCGAGGTCCGGCCGTTCCTCGGCGACATCTTCGTCGGCTTCAAGAACTACGCGACGATCCTGCAGGACGAGAAGTTCCTGACCGCCAGCTGGCACACCCTCGTGCTGGCCGGCGGTCAGACCGTCGGCGCCATGGTGATCGGCTTCTTCCTGGCGTTGCTGCTGGAAGGCCACACCAAGTCGCTGTGGTTCGTGCGGTCCGCGGTGTTCCTGCCCGTCGTGGCGGCCACCGCGGTCATCGGTGAGATCTGGCGGCTGTTCTTCTACCCGGCACCCGAAGGCTTCCTCAACGAGCTCATCTCGTGGGTCGGCCTCGGGCCCTGGGAGTACATCCACAGCACCGACACCTCGCTGGTGTCGGTCATGTTCGTCGGCATCTGGAAGCACGCGCCGTACGACATGGTGCTGATCCTCGCCGGGCTCGCCGGCATCGACCGCCAGCAGTACGAGGCCGCCGCGATCGACGGCGCGACGACGCCGCAACGGATCTGGAACGTCACGCTCCCGGCGTTGCGGCCCGTCATCACGATCCTGCTGACGCTGGCGGCGATCCGCGGCCTGCGCGTCTTCACCGAGGTGTACGTGCTCACCGGCGGTGGGCCCGCCGGGTCGACCGACGTGTGGATGACCCGCGTCTACACCACGGCGTTCGAACAGTCCGAAGCCGGACTCGCATCGGCTGGTTCTGTGCTCTTGTTCCTGGTTACCTTGATCTTGACGGTCAGCGTGCAGTGGTACCGCCGGTGGAAGGAGGCGCGATGAGCGTCAACTCAAGTCGCTTCGACAGCGCCATCGGCTGGTCCGCCCGCCCGGACGCGTGGGTCGGCAGGAGCGTCCGGTTCCTTTTCAGCGCCCTCGCTGTAATCCTTTTCTGCGGACCGCTGCTGGTCATCTTCTCCGGCGCGTTCGACCACAACCCGGATCCGACCAAGCTGTCGGTGATCCCGGACAACCCGTCGCTGATCAACTTCCAGGTCGCGGCGGAGAACAAGATCTGGCACTACCTGATGAACTCGTTGATCATCGCCGGTGGTGCGCTGCTGCTGCAGCTGTCGGTGAGCGTCTTCGCCGCATACGCGTTGGCGCGCAAGAAGTTCCGCGGTCAGGCCATCGCCCTGTTGGTCATTCTCGCCACGATGATGTTGCCTGAGGAGGTCATCGCGATCCCGCTGTCGCTGGTGATCGGAGACCTGCCTCTGGTGCACGTGAGTCTCAAGGGCACCCTGCTCGGCGTCATCCTCCCACTGGGGGCTTGGGGTTTCTCCATCTTCGTCATGACGGAGTTCATGAAGGAGATCCCCAACGAGCTGGAGGAGGCGGCCAAAGTGGACGGTGCCGGGGAGCTGCGCCTCTTCGCGCAGATCATTCTCCCGCTGTGCAAGCCCGCGCTCGGCGTCATCGCCGTGTTCGGATTCAACATGATTTGGGAGCAGTACCTGCTCCCCCTGATCGTCGCCGCTGACCCCTCCGATTACACGCTCACGGTCGCACTCCTCGCGCTTCGGTCCGACGACATGGTCGGAACGGGCATCGTGCTGGCCGGTGCGTTGCTGGCGCTGGTACCGAGCTTGGTCGTGTACCTGTCGCTGCAGAAGTCCTTCCTGCGTGGGATCACCACCGGAGCGATCAAGGGATGAGTCTGGTTATGCAACTCGATGGTGTGCTGTTCTTTCCGGTGACCCCGTTCGACAGCGAGGGGAACATCGCGTACGACGTGCTCGCCGAGCACGTCAAGCACGGTGTCTCCGCCGGGCCGGGCGCGGTGTTCGCCGCCTGCGGCACCGGCGAGTTCCACGCGTTGGAACTGGGCGAGTTCGAGCGCGCGGTGGCGGTCGCGGTCGAGGCGACCGCGGGCAAGGTACCGGTGTTCGCCGGAGCGGGAGGTTCGGTCGCGGCGACCAAGCAGTTCGTGCAGGCGGCGGAACGAGCCGGCGCCAACGGCATCCTGCTGCTACCGCCCTACCTCGTGACCAACCCGGCCGCCGGCCTCGTGCGGTACGTGGCCGAGGTCGCCGGTGCCACCGAGCTGCCGATCATCGTCTACCAGCGCAACAACGCGCGGTTCACGCCGGAGACCGCCGTCGAGGTCGCGCGGATCCCTAACGTCGTGGGCCTCAAGGACGGTCTCGGCGACCTCGACCAGATGCAGCGGATCGTGCTGTCCGTCCGTGCCAACGTTGACAAGCCGTTCCAGTTCTTCAACGGCCTGCCGACCGCGGAGATGACGCAGCTCGCGTACCGGGCCATCGGCGTCGAGCTCTACTCGTCGGCGGTGTTCTGCTTCGCTCCGGAGATCTCGATCGGCTTCTACAACGCCGTGCAGTCCGGCGACACCGAGCTCGTGAACCGGTTCCTCCACGAGTTCTACAAGCCCCTGGTCGAGCTGCGGGACAAGGTCCCCGGCTACGCGGTCGCCCTGGTGAAGGCCGCGGTGCGCGCGAACGGTCTCGAGGTCGGCGGCGTGCGGCCGCCGTTGATCGACCCGCTGGACGAGCACCTGGCCGCGCTCGACAAGATCATCGCCGCGGGCAAGGCCCTGCTGAGCTGAGAGGGCGTTCGGCATGAAGATCACCGAGATTGTCCTGACACCGATCGCGTTCCGGGACCCGCCGCTGCTCAACTCCGCGGGCGTGCACGAGCCGTGGGCGCTGCGCACGATCGTCGAGGTGCACACCGACGAAGGCATTTCAGGGCTGGGGGAGACCTACGGCGACCTCGGGCACCTGGAGCGCTCACGGTCCGTTGTGGACTCCTTGATCGGCCTCGACGTCTTCGCGTTGAACGAGATGCACGCGCGGGTCGCCGCGGCGCTCGGCGGCGAGGCCGGGCTGGACAAGCACGGTCTGACCGGCAAGATCACGGCGGAGAGCACCGTCGACCGCGTTTACTCACCGTTCGAGGTCGCGTGCCTGGACATCCAGGGCAAGGCGCTGGGACGTCCGGTGCACGACCTGCTCGGCGGCGCGGTCCGTTCCGCCGTGCCGTATTCGGCGTACCTGTTCTACAAGTGGGACGGGCACCCCGGTGCCGAGCCGGACGAGTGGGGCGAGGCGATCGACCCCGCCGGCATCGTGGCCCAGGCCTCCAAGATGATCGCGCAGTACGGCTTCGGGTCGATCAAGCTCAAGGGCGGTGTCTTCCCTCCGGAGCAGGAGATCGAGGCGATCCGCGCGCTGCGCGAGGCGTTCCCGGACCACCCGTTGCGGCTGGACCCGAACGCGGCCTGGTCGACGGCGACGTCGCTGAAGGTCGCGGCCGAGCTCGACGGGGTGCTGGAGTACCTGGAGGACCCGACGCCGGAGATCTCCGGGATGGCGGAGGTGGCCGCGAAGGCGCCGATGCCGTTGGCCACCAACATGTGCGTGGTCGCGTTCGAGCACCTCAAGCAGTCCGTGGAACAGGACGCCGTGCAGGTGCTGCTGTCCGACCACCACTACTGGGGCGGACTGCAGCGGTCGCGTCAGCTGGGGATGATCTGCCAGACGTTCGGCATCGGCCTGTCGATGCACTCGAACTCGCACCTCGGCATCTCGCTGGCGGCGATGACGCACCTGGCGGCGGCGACGCCGAACCTGAACTACGCGTGCGACACGCACTACCCCTGGAACGCTCAGGACGAGGTCGTGGAGCCCGGCGTCCTGTCCTTTGTGGACGGCGCGGTGTCGGTGCCCGTCACGCCGGGTCTCGGTGTGACGCTGGACCGTGACGCGTTGGCGCGCCTGGCCGAGAACTACGTTCGTTGCGGCATCACGGCTCGTGACGACACGGGCTACATGCAGAAGTTCGACCCGAGTTACGAGAGGAAGCGCCCCCGGTGGTGAAGTCGGTTGTCCACGCCTATCCGTGGGACCTGATCGGAGACCCTGACGCCGTTGCGCGGTATCAGGACCTCGGGGTCGACGCGATCGCCCTCGCGGCGTCGTATCACACCGTGCGGGCCGCGACGCCGCTTCATCCCTCGCATCGGATGGTCGATGCGAGGCACGCGGCGTTCTACCTGCCGGTGCGCGAGTCGAACTACGGGCGCCTGGTGCCCGCTGAACCGTCCTGGATGGACGGTTCGGACTCGTTCGGTGTCGCGGCGGCCCTGGTTCGTGCCGCCGGTCTGCCGGTGTACGCGTGGACCGTGCTGACGCACAACTCGCGCCTCGGTGACCTGCACCCGGACGTGACCGTGGTGAACGCGTTCGGGGACCGCTACCCGTACGCGCTGTGCACCGCGCAGCCCGACGTCGTGGAGTACACGTCGGTGCTGGTGTCCGAGGTGCTGGAGCTCGGCGCGCCGGACGGGATCATCCTGGAGGCCTGCGGGCCGCTGGGGTTCTTCCACGGCGGGCACCACGAGAAGACCGACGGCACGGACTGGAACGCGGTGCAGCAGAAGCTGTTGTCGCTGTGCTTCTGCTCTTCCTGCACCGCCCTGTACGCCGACCCGGATGCCCTGCGCGAAGCGGTCCGGGCCGGGGTCGATCGCGGCGCGTCCAGCGTCGAGGAAGCGCTGGGCGCGCTCGCGGACGACGTTCAAGCGGTGCGCACCGGCGTGGTGCGGTCGTTGCGGCAGAGGCTGGTGGCGGAGATTCGCGCTGCCGCGCCTTCGATCCGGATCGGCATGCACGTGACGGCGGACCCCTGGGGCACTGGGCCGTTCGCGACCGTGGCCGGTGGTGTCGACGCCGACGTCGACGTCCTGACGACGATGTGCTGGCCTGGCCCGGAGGTCGCCGTCCCCGGCATCGAGGCTCTTCGCTCCGTCGCGCCGGACACGCGGATCGCGGCGTACGTGCTGGGGCTGCCGCCGAAGCCGGCCGACGGTGCGGCGTTGTCGAAGGAGTGGCTCGCGTACCTCGATGCCGGCGTGGAGGAGTTCCACCTCTACCACGGTGGTCTCGCGTCCGCGGCACGGCTGGAAGCTCTGCGAGAGGCTGTAACCGCCGTTAGCCGCTAACTGTGAAGAGAAGTTCCTGAGACAAGTCACTGCAACCCGCTGTGAGCGCGGTTCCGTCCTCTTCACATGAGGCACATAGGAACCGTAGTTGGCACTGGCGTTCTGCTGCTGGTCATCTCGGCCTGTGGCGGCGCGCAGAACGCGGGCACAGGGGCAGGTGGCGGTCAGGAGTTGCCGACCGCCACCTCCTCCTCCGAGGTGCCCCCGAACAGCGCACCCGGAGAAGTGCCGCCGGACGGCAAACCCGTGACGAAGCTCGACACCAACGCGCTCGCACCGGATCAGCCGCGCACCGTGTGGACACAGGGTGACGGGAAGACCGTCGGCGTCGTGGCCCAGGAGGGCGGATGCGGCAAGGCGAGCGCGTCCGTGCTGGAGCAGAACGCTTCCACGGTGAAGATCGAGCTGCTCGAGACGCTGCCGTTGACCAAGCAGATGTGCACTATGGACATCCGCTTCCCACCGCTGACGGTGCAGCTGTCCGAGCCCCTTGGTGAGCGCACGGTCGTGCTGACGTCGCGGCAGGAACAGAAGTAGACCTCCCTCCCCCACGGTGCCCGGTCGGCAACTGCCCCGCCGGCCGGGCATCTCCACTCCCGGGCCCATCTCCGGGCCCATCTCCGGGCCCATCTCCGGGCCCGCTTCTGGGCCCGCTTCTGGGCCCGCTTCTGGGGACTCGTCCGGGAAGATTCCACCGGACACATCGCGAGACATTTGACAGGGACTTCTTGTCCCGGTTTGCGAGGATGGTGCGCATGAGAAACGCCGTCGCTGCCGTTGCTCTCGCCGTCGTGCTCGTCGGTTGCTCCTCCGGCACGCAGTCCGGCGCGCCCGGCTCCAGTTCGTCGGGCGCCACGCCCACGGGCACCACCGCACCCGGTTCGAGCGGCACCCCCGGCTCGTCCGGCGCGAACCCCACCGCTCCCGCCCAGCCTCCGGTCTCGATCTCGGAGGAGAAGCCCGTCGTCCCGCCCAACGTCACGCCCGTGCCGAAGGACAAGGTCGACACGACATCGTTGTCAGACACCTACCGCGACGAGGCCTACGTCTTCGGCGACGGCCGCGACGTCGAGGTCTTCGGCGTGGGCGGTGGCTGCAAGGAAGCCCGCGCCGAGGTCAGCGGCCAGTCCGCCGACCTGGTCCAGATCACGCTGGTCACGATCACCAAGCAGCCTCCCGGCACCATGTGCAGCCAGGAGGTCCGTCAGGTGCCACTGACGGTCCGCCTGGACGCGCCTCTCGGCAACCGCCGCCTCGTCCTCGAGGCCCGCGAGGAAACTGGCTGACACGTGGATCTCCAGCCTGGCGACGACGTACGGCCCGTAGACCTGCCGTATGGCGATCGCATACTGCGTGTATACGACGTGGGTACAGGCTTCCCGGTGTTCTGGCACCACGGCACACCCAACCTCGGCCTCCCGCCGGAACCGCTGTTCAGGCCCGGCATCCGCTGGGTGTCCTACGACAGACCCGGCTACGGCGGCTCCACCGCCGTCCCGAACCGGTCGGTGGCCTCCGCCGCCGCTGATGTGTCGCACATCGCCGATTCGCTCGGCATCTCGAAGTTCGCGGTCGTCGGACACTCCGGCGGCGCACCACACGCCCTCGCGTGCGCCGCCCTGTTGCCCGACCACGTCACCGCCGTCGTCGCCGGCGCGTCGTTGGCCCCCTTCGACGCGACCGGCCTCGACTGGTTCGCCGGCATGATCGCCTCCGGCGAGGCCTCACTGCGTGCCGCAGCGGCCGGTCGAGCGGCCAAGGAGGCCTACGAGGCGTCCGGCGCTCCCTACGACCCGGAGTTCACTCCCGCCGACCTCGAGGCGCTCGACGGCCCGTGGTCGTGGTTCGGCAAGGTGGTCGGTCCCGCGCTGGCAGGCGGGCCTGGCCCGTTGATCGACGACGACCTCGCCTACGTCACGCCCTGGGGCTTCGACCCGGCGTCGATCCGCGTACCGGCCCTGCTGCTGCACGGCGAACGCGACGGCATGGTCCCGGCCTCACACAGCCGCTGGCTCGCGGCACGGATCCCCGGCGCCGAACTCCGCCTGACGCCGGACGACGGCCACATCTCGGTCCTCGCCCGCGCCCCGGCCGCCCTCGACTGGCTGCCGGCCCGCTAGCGGCCCGTCGTGCGGTTCACCCGGATGCCACGAAGCCGCCCACGCCCCGCCGATGACTCGGCGGGACCCGGACGGCTCGGTGAAGGGGTCTAACGGCGGAAACTGATCTGCAGGGTCGGCGTGGACGTCTCCGCGAAGAAGTCGTTGCCCTTGTCATCGACCACGACGAAGGCGGGGAAGTCCTCGACCTCGATCTTCCAGACGGCTTCCATGCCCAGTTCGGGGTACTCGAGCACCTCGACCTTGCGGATGCAGTCCTGCGCCAGCCGCGCCGCCGGGCCGCCGATCGAGCCCAGATAGAAGCCGCCGTGCGACGAGCACGCGTCGGTCACCTGCTTGGAGCGGTTGCCCTTGGCGAGCATCACCAGCGAGCCGCCCGCGGCCTGGAACTGCTCCACGTAGGAGTCCATGCGGCCGGCCGTGGTCGGGCCGAACGAACCGGAGGCGTAGCCCTCGGGCGTCTTGGCCGGGCCGGCGTAGTAGACCGGGTGGTCCTTGAGGTACTGCGGCATCTCCTCGCCGGCGTCGAGACGTTCCTTGATCTTGGCGTGCGCGATGTCGCGCGCCACGACCAGCGGGCCGGTCAGGGACACGCGGGTCTTCACCGGGAGCTTGGTGAGGATGTCGCGGATCTCCGGCATCGGGCGGGTGAGGTCGATCTGGACGACCTCGTCGGACAGGTCCTCGCCCTCGATCTCGGGCAGGAACCGGGCAGGGTCGCGCTCCATCTGCTCCAGGAACACGCCCTCGGCCGTGATGCGGGCCTTGGTCTGGCGGTCGGCCGAGCACGAGACCGCGATGCCGACCGGGAGGGACGCGCCGTGGCGGGGGAGGCGGATGACGCGCACGTCGTGGCAGAAGTACTTGCCGCCGAACTGGGCGCCGATGCCGAAGTTGCGGGTGAGTTCGAGGACCTGCTGCTCGAGGTCCGTGTCGCGGAACGCGTGGCCCGCCGGTGAACCCTCGGTCGGCAGGGTGTCGAGGTAGCGGGCGGAGGCGAGCTTCGCGACCTTGAGGTTCTGCTCGGCGGACAGGCCACCGACGACGACCGCGAGGTGGTACGGCGGGCACGCCGCGGTGCCGAGCGAACGCAGCTTCTCGTCCAGGAACGACGCGAGGCGCTTCGGGTTCAGCACCGCCTTCGTCTCCTGGTAGAGGAACGTCTTGTTCGCGCTGCCGCCGCCCTTGGCCATGAACAGGAACTCGTACACGGGCTCCTGGCCGGGCTTGTGGAACACCTCGATCTGCGCGGGCAGGTTCGTGCCGGTGTTCTTCTCGTCCCAGAACGTCACCGGAGCCATCTGCGAGTAGCGCAGGTTGAGCTCCTGGTAGGCCTCGTAGACGCCGCGGGCCAGGGCCTTCTCGTCGTCGCCGCCGGTCAGGACGGTCTCCGAACGCTTACCCATGATGATCGCCGTGCCGGTGTCCTGGCACATCGGCAGCACACCACCGGACGAGATGGCGGCGTTGCGCAGCAGGTCCATGGCGACGAAGCGGTCGTTGCCGGAGGCCTCGGGGTCGTCGACGATCTTGCGCAGCTGAGCGAGGTGCGACGGGCGCAGCAGGTGCTGGATGTCCCGGATCGCCTCCTTCGCGAGCAGCGTCAGCGTCTCGGGGGCGATCTCCAGGAACTTGCGGTCACCGGCCTCGATGAGCTTGACCCCGTCGGAGGTGACGAGGCGGTACTCGGTCTCGGTGTCCTTCGCGAGCGGGAGGACGTCGGTGTACTCGAATGTGGTGGGCACGGGGTACACAACTCCAACGGTGTGCAGTTCGGATCAGAAAACCGTACCGCCATCAAAGGGACCTGCCGGTCCCCGTCCACCGTGTTCTTCGCAACGACGTTCTTCGCAGGGGCCGCGAACGCGGAAGGCCGGGGCGGCCCCCGGCCGTCCCGACCTTCCTTCGCGTGCTAACCCGACTCACGACGGGCGTCGCGTGGCTCTGGTAACGCCCGACCGTGCCGTGAGTTGAGTCACAAGTCAATACTGCCGGGCAGGTGAGACCCGACCGTGACGCCTCCGGTACTAGGAGGCGTACGCCCGCAGCTTCGCGGCGCGTTCGCCCTGGCGGAGCTTCGACATGACCTCGCGCTCGATCTGGCGGACCCGCTCGCGCGACAACCCGAAGCGCTTGCCGATCTGGTCGAGGGTGCGCGGCTGGCCGTCCTCCAGGCCGTAGCGCAGCCGGATCACGGCCTGCTCGCGCGGCTCCAGCGTCGCGAGAACGCGGCGCAGGTCGTCCTGCAGCAGCCCGGAGATCACGGCGCTCTCGGCGTCGGTCGCGTCCGAGTCCTCGATGAAGTCACCGAGGGGAGCGTCCTCCTCCGTGCCGACCGGCATGTCGAGCGATACCGGGTCGCGAGCGTGGTCGAGCAGGTCGGCGACCTTGTCGGGATTGAGGCCGGCTTCCTTCGCGAGCTCCTCGTTCGTCGCCTCGCGGCCGAGCGTCTGGTGCAGGTCGCGCTTGATCCGCGCGAGCTTGTTCACCTGCTCGACGAGGTGGACGGGGAGGCGGATGGTGCGGCCCTGGTCGGCCATGCCGCGGGTGATCGCCTGGCGGATCCACCACGTCGCGTACGTCGAGAACTTGAAGCCCTTGGTGTAGTCGAACTTCTCGACCGCGCGGATCAGGCCCAGGTTGCCTTCCTGGATCAGGTCCAGCAGCGGCATGCCGCGGCCCGTGTAGCGCTTGGCCAGCGACACGACGAGACGCAGGTTGGCCTTGAGCAGGTGGTCCTTGGCGCGGCGGCCGTCGCGGACGAGCGCCCCCATCTCGTCGCGGCGGGTGGGGGTGAGGCGCTTGGCCGTCTCCAGGACGTGCTGCGCGAACACACCGGCCTCGATGCGCTTGGCGAGCTCCACCTCCTCTTCGGCGGTGAGGAGCGCGGTCTTGCCGATTCCGTTCAGGTAGACTCGAACGAGGTCGGCTGCTGGTCCTTGCGCGTCGAGTTCGTGCTCGACGACGGCGGGCGTGTTCTCTCCGACTTCACGGTCGGAGATCCTCGTGACGGTCATGGATCTCCCTCCCCCTGGTGCGGGCGACGCTGCTGTCGGTCAGGACAGTCGCGCGTGGCGGTCAAGGCGGCGCGGCGCTGCGCCCTGGTTGCCGGTTGCGGCGGGCCCGCTCGGGATCCCATCGCTAGCTGGCTGATACCTGGGTAACGAACCCGATTCCGAATTCGTTCCCGACTTCCATGACCTGAAGACGTCACCACTGTCACAGCGGTTGCGCGACTAATCTGAGGATTACCTGAGAACCGTTTAGTCAGAGGTCGACGATCACCGTGAACGGTCCGTCGTTCACGCTCCGTACCTTCATCTCGGCTCTGAATCGTCCCGTTTCGACACGCGCGCCCTTTTGGCGTAGTTCCTGCACGACGGCGTTCACCAACGGTTCCGCGTGCTCGGGCCGGGCGGCCGCCGTCCAGGACGGACGGCGGCCCTTGCGCGTATCTCCGTAGAGGGTGAACTGGCTGACGACCAGCAGCGGAGCGCCGGTCGACTCGCACGACTGCTCGTCGTCGAGGATGCGCAGACCGTGCAGCTTCTGCGCCATTTTGCGGGCGTGGTCGGCCGTGTCGTCGTGGTGGACGCCGAGCAGCACCAGCAATCCGGGCTCGTCGATCGCGCCGACGATCGCCCCTTCGACTTCGACACTCGCTTCTGTGACGCGCGCCACAACTGCTTTCACGCGGGAATCAACATTCCGTGCCGGATGAGATCACGAACGATCGGCAAGGCCGCTTCCGCATCGATTTCTCCGTACGCGAACTCGAGCAGTGCGAGCAGGTCCTCCAGCGGCAACGCGCCGTTGCAACCGGCGACGAGCTTGGCGGTCGCCTCGTCGACCTCGTGCTGCCAGCCGGGCCCGTCGGTGCGGTGCAGCCGGGCGACGACCTTGCGCCAGCCCTCGTCGCCAGGCTCGGACACCTCCTCGAGCAGCACGGTGTCGGCGACCCGGAACCGCTGGCCCAGCAGATCGGGGTTGGCGCGCAGCCACGCGATGTTGTCGAGCCAGCGCGCCGCCTCGGGGCCCAGCGGGTCGTCGTAGGCGTGGCGCAGGTCTTCGCAGATGACCTGGGAGTGCATCTCGTCGGTGCGCCGCAGCGTCACGTACCCGAAGCCGACGCCCTGGACGTCGTTCTCCTCGAACCAGTCCAGCCACGCCGCGGCCTTCTGCCGGCCCTCGGGGCTGCGCGGGTCGACGCC
Organism: Lentzea kristufekii; assembly: GCF_033949925.1. Classification (NCBI taxonomy): domain Bacteria; kingdom Bacillati; phylum Actinomycetota; class Actinomycetes; order Pseudonocardiales; family Pseudonocardiaceae; genus Lentzea; species Lentzea kristufekii. Next base: position 433,185 of record NZ_JAXAVV010000005.1, read on the forward strand.
CGCGTCCTTGAGCCACGTGCCGACGTACAGGGCGGGCTCGGCGATGTCGCGCTGCACGAACCACGCGTCGATGCCGCCGCGCGGGAGCCAGCCGGAGACGCGCTCCTCCCAGTCCTCACCCTTGCGGTGCACCCAGGACGCGAGCAGCTGGCCGACGCCGCCCTCGTTGAGGAAGGCGGGCAGCTGCCGGATGACCAGCGCCGACGCGTCGTCGCCACCGAGGCCGGAGTCGCGGTAGACGAAGTCCACCCGCGGCGGGCCGACGACGAACGGCGGGTTGCACACGACCTGGTCGAACCGCCGGTTGCGGACCGGACCGAACCACTCGCCCTGCAGCGTCTCCACGTTGAGCTCGTTCATGCGGAACGTGCCCTGCGCGAGCCTCAGCGCGCGCTCGGACAGGTCGGTCGCGGTGATCCTCTGAGCGTGCGTGCCGGCGTGCAGCGCCTGGACGCCGCAGCCGGTGCCGAGGTCCAGCAACGTGCCGACGGGCGTGCGCTTGGTCGCGCGGGCGAGGCTGATGGACGCGTGACCGACACCGAGTACGTGGTCCTCGGGGACGGCGCCGCCGCGCAGGTCGGAGTCGAGGTCGGCGATGACCCACCAGTTGTCCTCGTACGGCCGGACGTCCAGTCCGGCCTTCAGGCTGGCCGCGCCGGGAACGGGGGCCAGGACCTCGTTCTTGACGGCGTCGTCGATGTCGACACCGTCCAGCGCCTTGCGGACGTCCTGCTCGGGCTCGTGGTCGCCGAGCAGGAACATGCGGATCAGCGTGCCGAGCGACCCGGCGTCCTTGCTCGCGCGGCGGGCGGGCTCGGGCTCGCCGCGGCCGAGTGCGGCGTGGGCCTGCGGGCCGAGCGCGTCGACAACGCCGTCCGCGGTGTAGCCGGTGTTCAGGAAGGCCTCGCGCAAACGGGCGCACAGTTCAGCGGAAAGATCGGGGTGCACGGGTGGATATGCTTTCACGCCCCGTGGTTCACCGCGTGATCTGGAGAGCGATCGCCATCGCGAGCCGCTGGTCGGGATCGTCGAGGGGCAGCGGCGTCACCTCGGCCATCTTCTGCATCCGGTACCGCAACGTGTTCGGGTGCACGTTGAGCTCCCTGGCCGCAGCCCGCACGTCACCCTGAGCCGTCAGCCACGCCCTCAACGTCGTCGCGTACTGCGTCCCGTACTCGGCGTCGTGCCGCAATATGTTGGAGATCGGCCCGCGGGTCGGCAGTCGTCCTGCCTCGGCGACGGCGGCGAGCCGGTGCAGCAGGACCTGAGCCCACGCGTCGTCGTACACAACTGGTACACCGGTCGAGAGCGCGAGGCATTCGTCCGCCTCCTGCCGCGACGTCGGCAGCTGCGTCGCCTCGGCGGGCCCTCCGATGCCCGCCAGCACCGTCGCCTCCGCGGGCAGCTCGCGCACCAGCGAGCGCACCCACGCGACGGCGTCGTCGGCTGCAGGGATGACGGTGTAGAGGACGTTGCCGAACAACGCGCTACGCCCAGGCCGCGACCAGCCGAAGCCGGCGGTCGCCCGCTGGAACGCGAGCACCGCCGCGCCATGCTCACCCTCGCCCGCGTGGGCCTGCACCGCGATCACCCGCAGATCCGCGGACGGCAACCCGAGGCGCGCGACGTCGGCGGACTCGGGCTGTTCGAGCAGCCGGATCACCAGATCGGCCTCGGCCTGGCGTTCGAGGTCCGTCGACGCGCGCGACCGCAACAGGTGCAACGCCGCCGTGCGCGCGCCGTCGACCAGTGCGGCACTGCGAGCAGCGTCCACCGGCCCCGTCACCTCGACCCACACGGACCCGAGCAGCTCACGGCCCGCCCGCACCGCGGCGACCAGTCGGTTGCCCAGTTGCGGGGTCAGCTTGGGCACGAAGATCGGCTCGTCCGAAGACGCGAGATGTGTGAACACCCCGAACTCGTCGAGCGCCCGCCGGGCCTCTTCCGGCACCCGCCGCCCGAGGATCGTCTGCACGCGCACGGGGTCGACGTCCTCCTGCCGATAGGAGTACGCGAGCACGCGGGACTGCTGGTCCTCGATCGTCACCGGACCGCCCACCACGCCCGCGATCACGTCGGCCAGCCCGAACAGGTCCCCGGTCCGCGTACCGCCGTTGACCAGCGTCTGCGTGACGTTCGCGAGCTGACTCCACGGCACGGACGGGTCCACGAGCAGCACGGCCGCACCGGACTTCTTGGCCGCGGCGATCACCCGTTCGTCGAGTGGCGGCTTGCCGTGCAGCACCACCGCGGACGCCACCGTGGAGGACACGAGACGCGCCGCCGCTGCCACCGACGGCGTACCCAGCCCGAGAAGCACGTCACCCGCGGTCGCCGGTGTGTTCTCCGCCGGATCGTGCAGGGCGACCCCGCGGAGTTCGGCGTCGCGTCCCCTCGGTGCGCAGGCCAGATGGGTGCCCAGACTGCCGAGCACGTCCACGAGGCGATCAAGGGCGACCACCCGCGGATGTTAACCGCCAACCGGGCGTCCCCGGCGTCACTCGGACGTGGGACTATGGAGGGCGTAGCCGATGCAAGTTGGACGAGGTGGTGTCGTGAGCAGTCCCGACCGGACCGACACCCCGGTGTTGATCACCGAGGCGGCTCCTTCCTACGAAGAACAGCACGCCGCCCGGCGCCGGAAATACGCGATCATGATGAGCCTGCGCTTCCCGTGCCTCATCCTCGCGGCGCTGTTCGCTCACACCTGGTGGCTGGCCCTGTTCTTCATCGTGCTGTCCGTGCCGTTGCCGTGGATGGCCGTGCTGATCGCGAACGACCGGCCGCCTCGCAAGACCGAGAAGGCCAACCGCTACGAGGTCGAGCGCCGCGCCATCGCCCCGAAGAGCACCACCGTCATCGACGGCTGACCGTCCGAACCCGCTCGAAATCGCACACCGGCCCGACGCCACCCGTGCCTTTGCAATGAGTCTTTTGCCGTCGTCCGCAAACGTTTTTTGCATCCCGGTGGGCTGAAAAGCGGGGTGTCAGGCGTACGGGCAACCGATATATCAGTTGAGAACTGATATATCGGTTGAGCCGGAGGGCTAGCGAGGGGGTTGGGCGCCCACGACGCTGACCGCGCGAGAACCCGCACGGACGCCGCCGAGGAGAGCGTCGCGCTTCGACGCACCGGACAGCCAGGCCGCGAGGAAGCCCGCATCGAACGCGTCACCGGCACCCGTCGAGTCGATGCACTCGGTAACTTCAGCGGGGACCGAGATCAGCTCGTCGGCGTCGACCCAGGTCGCGCCGTCGGGGCCTGAGGTCACCACCACAGCGCCGACATGGGAGAGCAACGACTTCGCCGACGACGGCTCCGAGGAGCCGGTGAGGGCGAGGAGTTCGTCGGCGTTGGGGAGCAGGAAGTCGACACCGCGCACGTCCGCCAGGAACGCCTCGGGCGAGTGGATCAGGACGGCCGCCTGGGGGTCCACGGAGGTCGTCCACCCCGCGGCGCGGGCGGCGTCGAGCACGGCCAGGCCTGCGGGGCGTGAGGTGGCGTCGAGCAGCACGTAGCCGGACAGGTGCAGGTGGCCGTGGGGCTCGGTGAGCAGGCCAGGGGCGAGGTCGGCGGGGGAGAAGCGGGCGTTCGCGCCGCGGTCGGGCAGCATCGAGCGCTGGCCGTCCTCGTCGACCAGGACGACCACGCAGCAGGTTGCGAGGTCCTGGTCGACCGCGAAGGCGCACTGGACGCCTGCCGAGGTCAGTTCGGCGTGGACCTGGCGGCCGGCCGAGTCGGCGCCCACACGGGCCACCAGGACCGGCGAGGCGCCGCAGGCCGCGAGCCACACCGCCGTGTTGGCACCGGCGCCGCCCGGTTCAATGGTGACCTTGGCGCGGACGTCGCCGCCGTGGGCGATGGGGCCGGCGTGGCGGGCCACCACGTCGAGGCCCGCGTCGCCGACCACGACCACCGGCCTCACTGGAACAGCTCGACGGCGACGGCGGCGGCCACGGAGACGTTGCTGACGACGAGTTCCTCGTTGGCGTCGAGGCTGACGCCGGCGCTGGCGGTGTGGAAGTGCTCCAGCAGGACGGGGGTGACGTCCTTGCCCCGTACGTCCTGGTCGACGAGCTTCTGCAGGCCCTCGGCGAGCAGGCGGTCGTGCAGGGCGGAGTCCATCTCGAAGGCGGCCGGGATCGGGTTGGCCAGGACCATGCCGCGGCCACCGGCCGCGAACACGGCCGCGGCCTCGGCGGGGGTCTCGACCCGCCACGACAGGTCGAACTCCGACTCACGGCGGTAGAAGGCGGGGAAGCGCGAGGTCCGGTAGCCGATGACCGGCACCGAGCGGGTCTCGAAGACCTCCAGGGTCGCGCCCATGTCCAGGATCGACTTCACGCCCGAGCAGACGATCAGCACCGGCGTCGTCGCCACCACGTCGAGGTCGGCGGACACGTCCCACGTCTCGCGCGCGCCGCGGTGCACGCCGCCGAGGCCGCCGGTCCCGAAGACGCGGATGCCCGCCTGGTGGGCGAGGGCCGTCGTGGAGGCCACGGTCGTCGCGCCGCTGCGGCCCAGGGCGTAGGCGGGGCCGAGGTCGCGCAGCGAGAGCTTGACGAGGTCGCCCGCGTTGCAGACGCGGTCCAGCTCGGACGAGGAGAGACCGATGCGCGGCACGCCGTCGAGCACGGCGATCGTGGCGGGGACCGCGCCGGCTTCCCGCACCACCTTCTCCAGGCGTGCGGCGACCGTCAGATTGCGCGGCGCGGGCAGGCCGTGGGACAGGATCGTGCTCTCGAGAGCGACGACGGGCCGGTTCTCGGCCAGTGCGGTGGCAACTTCATCGGCGATGTGCAGCGTGGTCACGAGGGGATATCATCCCAGGTACCCTGGGCGGGTGAGCACCCAGACTCTTCCCGAGGTCGACGTACGGCCGGATGAGACCGACCAGTCCTCGGACGACACGCCGAAGATGTTCCACTACGTGCGCAAGGCGAAGATCGCCGAGAGCGCCGTGATGGGTACGCATGTGGTCGCGCTCTGCGGAGAGGTCTTCCCGGTCACGCGGTCGCCGAAGCCCGGTTCGCCGGTGTGCCCGGACTGCAAGAAGATCTACGAGAACCTCCCGCCCGGCGGCGACGGCGACTAGTCGCACCCAGTAGCTTTCCGGCGCCCGCCGCCTCGAGATGGCTCGAGGCGGCGGGCGTTGCTGTCTCGAATCGACGTGGGGGAGCGACGTGGATCTTCTTGCCTCGTGGCGAGCGGTGCTGGGGGACGTCGGGACGCCGGCGCCCGCGGTGGACTGGCCCGCGGTCGAGTCCCGGCTCGGCACGGCGCTGCCGGCCGACTACAGGGTGCTGGCCGAGAACTACCCCGGCCTGTCCATCGACGACTTCATGGGGGTCTTCCACGTCGTCAGTGAGAAGGACGACGAGTTCGACCTGCGGGAGTTCGCGGAACAGACGCTCGGCCACTGGCGGAAGCTGCGGGTGGACCTGCCCGGCGCGGTGCCGCATCCGCTGTACCCCGAGCCCGGCGGCCTGCTCCCCTGGGGAGTCACCGACAACAACGACTTCCTCTGCTGGCTCACGAAGGGCGAGCCGGACGAGTGGCCGGTGGTGGTCACGACCGTCCACGAGTGGTGGACGTACGAGGGAACGATGCTGAGCTTCTTCACCGGGATCCTGCGCAGGGAGATCGTGTGCCCGGTCCTCACGGAGGACTTTCCGAGCGAGGACTACGAGGTGACGGCTGTCTAGCCCCGCTGCTTCTCTTCCTCCGAGTGCGACCGCTGCTCCTGGATCTTCAGCGGCGTCGTCAGCTGCGTGTCCGCGGGGGAGGGTGCCGAGTACTCCGCGTTGTTGTTCTCCTGCTGGGGCGCGGCGGCCTCGGAACGGATGCGGGACGCCGCGCGCTCCATCTCGAGCCTGCGCCAGCGGCGGCGCTGGCGGCGGGTCATGCGGGCCGGCCACATGTCCTGGACGGCGCTGTTGAAGTACGCGCCGATCGTGATCGCCAGGCCGATGAAGAACACGAACAGCAGGAACGCGATCGGCGTCGCCAGCGCGCCGTAGGTGTAGCCCGTGGTGGTGATCCACTGGATGTACAGGCGCAGGCCGATGGACGACAGGATGAAGAACGCCATCGCGAGGATCGCGCCGGGCAGCACGCGGTGGTACGGCAGCCTTCGCGGCAGCGCGACCTTGTAGAGCAGCGACAGCGAGAGCACCAGCAGCAGCGCCACGCCGGGGTAGTAGAACCGGCCGACCCACGTCGTGATGTACGGCTGCCAGGACGCCGGGAAGAACTGCGGCAGGATGTCCGGGCCCAGCGCCAGCACCGGCAGGCCGATCACCAGTGCCACCAGTGACACCAAGTAGAGCAGCAGCGCGAAGAACCGTTGCCACACCTCGTTGCGCACGCCGTACTGGCCGTGGGCGACTGTGATCGCGTCGACGAACGACGACATGGCCGACGACCCCGCCCACAGCGAGATCAGGAAACCGATGGAGACGATCTCGCCCTTGCCTGTCGACAGGATCTCCGCGACGGTCGGCTGGATCACGCCGTTGACGACGTCCGCGCTGAAGATCGTCCGGGTGAACCCGATGATCTTCTCCTGGACCGAGAGGACGATCTCGGGGCCGAACCAGGTGCCGATCCAGCCCATCGAGCCCAGCACGCCGAGCAGCAGCGGAGGGAACGACAGGGTCTGCCAGAACGCGGCTTCGGCCGCTTCTGAGAAGATGTTGCCTTGCCACGCCTTCGACAGGGTGCGCGCGAGTAGACGCAGCGGCCCCTTGCGGCCGGACCTGCGCGCGTCGTTCTCGGAAGGCGAACCCATCGCAGTGACAAGCATGGTGCATACCGCCACGTTTCGCGGCATCGACGCCCGGAACAGGTAGAGTCGCAGTGCCCTCGGCCACGGTCTGCCTGAGGGTACTGCCATGTTTGACCTGCATAAATGAGGAGAAACACGTCTGTGACAGCGACAGCAGCAATGCGACCGCTGCGGGCATGGCAGCGGCGCGCGCTGACCAAGTACCTCGCCGTCAAACCCAAGGACTTCCTCGCCGTCGCGACGCCGGGCGCGGGCAAGACGACCTTCGGGCTCCGCGTTGCCGCCGAGTTGCTGGCCGACAGGACGATCGAGGCCGTCACGATCGTCACGCCCACCGAGCACCTCAAGCACCAGTGGGCGAAGGCGGCAGCCGAGCAGGGCATCCACATCGACTCGAACTTCCGCAACACCAACGCGATGACCTCCCGCGACTACCACGGTGTGGCCGTCACGTACGCACAGGTCGCCGCCCATCCGACGTTGCACCGGGTGCGCACCGAGAACCGCAAGACGCTCGTGCTGCTCGACGAGGTGCACCACGGCGGTGATGCCAAGTCGTGGGGTGATGCGATCCGCGAGGCGTTCACGCCCGCGGTCCGTCGTCTGTGCCTCACCGGCACGCCGTTCCGCTCGGACGACTCGCCGATCCCGTTCGTCACCTACGAAGAGGGTTCCGGCGGCTTCAAGACGTCCAAGGCCGATCACACCTACGGGTACGCCGACGCGCTGCGCGACGGCGTGGTCCGGCCCGTGCTCTTCCTGGCCTACTCGGGCGAGGCGTCGTGGCGGACCAGTGCGGGCGAGGAGTTCACGGCGCGCCTGGGCGAGCCGCTGACGCAGGAGCAGACCGCGCGGGCGTGGCGCACCGCCCTGGACCCGGCCGGCGACTGGGTGGCGTCCGTGCTGCGCGCCGCCGATCAAAGACTCACGCAGAAGCGCGAGAACGGCCTGCCCGACGCGGGCGGCCTGGTGATCGCCACCGACCAGACCGTCGCGAAGGCCTACGCGCAGGTGCTCCAGCGCGTCACGGGCCACATCCCCACGCTCGTCCTCTCGGACGACCCGAAGGCGTCCGGCAAGATCGCCGAGTTCGCCGCGACGAACGAACGCTGGATGATCGCCGTCCGCATGGTGTCCGAGGGTGTCGACGTGCCGCGGCTCGCCGTCGGCGTGTACGCGACGTCGTCGTCGACCCCGCTGTTCTTCGCCCAGGCCATCGGCCGCTTCGTGCGCAACCGGAAGCCCGGCGAGACCGCCTCGGTGTTCCTGCCCTCGGTGCCGGTGCTGCTGCAGCTCGCGTCCGAGCTGGAGGCCGAGCGCGACCACGTCCTGGGCAAGCCGCACCGCGAGAAGGACGGCTGGGACGACGAGCTGATGGCCGCGGCCAACGCGGTCAAGGACGAACCCGGCGAGGACGAACGCGCCTTCACGGCGCTGGGCACCACCGCCGAGCTCGACCAGGTGATCTACGACGGCTCGTCGTTCGGCGCCCCGTCCCTCGCGGGCTCCGAGGAGGAGCAGGAGTACCTCGGCCTGCCGGGGCTGCTCGAACCGGACCAGGTGCGCACCCTGCTGCTGCAGCGGCAGGAGGAGCAGATGGCGATCGCCGCCAAACGCCCCAAGTCCGAGGTCGCGGTGCGCGAGGCACGGCCCGTGGGTGTGCAGGAACGCCTCACGTCGCTGCGCAAGGAGCTCAACACCCTCGTCGCGATGCACCACCACCGCACGAAGAAGCCGCACGGCAAGATCCACAACCAGCTGCGCGAGTACTGCGGCGGGCCGCCGACCGCGATGGCCACCATCGAGCAGCTCGAAGAACGGATCGCGACGCTGCGCTCCTGGTAGAGCCGATGTGTCAGTTGCGCGCGACGGCGACGGCGAGCGTGCTGTAGCGCATGGTGAACCGGCCGCCGATCGCGTCGATCGCACTGCCGATGCCGGACATGAGCTCGGTGATCTGCTCCGCGCTGAGCAGGGCCATCGGGCTCATGGTGAGCGTGAGGTCGAGGAACTCGGCTGTCGTGAAGGTCCGTTCCCAGTCGGCTGACCACTGCTCGGCGCCGGAGAACTCGCCCGTGCCGGCGAACGCGTCGGCCGTGCGCACACAGCCCTGCCGGTAGGACTCGGACGCCTCGTCGTAGGAGTGTCCGACGCGGTACGGGACCTGCGGTGCCACTTTGTCGTAGGCGGCGACGAAGGCTTCGGAGATCGGTTCCGGCGTCCCGAACACGTGCCAGAGCGCCACGAACACCCCGCCGGGCCGCAGCACCCGCGCGGCCTGCGCCGTGCCTGCCTCGGCGTCGACCCAGTGCCAGGACTGCCCGGCGACGACGGCGTCGAACTCGCGTCCGGCCGGATCCCAGGTCTCGAACTTCGCCACCTCGACGGTGACGCCCGTGCCGCGGGCGAACTCGGCCATCCGCTCGTCGTGCTCCACCCCCAGCACGTCCAGCCCGGCTTCCTGGAGCTGCCGCGACAGGACGCCGGTGCCACAGCCGACCTCGGCGACCCGTGGCCCAGGACTGGCGGCGACGAGCTTCGCGATCAGTGCGCCGGGATAGGCGGGCCGGGTGCGGTCGTAGCGAGCCGCCTCGGCACCGAACGAGTTCGCCAGTCTTTCGGCGGCTTCCTTGTCGACGGTCATGCACCCAACCTAGGGATGTCCGGGAGGTGACAGGCGAGCGTGCACCGCGAGCGATATCCGATATATCGCCGCTGAAATCTGTAGCGCGGTGGTAACGCTCTCACAACTCTCGGTGACCAGATTTCGCCACGGTTACCGCATCGTTGCGACTTAATCGATCCAGTGTGGTTCCGGTCACGCATATGTCGGGCATACGTTGTGCGCCACAACATTCTCTGTGACACAGCGCAGTGAAAGGGATGGCGGATGCGCAGCAAGACTCTCGCTTCCATCGCCGTGACCGCGGGCCTCGCCCTGGCGGTCTCGGCGTGCGGCGCCAACACGTCCTCCGGCAACGGTGGAACCTCTGAAACGAACTCTGGCAGCGGCACGGGCGCGAAGGTCGGCGTGATCCTGCCCGAGACCGCCTCCTCCGCCCGCTGGGAGGGCTTCGACAAGCCGCTTCTCGAGGCGGCTCTGAAGAAGGAAGGCCTCGACCCCGACATCCAGAACGCTCAGGGCGACGTGCAGAAGTTCAGCACCCTGGCCGACGGCATGATCAACGCCGGCGTCAAGGTCCTGATCATCGCCACGCCCAACAGCGAGGTCGGTGCCTCCGTCGCCAAGAAGGCGCAGGCCCAGGGCATCCAGGTCATCGACTACGACCGCCTGAACACCGGCGGCTCCTCGTCCTACTACGTGTCGTTCGACAACGTGAAGGTCGGCGAGCTGCAGGGCCAGGGTCTCGCGGACGCGATGAAGGCCGCCCCGCAGGGTGCGAACGTCATCGAGATCGAGGGCGCGCCGACGGACAACAACGCGACCCTGTTCCACCAGGGCCAGCAGAAGGTCCTCAAGCCGCTCTACGACTCGGGCAAGCTCAAGCTGGTCCAGTCCCAGCCGATCGACAACTGGGACAACCAGAAGGGTGGTCAGGTCTTCGAGCAGATCCTGACCGGCAACGGCGGCAAGGTCGACGGCGTCGTCGCCGCGAACGACGGCCTCGCCGGCGCCGTGATCACGATCCTCAAGAAGGTCGGCCTCAACGGCAAGGTCCCGGTCACCGGTCAGGACGCCACCCCGGACGGCCTGCAGGCCGTGCTCCGCGGTGACCAGTACATGACCGTCTTCAAGCCCATCAAGGACGAGGCCGAGGCCGCCGCCAAGCTGGCCGGTGCTCTCGCCAAGGGCGACACCGCCGCCGCCGACGCGCTCGCGTCCGCCTCGACGGACGACAGCAAGGGCAACCGCAAGGTCAAGTCCGTCCTGCTGTCCGCCCAGCTGATCACGAAGGACAAGGTCAAGTCCGTCGTGGACGCCGGCTTCGTCAAGGCGTCGGAGATCTGCGTGGCCGACACCCAGGCCGCCTGCACCGAGCTCGGCATCAAGTAAGACCGCTCGCGACGAGGGCGGGGTGCGCTTTGCCGCACCCCGCCTCTCGTCACGTGTAACCCCGGAGGAAAACCCAGTGAGCGAGCCGATTCTCGAGCTGCGCGGCATCAACAAGAGCTTCGGTCCCGTGCACGTCCTGCACGACATCGACCTCGACGTCAACCCCGGCGAGGTCACCGCCCTCGTCGGCGACAACGGCGCGGGCAAGTCGACGCTGGTCAAGTGCATCGCGGGCATCCACCCCACCGACTCGGGTGAGGTCCTGTTCAACGGCGAGCCGGTGCACATCAAGGGCCCGCGCGACGCCGCGGATCTCGGGATCGAGGTCGTCTACCAGGACCTCGCGCTGGCCGACAACCTCGACATCGTCCAGAACATGTTCCTCGGCCGCGAGCGCACCAAGAATGGTCTGCTCGACGAGACCGACATGGAACAGGCGGCACGCAAGACGCTGGCGTCGCTGTCGGTGCGCACGGTCAAGTCGGTGCGCACGCAGGTCTCGTCGCTGTCCGGTGGTCAGCGCCAGACCGTGGCGATCGCCAAGGCCGTGCTGTGGAACAGCAAGGTCGTGCTGCTCGACGAGCCCACCGCCGCGCTCGGCGTCGCCCAGACGCGGCAGGTCCTCGACCTGGTCCGCCGGCTGGCGGAGCAGGGTCTGGGCGTCGTCCTGATCAGCCACAACATGAACGACGTGTTCGAGGTCGCCGACAAGATCGCGTGCCTCTACCTCGGCCGCATGGCCGCCGTCGTGGGGTCGAAGGACGTCACGCACGGCCAGGTCGTCGAGCTGATCACCGCCGGTCGTTCCGGTGACCTGGGCATCGCCCGCCCCGAGGCGGCGACGATCTGATGAGTTCCGAAGAGGCGAGCATGACCGACACCACCGAAACGCACGAGCACGACCACGAGACGCCCCCGCAGGGCGCCATCTCGGACTTCGGCATCGACACGACGTCCCAGTCCACGGGCGAAGCGGTGCGCGACTACTGGGCCAGGGTCCGCGGTGGCGAGCTCGGCTCGCTGCCCGCGCTGCTCGGGCTCGTCGTGCTGCTCATCGTGTTCAGCGCGTTGTCCCCCACGTTCTTCACCCTCGGCAACCTCGCCAACCTGCTCCAGCAGGGCGCCAGCATCACCATCATCGCGATGGGCCTGGTGTTCGTGCTGCTGCTCGGCGAGATCGACCTGTCCGCCGGTACCGCGTCCGGTGTGACGGCAGCGGTGATGGCACTGCACCTCATCAACAACGGCAACCTGCTCGGCGGCATGGGCGACACGGTGTTCTACGTGTTCTGCGGCCTGCTGGTGCTCGCGATCGTGCTCGCGGTGATCATGAAAATTTGGGCGGGTGCCGTGCTGTCGGCCATCGCCCTGGTCATCGCCGCCGTCGGCATCCCCGCGAACGCCTGGCTGGAGATGCTGCTCGCGGTCTGCGTCGGCGCGGCCATCGGTTCCATCACGGGCTTCCTGGTCGCGAAGGTCGGCATCCCGTCGTTCGTCGTGACCCTGGCGCTGTTCCTCGTCTGGGGCGGTGTCGTGCTGCAGTTCATCGGTGACGGCGGCACGCTCGGCCTGCGCGACGACACGATCTTCAACGTCGCCAACGGCAACCTGAACTTCGTCGGTTCCTGGGTGCTGTTCGTCGTCGCCGTCGGCGGCTACGCGGCGGTCGTGCTGACGCGGCACTTCTCGCGGCTGCGCAAGGGACTCGTGGCCCAGCCGACGTCGCTGGTGCTGGCCAAGATCGGGGCCCTCGCGGTGCTGGCCGCCGTCATCACCTACGCGCTCTCGCTGAACCGGGCGCCGAGCAACCTCGTGATCATCGAGGGCGTGCCGTACGTGGTGCCGCTGGTCCTGGTGCTGCTCGTGATCGGCACGTTCGTGCTCGACCGCACCAGCTACGGACGCCACGTGTACGCCGTCGGTGGCAACAAGGAAGCCGCCCGCCGCGCCGGTATCAACGTCGAGCGCATCCGGATGAGCGTGTTCGTGATCGCTTCGTCGGCGGCCGCGATCGGCGCGATCGTGTACTCGTCGAAGGTCGGCTCCGTCGACCCGAACGCCGGTGGCGGCAACACGCTGCTGCTGTCGGTCGGTGCGGCCGTCATCGGTGGCACGTCGCTGTTCGGCGGCAAGGGCCGGCTGCGCGACGCGGTCATCGGTGGCGCGGTGCTCGCGATCATCCAGAACGGCATGGGCCTGCTCAAGCAGCCCGCCGCTGTCGTGTTCATCGTGACCGGTCTGGTCCTGCTGCTCGCCGCGAGCGTCGACGCGTTGTCCCGCCGCCGGGCGGCCACCGCGGCTCGATGACGCGGTGACCGGTCCCACGTCCGGCACCCGTCCCGACGAGATCCGCAGGCACAACAGGACGGCGCTGCTGCGCCGCCTGCACATCGACGGACCGTCCACCAGGGCGTCGCTCGCGGCTGAGCTCGGCCTCAACCGCAGCACGATCAAGGCCCTGGTGGACGGCCTCGCCGAAGCCGGTGTCGTCGCCGAACGCGTGCCCGCTCTGCGCAGCGGAGCGGGCCGCCCGTCGCTGCTCGTGCTGCCCCAGCCGAACGCCGCCGTCGTCATCGCGATCGACGTGCGCGTCGAGCACGTGGCGATGGGGTTCGTCGGCCTCGGCGGGGAGATCCTCGGGCGGGACAGCTGGAACCTGCACCGGACGCGTGATCCGGGGGAGGTCATCACGCACATCGTCGAGTCGGCGCGCCTCATGGCCGACGACCTCGACGCCACCGCGGTCGGGGTGGGCGTCTCGGTGCCCGGTGTCGTGCGACGCGCCGACGGGCACGTCCACGAGGCACCCAACCTGCACTGGACCGGTGTCGCGCTCGGCAAACGCCTGGAGGCGGTGCTGAAGCTGCCGGTCCAGGTCGGCAACGACGCGGAACTCGGTGCGCTGGCCGAGCACGTGCGCGGCGCGGCCCGCGAGTCCTCGGACATGGTCTACATCTCCGCGGACGTCGGCGTCGGCGGTGGGGTGATCCTGTCCGGGCAGCCGTTGCGCGGCTCCGGCGGTTACGTCGGCGAGCTCGGGCACATGGTGGTCAACCCGCGCGGCCGGCGGTGCTACTGCGGCTGCGACGGCTGCTGGGAGACCGAGGTGGGCGAACCGGCGCTGTGCCGGGCGCTCGGCCTTCCCGACGACGCTCCGCGAGGCGCCGTCGTCGCGGCGCTGCGGGCGCTGGACGACCCGTCGGTGCTCGACGAGTTCGCCGGCTGGCTCGCGCTGGGGCTCGCGAACATCGTCAACGTCCTCGGCCCGGAACTGGTCGTGCTCGGCGATCTCTACACCGCACTGCCGGCATCTGTCGTCGACTCGGTGAGCTCCGCCGTGCAGGTCCGCAGTCTCGTCTCCCGCGCGGTCGGCGGGACCCAGGTCGTGACATCACCCCTGGGCCGTGACGCGAAGCTCATCGGAGCGGCTGAGCTGGCCTTCGAGCCCGTGCTGGACGCCATCTAGAAAGCGAAGGGGGCGGAGACCCAGAAGGGTCTCCGCCCCGAGCGGCTAGGTGGGGTGGAAGTCAGCCCTGCTGAATCTCAGCAGCGAGCTCGCGCAGTTTTTCGCTGTGTGCGCGGGAGTGGTGCCCGCAGAACAGCAGCTCGCCCCCGGACGGGAGAACGGCGCGAACCTGGGCAGCAGCCCCGCAGCGGTCGCAGCGGTCGGCAGCGGTCAACTCGGGGCGGGTGAGTGCTGCAGTCATGATGGATCTCCCTCCGTCCCAGCACCGGAAACGGTGTGTTTCGGTGCCCTCTTACCAAGCTGCGACCACAGCGCCCCTGGCCGGTGCGCGGTGCTCGCTGGCTCCACTCTGACAGACGTTTCGGCGATAGTCAGTGTTCCCGTGTACGTGGCGACTCGCGTCACTATGCGATTTACCCACCTGCAGCAGGCTCACACATGTGTTCGCCACCGGTTCACCGTCTTGACACGCACGCTGAGCGACCAGAAACCCGCTGGTGGAGCAGTCTGTTCGGGCCATTCGGTCGGTTGCGTGCGGCCGGGAGTGTGATATCGGTTGCCTTTGTCCGCCCTCCGCGAACAGGTCACGAACGTCCCACGATTCGGACGCGGAACCGTGATCAAATCCCGGTCGAATGCTTGCTTCAGGCCTCTCCGATCAACCCGCGAGGGTCGCGCTGATCGCTCGGGCGGCGTGCCCCACAGCCTCTCTCAGAGCCGTGGCACTGCGGCCGTTGTCGAGGACCGCGGAGACGGTGCCGATGACGTTGCTGGAGGGCGTGCGCACCGGTGCGCTGACGAACTCCATGCCCGCCGGCACCGTCGACCCCGGCCGCAACCGAGTAACGTCCTCGGCCCGCACGATGCTCGCAGCCGCGACCAGCACCCGGTCGCGCCGCGGCACCGCGAGGATCGCCGACGTCCTGGTCGTCGCGGACAGCGCCCGCAACGGCTGCCGCGCCACCCGCAGAACGCCCGGCGCAGGTTCCCAGGCCTGCCCGAACCGGAACATCTGCGCGCCGATGCGATAACGGCCGCGCACGTTCTCCACCGCGCCGAGAACCTCCATCTGCTCCAGCAGGCGGTGCACCGTCGTTTTCGGCATCGCACAGCGGTCAGCGAGTTGAGTGAGTCCCAGCTCACCCTCGTCCATCAGCCGGTCCAGCAGTGAGAAAGCCCCTTCGAGCACCGACCTGCCCACGTTTTCCCGCCCCTCGTTCCGTTGTCCGGAACCGATGCTGGCGTGGACGAACAGGTGGCGCATGAGTACAGGGATGCTCAATTCCGAATACAGAACAGCCCCGCACCGAACCGGTGCGGGGCTGTCTGCGTATGACTGGGTAAGACCTAGTCGAGGTAGTCGCGCAGGACCTGCGAACGCGACGGGTGACGCAGCTTCGACATCGTCTTGGACTCGATCTGGCGGATGCGCTCACGCGTCACGCCGTAGACCTGGCCGATCTCGTCCAGGGTGCGCGGCTGGCCGTCGGTGAGGCCGAAGCGCAGCCGGACGACGCCCGCCTCACGCTCGGACAGCGTCGCGAGCACGGACTGCAGCTGGTCCTGCAGCAGCGTGAACGAGACGGCGTCGACGGCGACGACGGCCTCGGAGTCCTCGATGAAGTCGCCGAGCTGGCTGTCGCCCTCGT
The DNA here is from genome assembly GCF_033949925.1 of Lentzea kristufekii. Lineage (NCBI taxonomy): Bacteria > Bacillati > Actinomycetota > Actinomycetes > Pseudonocardiales > Pseudonocardiaceae > Lentzea > Lentzea kristufekii. Next base: position 449,103 of record NZ_JAXAVV010000005.1, read on the forward strand.
CGCCGATCGTCTGGTCCAGCGAGATGGGCTCACGCGCGTACTGCTGGATCTCCAGCACCTTCTCGGGCGTGATGTCCATTTCCTTGGCGAGCTCCTCCGGGGTGGGCTCGCGGCCCAGGTCCTGGAGCAGTTCGCGCTGGATGCGACCGAGCTTGTTGATGACCTCGACCATGTGCACCGGGATGCGGATGGTGCGGGCCTGGTCGGCCATCGCGCGGGTGATCGCCTGACGGATCCACCAGGTGGCGTACGTGGAGAACTTGTAGCCCTTGGTGTAGTCGAACTTCTCGACGGCGCGGATCAGACCCAGGTTGCCCTCCTGGATCAGGTCCAGGAACGCCATGCCGCGGCCGGTGTAGCGCTTGGCCAGCGACACGACGAGACGCAGGTTCGCCTCGAGCAGGTGGTTCTTGGCGCGCTCGCCGTCGCGGACGATCCAGCGCAGGTCACGGCGCAGCTGCGGCGTGAGCTTCTCCGCTTCCTCCTCGGAGCGGCGCACGCGCTCGGCGGCGTAGAGACCCGCCTCGATGCGCTTGGCGAGCTCGACCTCCTCCTCGGCGTTGAGGAGGGCGACCTTGCCGATCTGCTTGAGGTAGGCGCGGACGGAGTCGGCCGAGGCGGTGAGCTCCGCGTCCTTGCGCGCCTGGCGCAGGGCCTCGGACTCCTCCTCGTCCCAGACGAAGTCACCCTTGTTCTCGGGGTCCTCCGCCTCCTCGGGCTCGTCCACGACGGGCTCGTCGACGATCTCGACGTCCTCGACCAGGTCCTCGGCGCCAGGAGCGCCTTCCATGTCCTCGGGGTCGTCGCCGTCCTTCTTGGCGGTGCCCTTCGCGGCAGGATCGGCCTTGCCGGCCGTCTTGCGCGGGGCCTTGGCGCCGGCTGCGGGCTTCTTCGCTGCCGCAGCGGTCGTCTTGCGCTTCGGCTTCTCCTCGGCCTCGCCGGCCGCGGTCGCCTTGGTGGTCTTGGCGGCGCTCGCGGCGGAGCTGGAGCGTCGGGTTGCGGTTTCTGCGGCTGCCACGTACGCCCTTTCGCGACGGTCGTTCAAGGCAAACCGGAGGGCGCGAAACCTCGGTCGCCAGAGTTCGGGGGATCTCCCCGCCGATCTTGCTTGGCGGGTGTGCGTTCCATTGTAACGACGTCCGTGACGCGGTGTTGCGCCCCGAGGTGCTTCGAGGCGCTCTCACCTGCGTTCCCGCAGCTAGATCGAGTCGGACACGTTTCGGTGTCGAACGCTCACTACGGCCTGACGCCGTGCGTGGCGGCCCATGCGGCGCCCACGATGCCGGCGTCGTTCTTCAGCGCTGCCGCGACCACTTCGGTGCGGACCTTGAGCAACGGCAACCACTTGTGCGCCTTCTTGCTCACACCGCCACCCGCGATGACGAGGTCGGGCCAGATGAGGTCCTCGAGCACGTTGATGTACCGCGTGACCCGCGGAGTCCACTCCTCCCAGGACAGGTCCTTCTCCTCCTTCACGGAGGCGGCCGCGCGCGTTTCCGCGTCGTGCCCGTCGACCTGGAGGTGGCCGAACTCGGTGTTCGGGACGAGCTTGCCGTCGAGGAACACCGCACTGCCGATGCCCGTGCCGAACGTCAGCAGGACCACTGTGCCGTTCTTGCCCACGCCCGCGCCGAACGTCATCTCCGCGATGCCGGCCGCGTCCGCGTCGTTCATCACGACGATGTCCTCGGGCTTGCGCTTGAGGCGCGCGGCGAAGAGCTGCTGGGCGTCGCAGTTGATCCAGCCCTTGTCCACGTTCGCGGCGCTGTGGGCGACACCGTGCTTGACCACGCACGGCAGCGTGATGCCGACCGGGCCGTCCCACTGGAACTTCTCGACGATCTCCGCGACGACCTCCGCCACCGCTTCCGGCGTCGAAGGCTGGGGCGTGGGGATCCGCAAGCGTTCGCCGTCCAGTGCTCCTGCCTCGAGGTCGACCAGGCCGCCCTTGACGCCCGAGCCGCCGATGTCCACACCGAACCCGCGGGTGATGCCCATCCCCGTGGTCCTTCCTACTAGATCCAGCTGGTTTCGATTCAGTACACCTGTGGTGCGCAGACATTAGCCTGACGATGTCCGATAGTCCCGTGCTAGTGACGCAGGAGGGAACCGGTCGTGTTCGATCCCCGGCCACTCGTCGACATCGCGACGGCGATCGGACGAGAAGCGGGTGCTCTTGTTCAGCGCATGCGCGCTTCCGCCGTCGTCTCGTTCGACACCAAGAGCACCTCGACAGACGTGGTGACCGCAGCAGACCGCGCCTCAGAACAACTCGTCCGGACGCGTCTGTCCGAGTTGCGCCCCGGCGAGCCCGTGCTCGGCGAGGAGGAGGGCGGCCTCGACGGTCCTGCCGTCGTCGAGGGACTGACCTGGGTCGTCGACCCCATCGACGGCACCGTCAACTACCTCTACGGAATCCCCTGGTACTCGGTGTCGATCGCCGCGCAGCTCGACGGCGAGTCAGTGGCGGGCGCGGTGTTCGAGCCCGCCACCGGCCGCATGTGGACGGCCGCACGCGGCTACGGCTCGTTCCTGGACGGTTCGCCGTTACGCGTCTCCGCGACGACCGACCTGTCTCTCTCGTTGCTGGGATACGGCTTCGCGTACCGGCCGGAACGCCGTCAGCGGCAGGCCGACACGTGGGCCGGCATGGCCACGAGGGTGCGTGACCTGAGGCGGGCCGGCGCGGCGTCGCTCGACCTGTGTTCGGTGGCCGCCGGACGGCTCGACGCCTACGCGGAGCACGCGCTGGGACGCTGGGACTGGGCCGCCGGCGGACTGATCGCCTCGGAGGCCGGCGCGGTCGTGCGGCTACCGGGATCGTCCCCCGAACTCGGGCAGGACGCGACGTTCGCCGCCACACCCGGCATCGCCGACGAGATGTACGACGCCCTCGTCGAGTCGGGCTTCGGCAAGGTCTGAACTCGCAGGTCAGAGCGCTAATATATTGGTTGTGCAAAAGACGTTTGCGGACGTCCGCAAACGTCTTTTGCACAAGGGGCCTGAATCAACGTTGAATCAATGTTGATTCAGGGAGGCCCGTCAACGTTGACAGCAGGGTGACGACCTGGCGCACGTCCGGGACGTGGATCAGCTCGGCGACCGTGCGGGTGCCGTAGCCGTCGGGCATGAGCCGCCGGTCGAGCCTGATGTGTCCGGAACCGTCCGGTTCCTCGGCGAAGGACAGGTCGTCGATGTCGGTGAGCTTGACCGACCGCGCCCGCCTTCCGGGAACGGACACGACGCGTTGGTCGGTGACGTAGTAGGTCGTGCGACGCAGAGTCCGATAGCGCCAGAGGAACGGCTCGGCCAAATAGAAGAGATCGAGCACCACGAACGCCCCGAGCACCATGAGGGCGGTGGGCCAGTCGTCGAAGAAGTCCGTCCATCCGCGCGTCAGCAAGGCCAGCCCCGCCACGATCGCGATCTTGATGGCGTCGAACTTGAGGGTGAACCGGATCCACCTCGGATCCGGCCTCAGGAAGACCGAGTGATGTGCCGGCTCGCCCTGCCACAGGACGTGCTCGTCCGGACGAAGATCTACCCCCATGCGCGCAAGGTAGCGCGCGGTCTTGCGGAAGTCAGCAGGTCACGTCGCGTGCGCCGGCCAGGCTGTCGGCGTTGAGCGTCGGCGGGGTGGCCGCGGCGACCTGGCCGCCCTGCTGCTCCGGCTGCTGCGCCGCCCACTCGCTGAGCTGGTCGAGGACCTTGCGGGCGCTGCTGTTCGGCTTGACCTCGTCGAACTTCTTGCCGATCGCGATGTCGACGGTGGCGTCCTGGCGGTCGTCGCGCACGAGTTCCAGGCACGGTTCCAGCAGCGACAGCGTCCTGGCCGCAGACGCGCCGGGCGCGCCGAAGCGGATCTGGCCGCGGCAGGTCATGTCACCCGCCGGGTAGATCGCGTCGTTGCCGGGGTCGGCCGCCTGCTTCAGGCCCAGTTCGGTGAACATCGTCGCGACGGCCTTGGCGTGGTTGCGCTGCGTCGAGGCGTTGACGACCTTGAAGTTGACCTCGCCGACCGGCACCGGGTTCGTGCGGTCCAGCGCGTCGTGCTCCAGGACGGTGCCCAGCGGCGGGGCCTGAGGCGTCGAGGCCGCGGCCGGATCCGCCGCGCCGGTCACCGATGTCGTGACGTTGCCGGGCGCGTTGCACTTGATGGCCGCGTCCACGTCGCTCGCGTTGCCGAGCACCTTCACCCACACGAACACGGAACTGACCAACAGCACCGCGAACAGGACGAGCGCGGGCACGGGCCGACGCCTCTTGTAAGGCGTCAAGCTCCCCGATGCGGATCCCACGTTCGAAGCCCTCCCCGTGATCCGTCCCTGAGATCAGCCTAGGCCCAACCCGGCTGATGCGCGCCCTGACGGGCGTGACCCACTGCACCGCCCTGATTGCTCACAGTCAGGACGGTACCGGCCCGGCGCCAGGTTGCACGCCACGGCACACGTGCTCCCGCACAGGGTATCGGTCCAGCGTAGAAAGGTTGTGTCACCCGTCCGGTCGGTAAGGGGTAACCCGATGTCGAGCCACTCGGGCAATGAGCTACCCTCTGCGCGCTCCGCACACATTTCGATCAAGCCGACGGTCACGTCAAGGGGGTTGGCTTGCCCGCCGGGTGTGGGAGACCTACGTCACCTTGACGTGGGGCACAAAAGAGGTCGCTGGAGCGTTAACCAGCGACACGAACAGTCTCCGTAGACCGCAGGGGTGAAGAAGATGGCGACCGACTACGACGCGCCGCGTCGCAGCGAGGCGGACGAACTCGCTGAGGACTCCCTCGAGGAGTTGAAAGCCCGGCGGAACGAGACGCAGTCCGGCGTCGTCGACGTCGACGAGGACGCGAGCGCGGAGAACTTCGAGCTTCCGGGCGCCGACCTGTCCGGTGAGGAGCTCACGTTCAAGGTCCTGCCCAAGCAGGCCGACGAGTTCACGTGCTCGAAGTGCTTCCTGGTGCACCACCGCAGCAGGCTCGCCGAGGACAACGGCGGCACGTACATCTGCCGGGACTGCGCCTGAGTTCAGTCCGCCGAAGAAAGAACTGGGCGCTCACCCTCACGGGTGGCGCCCAGTTGTGTTTTCTCAGGACTTGATCGCGGCGGCGAGCTCGTCGGGGCGACGCGTGCTGATCACCCAGTAGGGCGTCGGGTCCTCCGGGTCGTTCACACGCACCCGCACGAGCGGCTTGACCCAGCCCCGGTGCACGACGAACGCCGCGGGGTCGAGCTCGCGGCCCATGGTCCGGCGGCGGTCCTCGGGAGCGATGATCTCGACGTCGCCGAGCAGCTCCAGCGGGATGTGCGCGTCACCCGCGCGCAGCTCGCCGTCGGCGACCTCCACCTTCGTGGACCCCATCTTGGCGATCAGGGCGGCCGTCAGCGGGAGCAGGATCACGTACGGCAGCCAGGACCTGACGCCGGGGAAGCCCATGTGCACCTCGGCGGCCAGCAGCGCGGCCGCGAGCAGCGGCAGCGGCCAGATCCACCACGTCACGTACAGGCGTTCGCGGAAGGTCGTAGTGGCGGTCACGGCAGTCTCACTCACGTCGTCAGGGTAATCTCGGCCGCCGTGTCCAGCGTCGAGGTGTTGCTGACCCGGCTCGATCCGGGGGTTCCCGTGCCCGCCTACGCCCGTGATGGCGACGCGGGCGCAGATCTGGTCACCACGTCGGACGTGGTCATTCCACCAGGAGAGCGCGCCGTGGTCGGCACCGGTGTCGCCATCGCGCTGCCCGACGGTTTCGCGGGCTTCGTCCACCCGAGGTCGGGCCTGGCCGCTCGGGCCGGTCTGAGCGTGGTGAACACGCCCGGCACGATCGACTCCGGCTACCGCGGTGAGATCCGCGTTTGCCTCGTGAACCATGATCTCCGTGAGCCGATCGTGCTGACACGGGGTGACCGGATCGCCCAGCTCGTCGTGCAACGCGTCGAGCACGCGGTGTTCCGGGAGGTCACCGAGTTGCCGGAAACGGAACGCGGTGCGGGAGGCTATGGCTCGACCGGCGGGCACGTGGTGCTCGCCCGGATGAAGGCGGAGGGGTAGGGGCATGTTCGGAAGGCGCCGCAAGCGCGGTCGTCACTCCTCGGGGGCGGTCGAGACCGGTCCGGAGCACGACGAGGTCTTCGACGACGTCGAGGGCCCGTGGGACTCGACGGTCGCTCCCCAGGACGACGTGGAGCGGCTCGACCTGGGATCGGTGCTGCTGCCGATGCCGGACGAGGCCCAGTTGCAGGTCGAGATGGACCAGCAGAACGGCTCCGTGCGCGCCGTGCACGTCCTCACGTCCGTCGGCCAGCTGACGGTCAGCGCGTTCGCCGCGCCGAAGTCGGGCGGCCTGTGGCGGGAGGTCGGTGCCGAGCTGATCGAGGGTCTCAAGGAGGACGGCGCCCGCATCAACCGCGAGAACGGCGAGTGGGGCGAGGAGATCACCGCGCGCAACCAGGGCGTGCAGATCCTCTTCGTCGGCGTCGACGGCCCGCGCTGGATGCTGCGCGGTGTCGCGGCCGGCCCCGAAGAGCACTTCGAGCAGAACTCGCAGGCGCTGCGCGAGATGTTGCGCGGCACCGTGGTCGTGCGCGGCGAGCAGCCGATGCCGCCTCGCACCCCGCTGCCGGTCGAGCTGCCGGAAGCGATCGCCCGCCACATCCAGCAGCAGGGCTAACGCGCCTGCTGCCACGCCTGCACCGCACGCCCCAACGCGTGCGGGTAGGCGTCCAGTGTCGTGGTGACGAGCACGGCGCGCGGGATGGCTTCGGCCCATGCCCGTGCGACGGCGATCGGGTGCACTGGGTCATCGGTGCACCCGACGATGCCCGTCGGCACGTCCAGCGACTTCAGCTCGTCGAGCGTCGGTGCGAGCGATTCGGCGGCTTCTTCCAGATGCGGCACGAGCTGGTCGCCGTAACCGTGCCACGCCCTCGTCAGTTCGTCGTGCAGCCAGCCGGTCGTACCGGCGAGCGCCGTCGTGAGGCCCTGGGTCCGGACGATCTGCGCACTCGCCTTGGCCGCGAGCGCCGCGGGCGCCTCGTCCGGAGCGCCGGTCCACGCAGGTAGCGCCAGGACCAAGCCCGCGCACCGGTCAGGGTTGGCCACCGCCCACCTCGCGGCGACGTGCGCGCCCAGCGAAACACCACCTACCACGATCGGGTGGCCTGCCGGGGCATTTTCGAGGGCCGTCAACCGTTCACTGAGTGTGCGGACACGTGGTGCGGTGAGAACGGCACCGACCTGCGACAACGGCTCGGTGAACACGGAACGGACGAACACCTCGTCAGAGGCGGTTCCGGGTAGCAGAAGCACAGTCTCGGCAGGCACGCCCAAGATTGTCGTTGCCCGTGCGTACCCTCACTGTCAGACGGTCCACACCACGGGGCCACCAGAGCAATGCAGGAGTCGGGGATGAGCGGCTATTGGCGCCGCTTGGTACGTCGCTTGACCAGCGACGTGACCGAGCTCGACGCGGACGACCTGTCGCGAAAAGCGGAGGCCGTCGGCGCGGTGAAGGCCTGCGACTGCAAGTCCGGTGAGGAGGTCACCGTCCTCGGAAGGCTCCGCAGCGTGGAGCTCTGCCCGCGGGACGCGGCCGCCACACTGGAAGCCGAGCTCTACGACGGCACCGAGGGCGTCACCCTCGTCTGGCTCGGCCGCCGTCGCATCGCGGGAATCGAGCCTGGTCGGACGATCAAGGCCCGAGGCCGCATCGCCGTGCGCGACGGGCGCAAGGTGCTCTACAACCCCTATTACGAGTTGCAGAACGCTTCATGACTTCAGTCAAGACCGAAGAAAAGCAGCCCACCGTCCTCGATCAGATGGGCGGCGTGAGCGGAATGCTCTACTCGTCGCTGCCCGTGCTCGTCTTCGTGATCGTCAACTTCACGACCAAGAACCTGATGGCCGCGATCATCAGCTCGCTGGCCGCCGCCGTCGTCATCGGCGTGGTCCTGGCCGTGCGCAAGGGCACCATCCAGCCCGCGATCTCCGCCGTCTTCGGCGTGGGCATCGCGGCGTTCATCGCGTACAAGACAGGCGAGGCCAAGGGTTTCTTCCTCTTCGGCATCTGGCAGAGCGTCGTGTACGGCAGCGCGTTCCTGCTGTCGATCGTCGTGCGCCGGCCGCTCGCCGGCGTGATCTGGACGTTCCTCAACGGCAGAGACCGCTCCTGGCGCGACGACAAGGCCTCGGTCCGCGACTACGACATCGCGACCTTCGTGTGGGCCCTGGTGTTCTTCGCCCGCTTCGTGGTCCAGCGCTGGCTCTACGACGAGGACCAGGTCGGCTGGCTCGCGGTCGCGCGCCTCGGCATGGGCTACCCGCTGATGGCCATCGCCCTCCTCGCCACGGTCTGGGCGGTCCGCCGCGCGGACAAGCGCCTCAAGGAGGCCGAGGAGGCCGCCGAGGCCAAGGCCAAGGCGGATGCCGAAGCGGCGACGGAGGCAGTCCTCGCACGCACGGCTGATGATCTGCTCACCCCGGACATGGACGAGCTCAAGCGCGTCGTCGACGCCGAGTCCCGCGACAAGTCCAGAGACTGACCCGCTCCACGCTTCGCGGCCGGTGCCTCCTCTTGGAGGCGCCGGCCGCGTCGTTTCCGGACCCGACGCCGCGATGAGTCCGAACGCTGTCGGCACCTTCGGCGCCGCGGACGCTGTGCGGCGACTGACCGGTGCGCTGTGCGCGCCCGACTGATCGCCTACTGACATCCGATATGTGGGGATTCGGCTGCTGGTTTCCGCGCGCCTCGCTGCCCACCAGATGCAAAAAACGTTTGCGGACGAAGTCAAAAGACTCATTGCAAAGGCTGCAGCAGGGGTGGTGGGGCGGTCCGGCGAGGATCGCGCTCGGGGCTCGGACCAGCGATAATGCGGCCGGAAAGCGAGTCGTCGATCGCGCGCAGTACTGTGCAGAGCCCGATATATTGGATATCAGTCGGCGTCAGGGGAGGCCGAGCACGGTGCGCAGTTCGGCGCGGCCCGTCACTCCGAGAGTTCCGTAGATAGCGTGCAGGTGGTTGTCGACCGTGCGCTTGGACGTGTGGAGCCGCTCGGCGATCTGCTGGTTGGTGAGTCCGGACGTCGCGAGGTGGGCCACCTCGGACTGGCGGCGGGTCAGGTGCGCGAGGTCGCCGGCGCGCAGGGCCGGGGTGTGGACGCCGTCGAAGTCGCGCATCAGGAGGGCCTGCCGGGCGGAGGCCTGGGAGGCGGCGCGGGCGTTGCCCCGGGTTCGGTGCAGGCGGGTGGCGGCGGCTAGTGCCTCGGCGGCGTAGAGGGTGGCGCCGAGGCGCTGGAAGTCCGTTGCCGTGGTCTCCAGTGCGGTCGGTGCGGCGTGCGCGAGGGCAGTGGCGTGTGCTGCGTAGGCCTTCGTCATCGGGTCGTCCATGGTGGCTGTGAGGGCCGTCAGGCGCAGGGACGTGTCCACGCCGTAGCGGGCGGCGTCGTGCAGTGCCATGGCCTCGCTGCCGTGCGCGCCCAGTTCGGCGCATTCGTCGGCGGCGGCCATTGCCGCGTTGGCGGCCGTGTGGACGTCGCCGGTGCTTGCGAGCACCCAGGAGCGGGTCACTGAGACCGTGATGCCGGTCAGGCGCCAGGCTGGACGACGGGCTTTTTCGGCGCGGGCCAGGGCGTGCTGGGCCAGGGCGGTGTCGCCGCAGATCGCCGCGGCGCAGGCCAGGTTCGCCAGGGCGATGGCGTCGAAGATCAGGGGACGCTCGGCGGATTTCGGGCTGCCTTCGCGGGCCAGGCGGAGGGCTTGGGAGCCGTTGCCTCTCATGCGCGCGCAGAACGACAGCACGCTGTAGAGCGATGTCGCGCCCGTGAACGCCAGATCGTCGAACGGGCGGTCGTACATCGTTAGCGCGAGGGCCTCCGCCTCGGCGAGATGGCCGGCGAACGCCAGCGCGAAGCACCGCATGCGCAGTGCGCCGTCGTCCGGTTCGGCCGGGTCCTCCAAAGCCTCGTAGGCGGTGATCTCCTGTGCAACCTCGCGATAGCGGCCCGCGTGCAGGAGGCACAACGCTCTGGTGCGTCGCATGTGGACGGAAAGATGTGGTGCCACGGGGTGATAGGTGCGTTCGAGCACCGTTGCCACGTGGCCGTGCTGTGCCTCCAGGATGACCCGGACCACCTGCAGCCAGTCGTGCACGTCCGCGGAAAGGCCGGGCACGTCGACGGCGTCGAGCAGCGCGGTGGCGGCGTCCGCGTCGCCGAGGCCGAAGTGCAGGTTCATCGAGCGGGTCGCGGCGAGGCGGCCCAGGTCCTCGGGCGAGAGCGGGCCGGTCATCACGTCGGCGAGCGTCGTTTCGGCTTGCGACGGCGCGTGGCCGTGCATCAGCACCTGGCCGAATACGTGTCCGACCTGGCTCAGCCCGCCCGCTTCGACAGCGGCGCGGCAGAGGCGTTCGGCGAGCGTCACGTCCTGCGCGGCCCAGGCCTGTTCGGCGGCCGCGGCGAGCAGGTTCACCGGGGTGGGTGAGCCGCCGTCGAGTCGCCACGTGGCGATGCGCATGAGGTCTTCACGGCGGCGCGCGCCGGTTGCCTCCAGAGCGGTGGCCAGCGCGCGATGGTGCGTCCGCGCGCGCAACGTCGGGCATGTTGCACGAAGCAGACTGCCGTACAACGGATGTCCTAGCCGCACGACCGTGCGGCGCTCGGAGGGCGCGACACGGATCAACCCACGCGTCTCCAGGTCGTCCAGCACTTCCTCGCGCACGAGCGACGCCAGCAGGTCCAGTTCCACCGGTTCGGAGCAGGCGAGGAGCTCCAGCGCGTGCCGGTGTGACGGTTGCAGCCGGCCGAGGTTGGACTGCACGAGCTCCCCGAGTCGTCCGCCGAACTCGATGGCGCCGTGCCACGACCAGATGCCGTCGTCAGAACGCAGCGTTCCCATCTCGCGCCCCGACACGACGAGTTCTTTGAGGTACAACGGGTTTCCCGCGCTGGCGGACCACAGCAGCGCCGCCGACCACGTGTCGATCGGCTCGCCCAGCGCGTGTTCGAGCAGCAGGTCGGACTCGGCGCGCGACAGGTCGCCGAGCGGGTAACGGCGCAGCAGCCCTTCCTGCCACAACTCGGTGCGCTCGCCCGGCCGTGAGGTCACGAGCCCCCGTGCGTGTCCGTGCCGGATCAGGTGATGCAGCAGCGCGATGGAGGCGTCATCCAGCAGATGCGCGTCGTCCACCACGATCACCAACGGCTGCTGTTCGGCTAGAAGGTGCTCCACGGCGCGACCTAGTGGGTTCGCCGTGCGCATGTCAGCGGGCAGCATCGCGGCCATCGCCCCGAACGGAATGGCCGACGTCGCCACCGTCGCATAACAGCGCTGCACGGCGAGACGGGTTTGCTCCAGCCGTGCCACGACCTCGTCCGTGAGCCGCGTCTTGCCCACACCGGCGGGCCCGACGAGCGCGGCGCCGTTGCCTGAGGTCAACGCGGACATCACGTCCTCAAGCTCGCGCACCCTGCCCACGAACGGCCACACAACGCGCAGTGTGCCGAAGGTCCGGCTCACCGCGCACATCGATTTACGCGCCGTGGCCGAACAACGCGCACAAGCCACCCCGTCCCGTCACGCCCACCGCCGCATATGTCGTGTGCAGGTGGTTGTCCACGGTCCGTTTGGCGATCGCCAGCCGTTCGGCGATCGCCACGCTCGTCAGGCCAGCCACGGCGAGACGCGCGATTTCCAGCTGACGTGGCGTCAACGCGGCGAGGGTGCTCGTCACCACGAGACCGGGAGTGATCGCGCCGTCGAACGTCTCCGCGAGCGCCGACGCCTGCCGTTCCAGCCGATCCGCGTCACGAGGCCGGTCGTGCAAGCGCGACAGCCTGCTGGCCTCGGCGAGCGCCTCGGCCGCGTACAGCGTGGCACCGCACGCCGCGAACGCCGCCGCCACCTCCTCCAGCCCCGCCGGGTCGCGCAACGCGCGTGCCTGGGCGTGCGAGGCGTACGCAGTCGTGAGCGGGTCTTTGCGCGACTTCGCGAGCTCCAACAGACGAGGCGAGGTGTCCGCACCGAACCGTGCGGCGTCGTGCAAGGACCCGATCTCCTCGGAATGCACGCCGTGTTCCCTCGCCGAAGCGGCGTTGTCCAGAGCAGCCTGCATCGCCTCGTTGACGCGTCCAGCGCCCGCAAGCACCCACGACCGTGCAGATCCCACGGCGAACCGCGCGCTGCGCCACGCAGGCAGCAGCCCGGCCTCCGCACGCGCCAAGGCTCGAAAGGCGCGATCCGACTGCCCCTGCAACGCCGCACCGGCCGCGAGCTCCGCCAGCAGCAGCACGTCCCACATCATCGGCGGCGTGTCCGAGTCCGGGACGCCCTCGGCGGTGATCCGCACGGCCGACGCGGCCTTCCCGCGCAACCGCGCGCTCTGGCTCAGCAGCACTCGCGGCGGTACCTGGGTGACCGACCAGCGGTCCTCCTCGACCACCTCGGCCAGCGCCCGCGCGGCTCGCCTCTCCGCACCCACCAGATCACCGCACCGCAGCATGCTCTCGTTGCGCACGCGGTTCGCCTCGTTCATCAACGACGGGAACCGGTCCGCCGTCGCCAGCACGGCCATGTGGTTGTCCTCGATCCGTGCGATGGCGTCGGTGTAGCGGCCCGCGCACTGGTCCGTGACCGCCAGCACCTGCCGTCCCGCCGTCGCCGCCCAGCCGCCCTCCGCAAGCAGCAGCTCACCGCCCAGCCGTGCGAAACCCACCGGCGCGGCCTCCAGCGCGAACGTCAGCGCGAAGAACAGCACAGCGTGCTCCAGCTCGGCGGGCAGCTTCCGTGCTGTCACGAGATCCAGCACGGCCACGGCGGCGTCCTCGTCACCGAGGCCGAAGAACAGGTTGTACGCGCGCGTACAGCCGACCTGGATCAACGTCAGCATGTCGCCGTCCGCCGACATGGCCCCGGCGAGCACTTCCTCGGCCTGCGCGCACCGACGTTGGTACATCAGTACAAGACCCAGCACGAGCCCCACGCGCGATGTCGCCCCACAGGCCAGGGCGGCGCGCGAGAGCCGTTCGGCGAGTTCCCAGTCCTGAGCGGACAGTGCCTCCTCGGCGGCCCTTGCCAGCACGTCGGGCGACTCGGCCGTCCCGCTGTCGAGCCGCCACGTCGCGACGCGCACCGCGTCACCAGGACGACTGGCGCCCTCCGCTTCGAGCCGATCGGCCAACGCGCGCCTGTGTGCCCGTGCGCGCACCGTCGGACAGGTGGCTCGCAGGCGCGCGCTGTAGAGCGGATGAGCGACACGCGCCCGTCCGTCGTCACCGACGCGCACGAACCCCCGGTCCACGAGGTCCTGCGGCACGGTCATCAGCTCGGATTCCAGCGGTTCCCCGTACGCGAGCAGCTCCAGTGCCCGCCGCTGCGGATCGGTGAGCCGTCCCAGCGTCAGGTCGACGAGCTCGGCGAGCCGCCCGGGCAGCTCCAGCGGCCCGCTCCAGCTCCACCCGGCCTCGGTCTCGGTCAACGCGCCGCGGTGCCGGCCCGCCGCGACGAGCTCCTTGAGGTACAACGGGTTCCCCTGGCTGGTCGCCCACACCAGGTGCCGCGTCGAGACATCGGCCGGCCCGCCGAGAGCCGTCGTCAGCACCGTGTCCGCGCGTTCCCGATCCAGCGCGTCGACCGGCACGACGGTCAACCCCTCCAGGCCCCAACCAGGCTGTGCGGTGCACATGACTCGCATCAGCCGGTGACGCACAAGGTGCTGCAACACCAACAACGAGGCGTCGTCGAGTAGATGCGCGTCATCGACCGACAACACCCGCCGCCGGCCACGAGAGAGGTGCTCGGCGGCCGCGCGCACGGACGACGACGGCAGGATCGAACCCTGCGAGGCCGGCAGGCCGGTGGGCACGAGCGACGCGATCGCGCCGCGTGGAATCCGGGACGTGGCGACCGTGGCGTACCAGCGCACGACCGGGTGCGGCACGGCAGCGAGCACCTCACAAGCCAGCCGTGTCTTCCCCACGCCCGGAGGACCGGAAAGCAGGACCGCCCCGTGCGCGGCCAACACCCGCAGCACGGTCCGCAACTCTTCCTCGCGCCCGACCAGGGGCAGCTGATCGCTCACAGGAAGTAGGTGCCCGCCTGCGCTCCGCAGATACGCGGGCGGAACGCGACCTCAGTACCCCAGAGCGGCCTTGATGTCCTGCTCGACGGCGGCGGTGGTGACGAACAACAGCTCGTCACCGCCCTCGAGCGTGTCGTCGGGCTGCGGCACGATGACCCGCCCGCCGCGCAGGATCGTCACCAGGGCGGCGTCCCGCGGCATCGTCAGCTCCGAGACCGCCCGGCCGGCGAACGGCGTCGACTCGTCCAGCGTGATCTCCACGAGGTTCGCCTGCCCCTGCCGCAGCGTCATCAGCCGCACGACGTCGCCGATCGTCACGGACTCCTCGACCATGGCGGCCAGCAGCCGTGGCGTCGACACGGCCACGTCGACACCCCACGACTCGGTGAAGAGCCATTCGTTCGTCGGGTCGTTCACGCGCGCGATGACGCGCCGGACGGCGAACTCCGTCTTGGCCAGCAGCGACACCACGAGGTTGACCTTGTCGTCACCGGTCGCGGCGATCACCACGTCGCACAGCTGCATGCCCGCGTCCTCCAAAGAGGACAACTCGCACGCGTCGGCCTGCACCCACTCGGCCTGTTCGACGGAGTTCGGGTCGAAGTGCGCCCGGTCCCGTTCGATCAGCATGACCTGGTGCCCGTCCGAGACGAGCTCCTGCGCGATGGACCGTCCCACGGCTCCCGCACCAGCGATGGCGACCCGCATCAGCTCTCCTCCGGTGCCTGCAGCGCCGCCGCCGCGACGTCGGTGATCGTGCCGGACAGCGCCGCCACGTAGATCGAGTCGTCCGCCTGCACGACGGTCTTGGCGTCCGGCAGCACACCCGTGCCGAAGCGCATCACGAACGCCACACGCGCGCCGATCGCCTCTTCGAGCTCGCGCACCGGGCGCCCGACCCAGGCCTCGTCGACCTCGATCGGCAGCACCGCCACGGTGCCGGACGGGTCGCGCCACGCGGTCGACGCCCCTTCGGGCAGCAACATCCGCAGGAACCGGTCGGTCGACCACGGCACCGTCGCCACGGTCGGGATGCCCAGGCGCTCGTACACCGCGGCGCGCTTGTGGTCGTAGATGCGCGCGACGACGTGCTCGACACCGAACGTCTCGCGCGCGACCCGCGCCGAGATGATGTTCGAGTTGTCGCCGCTGGAGACCGCCGCGAACGCGCCCGCGCGCTCGACACCGGCCTCGATCAGGACATTGCGGTCGAAACCGTTGCCGATGACCTGCTGTCCGTGAAAGTCGCTGCCCAGCCTGCGGAACGACTGCGCATCCTTGTCGATCACGGCGACCTGGTGGTCGAGTCGCTCCAGGGCCCTGGCCAGGGACGCCCCCACCCGGCCACAACCCATGATCACCACGTGCACGACATGCCTCCTCAGGCGAACTCTCCGCAGAACCTACCGAGCATTAGCCCGTCCCGGTGAGCGGACCCCTTACGCTCTGGCCGTGTCCAAGCTCGCCACCGCTGCCAAACGCCTCCTCGTCGGACGGCCGTTCCGCAGTGATCGCCTCGCGCACACCCTCCTGCCCAAACGCATCGCCCTCCCGGTGTTCGCCTCCGACGCCATGTCGTCGGTCGCCTACGCGCCGGAGGAGATCTTCCTGATGCTGTCGGTGGCGGGCCTGAGCGCCTACGCGCTGGCACCGTGGGTAGGTGTCGCGGTCGTCCTGGTCATGCTCACAGTCGTCGCGAGCTACCGGCAGAACGTGCACGCCTATCCGTCCGGCGGCGGTGACTACGAGGTCGCGACGGTCAACCTGGGACGCAGAGCAGGGCTCACGGTGGCGAGCGCCCTGCTCGTCGACTACATCCTCACGGTCGCGGTGTCGATCTCGGCGGCGGCGGCGAACATCGGTTCGGCCATCCCGTTCGTGGCGACGCACAAGGCGGAGTTCGCGGTCGCCGCGATCGTCGTTCTCACGGCGATCAACCTGCGCGGTATCCGCGAGTCCGGCACCGCGTTCGCGATCCCCACCTACGCGTTCATGATCGGCATCATGGGCCTGATCGGCTACGGCCTCGTCCGCGGCTTCGTCATGGGCGACGACATGCGGGCCGAGAGCTCCGGCCTGGAGATCCACGCCGAACAGGACCACCTCATGGGCCTCGCCTTCGCATTCCTGGTGATGCGGGCGTTCTCGTCCGGCTGCGCCGCCCTCACCGGCGTCGAGGCGATCAGCAACGGCGTGCCCGCGTTCCGCAAGCCCAAGTCCCGCAACGCCGCGACCACGTTGCTGTTGATGGGCGGCATCTCGGTGACCATGCTGATGGGCCTGATCGTGCTCGCCCAGCTGACCGACGTGCGGATGGCCGAGTTCCCCAAGCAGCAGATCACGAACGCCCCGGCGGACTACGAGCAGAAGACGATGCTGGCCCAGATCGCGGGCGCGGTGTTCGACAGCTTCCCGCCCGGCTTCTACTTCGTCACCGCGGTGACCGCGCTGATCCTCGTGCTCGCGGCGAACACCGCGTTCAACGGCTTCCCGGTGCTCGGCTCGATCCTCGCCCAGGACCGCTACCTGCCGCGGCAGCTGCACACCCGCGGCGACCGGCTGGCGTTCTCCAACGGCATCGTGTTCCTGGCCGGGTTCGCGATCGTGCTGGTGATCGCGTTCGACGCCGAGGTGACCCGGCTGATCCAGCTCTACATCGTCGGTGTGTTCGTGTCGTTCACGCTGAGCCAGCTCGGCATGATCAGGCACTGGCAGCGGCTGCTGAAGACCGAGACCGACGAGCAGGCGCGCCGGCGGATGCGGCGGTCGCAGGCGATCAACACGTTCGGTCTCGTCATGACCGCGACCGTGCTGGTCATCGTGCTGATCACCAAGTTCACCAAGGGTGCGTGGATCGCCATCGCCGCGATGGCCGCCATCTACGCGTTGATGACAGCGATCCGCAAGCACTACGACACCGTCGCCGAGGAACTGCGCAAGCAGGAGCGCGTGCGCACGATGCCCGCGCGCAACCACGCGATGGTGCTGGTGTCCAAACTGCACATGCCGACGCTCAGGGCGTTGTCCTACGCCAAGGCCGTGCGTCCGGACGTGCTGGAGGCCGTCACGGTCAACGTCGACGACGGCGACACCCGCAAGCTCGTCGCCGAGTGGGAGAAGGAGAACTTCAAGATCCCGCTGAAAGTGATCGAGTCTCCCTATCGGGAGATCACCAGGCCCATCCTCGACTACGTCAAGCGCGTCAGGACGGACAACCCGCGCGACGTTGTTACGGTGTTCATCCCCGAGTACGTCGTCGGCCACTGGTGGGAGCAGCTTCTGCACAACCAGAGCGCGTTGCGGCTCAAGGGAAGGCTGCTTTTCCAGCCGGGTGTGATGGTGACCAGCGTGCCGTGGCAGCTGGAGTCCTCGGTGAAGGTCAAGGACAAGGACGTCATCGCGCCCGGCGCTGTCCGAAGGGGACTTGACGACCGATGAGCTCGACCAAGGAAGACTGGACCGGACGCAAGTTCGAAGTAGAAGTAGGGCCTGTCGCGCACGGCGGGCATTTCGTTGCACGGCATGAGGGACGCGTTCTGTTCGTGCGTCACGCGCTGCCCGGCGAGCGCGTCGTGGTCTCCGTGTACGAGGACAACGGCGGGTCGTTCTGCCGTGCGGACGCCGTCGAGATCCTGGAGGCGTCACCCGACCGGGTCGAGGCGCCGTGCCCGTTCAGCGGGCCGGGGCTGTGCGGTGGCTGCGACTTCCAGCACGTGTCGTGGGACGCGCAGCGGGAGCTGAAGGCCCAGGTCGTCCGCGAGCAGCTGGCGAGGCTCGGCAAGATCGAACGCGACGTGGTCGTCGAGGCGCTGCCGGGCGGCCCGCTGGAGTGGCGGACCCGCATCCGGATGGCCGTCGGCCGCGACGGAACGCCGGGTTTCCGCAGCCTCCGTTCCCACGATGTGATCCCGGTCGACCACTGTGTGATCTCCCGGCCGGGCATGGTCGAGGCCGTGACCGACCGAAAGTGGCGGGCGCAGGAGCTCACGATCGTCCAGGACGGTGACGGCAACCGTCATGTGGGTGAGGTGCGCGGCCGACACACCGTGCGACGCGCCGGAACCGGTACGGCCGTCGAGACCGCCGCCCAACGAAAGTGGCGAATTTCGGCGGACGGCTTCTGGCAGGTCCACCCGGCCGCCGCGGACACGTTCGCGTCCGTCGTGGGGGAGTGGGCCGCGGCCGCGGCGGGGCAACGCGCGTGGGACCTCTACGGCGGTGCGGGACTCTTCGCGTCCGTGCTCGGACGGCAGGTCGGTGAAAGTGGATCCGTGCTGGTCGTGGAGTCTTTCCCCGGCGCTGTGGAGGACGGCCGGCGCAACCTCCGCCGCATGTCCCAGGTCGAGTGGGTGGCGGACAAGGTGGAGCGTGCCGTGACGCGCAAACTGCCCGTGGAAGACCCTCACGTCGTGGTCCTCGACCCTCCTCGCAAGGGTGCGGGCAAGGTCGTTGTGGCTGAAGTCGCACGACGCCGTCCGCAGCGGGTCGTCTACGTCGCCTGCGACCCCGCCGCGCTGGCCCGCGACCTGGCTGAATTCACAGTTCAGGGGTACCGGCTCGCTGATCTCCGCGCGTTCGACGCGTTCCCGATGACGCACCACGTGGAGTGCATCGCCCTGCTCGTCCCTGAGACGAGCTGAGGCAGCGTCTCAGGCGCGTCTCCGTAGACTGAGCCGAAGTCTTCAGGAGTGAGGTGGGCGTGGTGACCCTGCTGGAGTCCGTGCACGGACCAGCTGATCTGAAACGGATGGACGAGGCACAGCTGTCGCAGCTGTGCGAGGAGATCCGGCGTTTCCTGGTCGACAAGGTGTCCAAGACGGGCGGGCACCTGGGCCCGAACCTGGGTGTCGTCGAACTGACCCTGGCGCTGCACCGGGTCTTCGACTCGCCGCAGGACCCGATCGTGTTCGACACCGGTCACCAGTCGTACGTGCACAAGATCGTCACGGGCCGCCGCGACGGGTTCGACAGGCTGCGCAAGCAGGGCGGCATGTCGGGCTACCCGTCGCGGTCGGAGTCCGAGCACGACGTGCAGGAGAGCTCGCACGCCTCGACGGCGCTGTCCTACGCGGACGGTCTGGCGAAGGCGAAGCAGATCAACGGCGCTCACGGCCACGTGGTCGCGGTCGTCGGAGATGGCGCGCTGACCGGCGGCATGTGCTGGGAGGCGTTGAACAACATCGCGGCGGACAAGACGCGTCCGGTCGTGATCGTGGTCAACGACAACGGCCGCTCGTACTCGCCGACGATCGGTGGTCTCGCGGACCACCTGTCGTCGCTGCGGCTGCGTCCCGGCTACGAGCGCGTGCTGGAGAAGGGCAAGAGCGCTCTGCAGCAGACGCCGTTCTTCGGCAAGCCCCTCTACGCCGCCCTGCACGCCGCCAAGCGCGGCATCAAGGACGCGCTGGCGCCGCAGGCGATGTTCGAGGACCTCGGCCTCAAGTACATCGGCCCGGTCGACGGCCACGACATGGCGACGCTGGAGTCCGCACTGCAGCGCGCGAAGTCGTTCGGCGGCCCGGTGATCGTGCACGCGGTCACCCGCAAGGGCATGGGGTTCGCGCCGGCCGAGAACCACGAGGCCGACCAGATGCACGCCACCGGCGTCATCGACCCGATCACCGGCGAGGACGTCAAGCCGTCCAGCCGGACGTGGACGCACGTGTTCTCCGACGCGCTGGTGGACGTCGGCCGCGAGCGTTCCGACGTCGTGGCGATCACCGCCGCGATGCAGGGGCCCACCGGCCTGGACCCGTTCGCCAAGGCGTTCCCGGAGCGGTTCTTCGACGTCGGCATCGCCGAGCAGCACGCGCTGACCTCCGCCGCCGGTCTGGCCATCGGTGGTCTGCACCCGGTCGTGGCCGTCTACGCGACGTTCCTCAACCGGGCGTTCGACCAGCTGCTCATGGACGTCGCGCTGCACAAGCAGGGCGTCACCGTCGTGCTGGACCGGGCCGGCGTCACCGGCCCGGACGGCGCGTCGCACCACGGCATGTGGGACATGTCGATCCTCGGCGTCATCCCCGGCGTCCACGTGGCGGCGCCGCGTGACGCGGGCACGCTGGTCGAGGAGCTGCGGGAGGCCGTGGCGATCTCGGACGCGCCGTCGGTGATCCGCTACCCGAAGGCCTCCGTCGGCCCGGACCTGCCCGCGTTGGAGCGCGTGGGTTCCGTGGACGTGCTTCGGCGGTCGGGTTCCGACGTGCTGCTGGTGACGGTCGGCGCGTTGGGCGGGCTCGGTCTCGAAGCCGCGCAACGGCTGGAGGACCAGGGCATCGGCGTGACGGTGGTCGACCCGCGGTGGATCTACCCGATGTCGGTGGACCTCGTGGAGATGGCGGCGTCGCACAAGCTCGTGGTGACCGTTGAGGACGGTGGCCGCCACGGTGGCTTCGGTTCCTCTCTCGCGGCCGCCCTGCGCGATGCCGACGTCGAGGTGCCGTTGCGCGACATCGCTCTGCCGCAGCAGTTCCACGACCACGGTGAGCGTGGCGAGGTGCTGGCGTTGTGCGGCATCACCGCGCAGGACGTCGCACGCCGCGTGACGGAGTGGGCCGCCCGCCTGGAGTGCCTGCCCGTCGAAATTGACGAGCACGTGGAGAAGTAGGTCGGCTAACCTCCACCACCGTGAGCGTTCGCTTCAGCGGCCCGGCAGGTCTTCCTGACCTGGGTCCCGCGAATCGGGCGGGCGCGTTGGTTCTGTAGAGACCAGGTTCAAATCCTGACGCCACGACCCCGGTCGCACACGGGGGCGAGGAGCTTTGCGAGTCCCTTGTGGACTCCCGTTCCCCGCCTCGCCGACCGGGGTCGTGGCCTGTCCGGACGGGGGTGGAGACGATGAAGCGCACGTTGTACCCGTGGGAGCGGGGCGTCCGGTTCGACCGCGGAGTGCTGGTCGGTGAACTCGGTCCGGGACGCCATCGGGTGCCGTTTCGCACCGTGCTGACCCGCGTCGACATCCGCCCGCGCACGATGACGCCCGCGGCGCAGGACGTACCGACCGCCGACGGCGTTCTGGTCCGCGTGACCGTTGTGGTCCGGTGGGCCGTGTCGTCGCCGACGAAGTTCGTGCTGGAGGCGGCGTCTCCTGAGGATGAGCTCTACACGGCCGTGCAGCTCGCGTTGCGCGGTGCCGTGGTCACTCGCGCACACTCGGCCGTGGACCCTGAACGCGTGGACATCGCTGCCGAGGTGGTGGCTCGTATCGCGCCGCGCGCCGAAGAGCTGGGGATCTCCGTTGCCGAGGTCGCGGGTCGCGATGTCGTCATGCCCGCCGAGCTGCGCCGCGCCGCCCTGGCCGAGCTGGTGGCGGCGTCCGAGGGACGTGCGGCGCTGGAGCGGGCACGCGGGGAGACCGCGGCGCTGCGGTCGTTGCTGAACGCGGCCCGGCTGGCGGAGCAGCACCCGGCGTTGCTGGAGCTCCGGGCACTGCAGACCGCCTCGACGGTCGTCGTCGATCGGCCTGCACGCAGCAGGTGAAGGTGTCGTTAAGGGCCTTCTCAGGTGTGTATGGCACCTTTGAGGCGTGCGGATTCTGGTAGTGGAGGACGAGGCGCCTCTGGCCGACGCGATCGCTCGCGGCCTGAGGCGCGAAGGCATGGCCGTGGACGTCGCCTACGACGGCGAGACCGGGCACGAGAAGTCGACCGTCACGCGGTACGACGTGGTCGTGCTCGACCGCGACCTGCCGGGGATGTCCGGCGACGAGCTGTGCAAGGAGATCCTCAGCTCCGGCGCGCTCACCAGGGTCATGATGCTGACGGCGAGCGGCTCCATCGAGGATCGCGTGTCCGGGCTGTCGCTCGGTGCGGACGACTACCTCGCGAAGCCGTTCGCGTTCCCCGAGCTGGTCGCGCGCGTACGGGCGCTGGCCCGGCGCGCGACCCCTGCGACACCGCCGCTGCTCGCCGCCCAGGACGTGGAACTGGACCCCGCGCGGCGCACGGTGTCGCGCGGCGGGCAGCCGATCGAGCTGACCCGCAAGGAGTTCGGCGTCCTCGAGGTGCTGCTCGCGGCCAAGGGCTCGGTCGTCAGCAGCGAGGAGCTGCTTGAGCGCGTGTGGGACGAGAACGCCGACCCGTTCACCACGACCGTGCGCGTCACTGTGATGACGTTGCGCAAGAAGCTCGGGGAACCGGGCATCATCGACACCGTCGTGGGCTCCGGCTACCGGGTGCCGAGTGCTTCGAACGGATCTGCTGAGGACTGAGCTATGCGAAGGCGCGGACCAGGGCTTCGCCTTCGGATCACGCTCCTCACCACCGCGCTCGTCGCGGTCGTGAGCGCCGTTCTGCTGTTCCTCGGGTGGACGCTGGTCGGGCGGGTCTTCGACTCGTCGCCGTCGTTCCCCTCCGACACCCAGGTCACGGTGGACGGCGTCACCGTCACCGTGCAGGTGCTGACCGACGCGTTGACGGCCACCGCCCGCCAGGACCTGCTGCGAGCCGGGCTGATCGCGTTCGCGTGCATGGTCGTGGCCGCTGCCGTTCTGACCTGGACGCTCACCGGCCGCGTCCTGAAACCCCTGCACGACGTGACGGCGGCTGCTCGCCGGTTGTCGGCCGAGTCGCTGGGGTCGCGGTTGCGGCTGGAAGGCCCGCGCGACGAGGTCGCGGAGCTCGCGGACACGTTCGACGCGATGCTCGACCGGCTGGAAGCCGCCTTCGACTCACAGCGTCGGTTCGTCGCGAACGCATCGCACGAACTGCGCACTCCTCTCTCGGTGGTGCGCACCGAGCTGGACGTGACTCTGTCCGATCCGGATGCCGACGTCGAAGAGCTGCGACGCATGGCCGGCGTCGTGCGTGCGGCGGGGGAGCGTGCCGAACAGTTGGTGTCCGCGCTGCTGCTGCTCGCGCGCACGGACGGGATCGGGCTCGCT
Organism: Lentzea kristufekii; assembly: GCF_033949925.1. NCBI lineage: Bacteria > Bacillati > Actinomycetota > Actinomycetes > Pseudonocardiales > Pseudonocardiaceae > Lentzea > Lentzea kristufekii. The sequence goes on from NZ_JAXAVV010000005.1 coordinate 472,046, forward strand.
GTGCGGGAGCCGGTCGACCTGTCCGCCGTGGTCGAGTCCGCGTGGAAGGCCACACGGACCGAGGCCGAGGCACGCAACCTGCGCACGGTGTTCCGGTGCGTGCCGGCGCTCGCGGTCGGGGATCCCGCACTGCTGGAGCGGATCGCCGGCAACCTGCTGGAGAACGCCGTCCGCCACAACCACGTCGGCGGATGGATCGAGGCCGTGGTGGAGACGGGGCCGCAGTGGTCCGTTCTGCGGGTGTCGTCGTCGGGGCCGTTGATCCCGCCGGACCGCGTTGAAGAGCTGTTCGAGCCGTTCCGCCGCGGGGTCAAGGACCGGACCAGCCAGTCCGGGACGGGTCTGGGGCTCTCGATCGTGCGTGCCGCGGTGGCTGCTCATGGCGGGTTTGCGCAGGCAGTGGCCGTGCCGACCGGTGGTCTGTCGGTCACCGTGCACCTGCCGGCCGCACCTCGTTGAAGCTGGATGCAAGATTGTCGGCGTGGTCCCGGTCACACTCTGCGTCGATCTTGGCGGGTTTGAGCCGCCTGCATGGTGTCTGACCTGCGGTTACGCCGTACGTGACCCCCGATTTGGATCTCGTGGGGGCCCCGTGTAAATTTCTCCATGCCAGCACGGAACGGGCCGGGAAACACAGCCGGAACGGAGTGCGGCGAAAGACTTCTAAGCCT